>CANPZC010000001.1 GCA_947589355.1 uncultured Clostridia bacterium
GCTTCTCTGTATGCCGTTAAAGCTATCAAAGAACTCGGCATACCGCTGAAAAGCTCTGTCAGGTATATCTTCGGCGGCGGCGAAGAACTTGGCTGCGAGGATATTGAGTATTACTCGCAAAGAAAGCAGCTGCCGCAGTGTGTTATCACCCCTGACGGCGAATTTCCGATAGTAAACGCCGAAAAAGGCATGGCGCACATCACCGCTAAAAAGCAGTTTACAGGCGGTACTGACGTAAACGCCAAAATAACCTGCAAAGGCGCTGTAAATGCCGTTCCTGCAAAGGCTCAGGCTGTGCTTTGCGGCTATTCGGCAGGCGATATTTACAAGGCAATAGATACCGCGCAAACATCAGCGGAGTTTACCGTTACCGAAAGCGGCGGCGTGGTAGAGATAACATCTCTTGGTAAGTCGGCGCACGGTTCGCGCCCACAGCTTGGTGTAAATGCCCTTACCGCTCTTGTAAAGGTACTGGGTATTCTGGGTATAAAAGAATGTTCCGTATTATCGAGCCTTTTCCCGTTTGAAGAAACAGACGGCGAAAGCCTTGGCATAAATTTTTCAGATGAAGTTTCGGGCAGCACAACACTTGCTTTTACGGTGTGCGATATGAACGAAAACAGCTGCGAGATAAGTTTAGATTGCCGTTTCCCCGTTAGCAGAACGGTGAATGAAGTAGTCGGCGGCATTGAAAAAGCTCTCTCTGCAAACGGCTATGAGATAACGCACAAGCAGACAATGGAAGCTCACCACGTTGATGAAAACACCCCGTTTATTGATGCTCTGAAACGCGCGTATGAAAAAGTTACGGGCGAAAAAGCACAGTGCGTTTGCGAAACGGGCGTTACCTATGCGCACAATATGCCGCAAGGCGTGGCATTCGGCGCTGCCCCTCGGGGCGAAGACTGCAATATGCACTCGGCTGATGAATATATTAGCATAGAGCAGCTTAAAAATGTTGCAAAAATATATGCGAACGCTATTATAGAGATATGTAAAACGGAGGAAGACGTATGAAAATAGCTGTTGTAGGTCTGGGGCTTATAGGCGGCTCGATCGCTAAAACTCTCAAAAAGAACACAAATCACAGCGTTTATGCTATAAACCGCAGCCAGCAAACGCTGAAGACCGCCCTTTCGGAAGAAGCGATTGACGGCGCTATTACCGCTGAAGACCTGAAAGACATGGACGTTGTGTTCATAGGTTTATATGCAGGACTGACGATAGATTTTGTTCTGAAAAATGCCGATAAATTCAAAAAAGGCGCGGTGGTTGCCGATACCTGCGGCGTAAAGACCGAGATAGTCAAGGCTCTGACTAAGCCGCTTGCCGAAAGGGGCGTGCATTTTGTAGGCTGCCACCCTATGGCAGGCAGAGAGTTTTCGGGTTACCGCTATTCTTTAGATAACCTTTTTGACAACGCAAGTTTTATAATCACCCCAGATGAGGATACCGACCAAGGCGCGGTGCAGCTGCTTTCAGACTTAGCGCACGAGATGCGTTTTCGCAAAACTGTTATAAGCACTCCGCAGGAGCATGACAGAGTTATAGCGTTCACATCGCAGCTGGCGCATATAGTTTCGGCATCGTATGTAAAAAGCCCGTCGCTTTTGAAACAGGCAGGTTTTTCGGCAGGCAGTTTTAAAGATATGACAAGGGTCGCATACCTTAACGAGGATATGTGGACGGAACTTTTTATGCTTAATAAAGATGCTCTTTCGTTTGAGATAGGCTGCGTTATAAATGCTTTGCAGGATTACAAAAACGCCCTTGACAGCGGCGACAGCGAAAAACTTCACGAGCTTTTGAAAGAGAGCCGCGAGCTTAAAGAACGCAGCGACGAAAACACCGCCAAGCAGGGCGGCTGAAACATCTGTACGGAGGTATACATATTATGAACATAGCAGTCGCACAATCGGGAGGTCCTACCTGCGCTATAAATGCTTCACTCGTCGGAGTGTTCCGCGAGGCTCTCAAAACTCCCGAGATAGATACGGTCTTTGGCTCTATCAACGGCATCGAGGGCATTATAGGCGATGACCTTATAATTCTCAACTCCGCGATATCTACAAATGAAGACATGGAACTTCTGCGGCAAACGCCGTCTACAATTCTGGGCTCTTGCAGGTATAAACTGCCCGACGCCGAGACCGACGAAACGCCGTATATAAAGGCTCTTAAAACCTTTGACAAGCACAGGATACAAAAGTTTGTGTATATCGGCGGCAACGATTCTATGGATACCGTTGTAAAGCTGTCAAAGTATTTTGAGAGCATAGGCAGGAGCGATATAAAGGTAATAGGCGTGCCGAAGACCATTGACAACGACCTTTGCGTTACCGACCACACTCCCGGTTTTGGCTCGGCGGCTAAGTATGTTGCCTCAACTGTGCAGGAAATTATCCGCGACAGCAGAGTTTACAGTATAGAAAGCGTTACAATAATCGAGATAATGGGCAGAAACGCAGGCTGGCTGGCGGCTTCTACCTGTATGCTTCGTGCCAACGGCGAAATTGCGCCCCACCTTATCTATCTGCCCGAGGGCGATTTCAGCGTGAGCCGTTTTGTAGAAGATGTAAAATGCCAGCAGGCTAAACATCAGGCTGTAATAGTCGCAGTCTCTGAGGGCGTTAAGCTTGACGAGAACGAGCAGGGCAGCAGTACCGATGCATTCGGTCACATACAGCTATCAGGCATAGGCAAACGTTTAGAGCGCATTATCGCCAAGGAGATAAACTGCAAAGTGCGCTCAATTGAGCTGAATGTTATGCAAAGATGTTCCAGCCATATATGTTCTAAGACCGATATAGACGAAGCAGAGCTTATAGGCGCGTGCGGTCTGAAAGCTGCTATGAACGGCGAGAGCGGCAGAATGATGTACTTTAAGCGCCTTAGCGATATACCGTATGTTGTCACGGTCGATTCTGTAGATGCAAACGAGGTCGCCAACACCGAAAAGCCGTTCCCCAAAAAGTGGATAACCGACAGCGGAAATAACGTTTCAGACGAAGCTCTCAGATATTTTCTTCCGCTTATCCAAGGCGAAGTAAAGATCGCTATGAAAAACGGTATGCCGCTGCATTTTATGCTAAAATAGCAAGGTAATATTATGACAAAACTTTTATTGAAAATGTTTGTCCGCGGCGATGTGAAAGAAACTGCCAACCGCCGCAGGGTAGGGTATGTAGGCTCTTTTACGGGTATTGCGGTTAATGTTATGCTCTTTCTGGGCAAGCTGCTGGCAGGGCTTGTGGCAGGCTCTGTTTCGGTAATGGCAGATGCCTTCAACAACCTTTCCGATGCAGGCTCATCTCTGCTGACGTTCGTTGGCTTCAAATTTGCAGGCAGACCGGCAGACAGAGAACACCCGTTCGGTCACGGCAGAATGGAGTACGTGACGGGTCTTATCATTTCGTTTATAATTATGGTAATGGGCTTAGAGCTTGCCGAAAGCTCCGTTACAAAAATAATTCACGCAGAAAAAGTCGCGTTCAGCGCCCTTGCCTTTGCAGTACTTATAATATCCGTTGCCGTAAAACTGTGGCTGTTTTTCTTTTACCGCAGGCTGGGCAGACTTATAAATTCGGGTACTCTTACAGCCGCCGCTATGGACAGCCTGAGCGATACCGTTTCTACAGCGGCGGTAATAATTTCAATGCTTATTGCAAAATTCGCAGGCATAAATACCGACGGCTATGCAGGTGTGCTGGTGTCGCTGTTTATAATGTATACAGGCGTTATGACCTTTCGCGACAGCCTTACACCGCTGCTGGGCACACGCCCCGATAAGCAGCTTGTCTGCGAGATACGCGACAGGGTGTGCAGCTACCCGAATATCAAGGGCGTGCATGATCTTTTGGTTCACGATTACGGCGCAGGCAATATGATGATCTCTCTTCATGCCGAAGTACCCGTTACCATGAATTTTGCAGATGCCCACGAGCTTATAGATATTATAGAAGACGATCTGAAAACCGAGTATAACTGCTCGGTAACTATTCACGTTGATCCTATCGCAGATACAGACGAAGAAACTATTCAGCTGCGAAAACTGTGTGAAAAAACGGTCAAAGAGATAGACAGCGAAATATCTATCCACGACTTTCGCATAACAAAAGGCACGCAGCATATAAATCTCATTTTTGATGCAGCCGTGCCGTATGGTTTCAGGTATTCCAACGAAAAAACCGCAGAGCTTATCAGGGAAAAGCTCCGCGCCGAAAATGAAAAGTATTTCACCGTTGTAAATGTAGAAAACGATATGTCAATGTAAAAAGGACTGCACGAACTTTTTGCTCATGCAGCCTTGTTTTTTATAATATCATCAGAACGGGTGGTCGTCAATACTGTCGTCGTCCATGTCCGGGTGAGGGTGCGCGCCGCCCACCATGTCTCTGCCGCGAATGTTGTACTTGTCGCGCTCGGCGTTCACGCTGTCTTCAAGCAGCTTCATGAACTGCCGCGGATTTTTTATCGCGTGTACCTCTTTAACAGGGGTGTCGGCATCGTTCTTAACGTGCAGATAAACCGTGCCGCACTTGAAAAGCCTCTGCATAAACGGCAGTTTCAGCCGCTTGTCGGTAATGCGGTAAAGCTCGCACTCGTCCT
This sequence comes from uncultured Clostridia bacterium, assembly GCA_947589355.1. Classification (GTDB taxonomy): domain Bacteria; phylum Bacillota; class Clostridia; order Oscillospirales; family Ruminococcaceae; genus UBA7477. The sequence goes on from CANPZC010000001.1 coordinate 4,609, forward strand.
CCGATACGCTGAGAAAACCTCTGCGTGTGATAAACTTATCCTTCGTCAGAAAATACTTGGTGAACGAAATCGGCAAACCGAAAAGCGTCCGCTTCTTGTCAGACCATATATAATCAAAGTCCTCTTTTTTCATGCTCTTTCTCTCCTCCGTCAAAGCGACCGATGAAATCTAACAGTATAATTATAACATATTTTGTGAAAAAGTCAAGCATTTTTAACTTATTGTTTTACGCTGTCTTTTTCGTCAAGAATTTTGCTAAGTTCCGATACTGTCTCCATAGGCGCGGTGCCGTCGGCTATCATATCCAGCATATGCGGCACAATAGTCGGGTCAAGCTGGCTGCCGCTGACACGTTTTAGCTCTTCGGTTATAGCCTCTTGTGTAAGCGCCTTGCGGTAGCACCTCGTGCTGCTCATAGCATCGTAAGTATCAGCAACACCTATTATACGCGCTTCAAGCGGTATTTCCTCACCTGCAAGCTTTTCGCAGTAGCCGTTGCCGTCAAAGCGTTCGTGGTGGTAGCGCGCCCCCTGCGAAATGCCGTCTATCGCCGTGAAGTTCTCCAGTATCTTTCCGCCGATAGCAGGGTGAGTGCGTATTATGTCCATTTCCTCGTCGGTAAGCTTGCCGGGCTTTGTAAGAATGTTATCGGGTACGCCTATCTTGCCTATGTCGTGCAGAAGCGCAATGTAGTATATCCTCTCCTGCTCAGCCGCCGAAAGCCCCATTCTTCGTGATAATTCACGCGAGTACGCCGCAACTCTCAGCGAGTGACCCGTGGTGTACTTGTCTTTTGCATCAATAGTTTCCGCAAATGTTTTCAGCGACTGTTCAACTATCTTTTTGTATGCTTCCTGCCTGCGCCGTGCCGCCCTCAGCCTAACCGCCGCGATTATCGAGATTATCACCGCAACAATTATCAGCATCAGCACAACTATCAGTATCCAGAACAGCGGATATTCCCTCAGCCGCTTTGTCTTGTTCACTGTCATAGTGTAGACCTGCGCGTTGTCGGGGTATTCGGTCGAGTATACCCTTACAACAAATTTGTATTCGCCGCCCGGCAGGTTCGTGTAGCTTACAATATCACTGTTAGAGCCCGTAAGCACGGTCTCGCTGTCTTCAAAGCCCTCAAGACGGTAAGATACAGTAAAATCACTTCCGCCAACATATGAAAGCGCCGCAAAATCAATAGTTATACGCTGCGCGCCGCCCGGAATAGTTATATCTTTCGGCTGCTCGTATACCTTGCCGTCAACGGTCACGCTGTTTATAGCTATCCGCGGCAGATCTGCGCTTGCTTCCTCAAAGCCGAAAACGCTTATGCCGTGCCGAGTAGATATGTATAGTTTGCCGTCCTCATCGGTGTAGTTCCAAGTGTTCGCGTTCAGCGAGCCCGTAAGTCCGCTGTCAAAGCTGTATACCGAGCTTTTTGCGGTCTCGCCGCTCAGAAGCTGCTGTTTGTCAAGCGCAATAAGACCGTTGTTTTGCAAAAGCCACAGTTTTCCGCCGCGGTCAACAAAATCAAAAATACTTCCTGCGCCTTTCAGAAAATTCTCCAGCTTGCGAAACTCTTTTTTATCCCAGTAATACAGGTTGCTTCCCGCGCTTACAAAGTAGCCGTCGCCGCCGTCCTCGGGTATCATTCGCAGAACAACGCCTTCTTCCAGCTTCTGCTGAAAGCCATAGTTGGTTATTTTTCCGTCTTTCAGAGCGTAAATTCCGCCGCCGTCGCTGCCCATGTAAAGCGTGCCGTCCTTGTCCTGCGCCAGACACAGTATCGCAGATACCGTCAGCCCGTCTTTCGAGCCGTAGCTTTCTGTAGCTTCGCCGTCCTTTATTATGTTTACGCCCTCCTGCGTCGCCACCGCGTATGAGCCGTCGGAAAGCTGTATCACCATTCTTACGCGGTTGCTTATCAAGCCGTTTTCGGTGTTGTATGTGGTGATGTCACCGCTTTTCGGTTCGTACCTCACAAGCCCGAAGTCTGAGTATGTCGATATCCACACTTCTCCTGCGCTGTCGGTCATTATGTGCCTTATCCTTATGCCGTCAAGCATCTGCGTGAGGTCGTTTTTTATGGCTTTTCCGCCGCCGTCAACAATAGAAATGCCGTTGTCGTGCGCCGCGTATATGTCGCCGTCAGCCTTTGTGACAGCGTTTATAGCAATGTCAGAGATGCCCTCTCCACCCAGCGCAGAAATGCAGCCCACGGTGTACTTTATCGCGCCGTAGGTAGACGATGCGAACCAGATGTTGCCCTCGTAATCTATAACCGCATCGTTTGTCGGCAGCGACTGCTCGGTGTCGTCAAGCATCAGTATTTTGCCGTCTTGATCCATTACCGCAAATCCGTGTTCGCCGCATATAACTATCCTGCCGTCAGCGGCTATCTCAATGCTGTTGTGGGTAACTATCGGGTCGGCAGAGTAAACTTTTGTAACGTAATTACCGCTTTCGTCAAACGTCAGCACTGCCACTTTGTCTTCCGAAGAACCAAGGTAGATCTTGCCGTCCTTGTCACTGGCAACACAGTATATCTCAGCCGTTTCAAAAATATCCGTCGGGTCAAGAATTTTCTCCGCACTTCCGTTTGATACCACCGCGCACTTGCCAGAGTTCATAGCAGCCCAGACTCTGCCCAAAGGGTCGCACGCTATAGAATATACCGTCTCGCCTGCAAGCCCCTCGCCAGAGTATACCTTTATTTCGCCGTCAGCTATCTCACCAATGCCCGAAGTCGAAGCTATGTATATCCTGCCGTCCTTGTCCTCGGCAAAATCTCTTATGCATAAAAACGAGTAATCTCCCGGGCTCTTTATCGTGCTGAACGAGCCGTTTTCATACAGATAAACGCCTGCATCGTTAGTGCCTATCCACAGCCTGCCCTTGCTGTCCTCAAAAAGCGAGCGTATCGAAGACGACGAAACAGAGCCGTCGGTGCTGTAGTTGCGGAAATTGCTGCCGTCATAGCGTATAAGTCCGCCGTAGCTGCCTATCCATATGTAGCCGTCGCTGGTTTGCAAAACAGTGTTGGCCTCGCCCGTGGGCAAGCCGTTTTGCTCGTTGTATATGGTCTTAACGTAAGTGGTGTCGGCGCCTGCGCGCGTAAAATTGCCGAAGTTTGTAAATGTTATGCATACAGACAAACACACAGCAGCAGCCGCAGCGGTCAGCCGCCTGATTATTGAAACGTTCATTATGCTCCTCCGTTCGTAATGAGCGAATTTTTCTGTATAAATTATAGCACAAAACGCCCTGCAAGTCAATATAAGCGAGGGCTTGAGGGAGTAGAAAGATAGGCAGCTTATGTATATAAAATTGTTGAATTGTAATATATAGTTCGCCAAACCGACACACAGCCCCATTACTCCACATAAACTAACTCTTACTCTCGCAGATTGCTGGAAGAATATTCCGCCACTATCTTTTCTTTGATTGTCCGCAGGGTGGGGGATAGGTTATAACTTCAAAATTCGCATAAATCACGATACGAACAAATAATGCATTCTTGCCTCCTACTCTTGACCGCAGAAAAACAGCTTTGTTCAAACATTGCAAAACTGTTTCTTACTTCTAACACCTGACTTCTAACCTCTGATAGCGCAAGACCGCGCCCAGTAAACACCGCACGCCACCGCAACACATCGTCCCAAAAAACAAAACCATGCTCACTCCCTCACGTAGCTGGAAGAATATTCTGCCAGCTGCTCTTTTCGTGGAGGGCGTGTGGAGGGTGGGGGATCGTATTTAATATTTTAGAACAACTAAGTATAAGCGGTGAACGCGATCACTGAAAAGATACAGAAGATTATGCGCAAAGTTGTGATAGCAAAGGAAAAAAGCCCGTCACACCGCAAGGTGTGCGCCACCGACCGTTTTTGGCGGCGAGGACTTTTTTCGGGGTGGCTTGGAGGCTAAAGCCGACAAGACACTGCGCTCCTGCGCTGCGCGTAAGCGCAAACAATACAGGCAATAAAAAAGACCCATGAGGGTCTCTTGGTTCGTTTAAAGAAAAAGTTATTGATAACATCTAGTGAATAATGAAAAGTGAATAGTGAATAACGAATAGTACAGAAACGCCTCCACACGGACAACTATTAACTATAAATTATTCACTCTTCACTATTCACTGAGCCTTTAACGTTAGTTAAAGGCGTTTCTGGTGCGCCAGAAGGGATTCGAACCCCCGACCTTTTGGTTCGTAGCCAAACACTCTATCCAACTGAGCTACTGGCGCATATTGCCCGGCTCTGCCTGCCTCTGCCTGTCTCTGCCCGACAATTTCATATTATAACACACTCAAAACGGTTTGTCAATAGCTAATTTTGTTTTTGCACAAAAAATCAAGCAGCCCCTCGCAGCCCTCGCTGATGTCACTGTACGTCAGGTCAAAATCGCCCGTGTACCATGGGTCTGCAATGTCCTCTCCCACGCGGTCGGTAAAGTCAAGCAGCCTGCGTATCTTGCCGCTCGGGTCAGAGCGTATTATTCTGCGAATATTGCGCATATTGTTTTGATCCATAACTATTATGTAGTCAAACGCGCCGTAGTCGTCAGCGCACACCTGCCGCGCGCTTCGCCTAGTGAATGGTATACCTGCCTCGCGCAGGCGCGCCTTGCTGCCATGGTGCATATCGTTGCCAAGCTCCTCGGTGCTGGTCGCCGCCGATTCAACGTAAATTTCGCGCTCCAGACCGCTCTTTCTCACCATGTCTTTCATAACAAATTCAGCCATCGGCGAGCGGCATATGTTGCCGTGGCATACAAAAAGTATAGATATCATATCGCTTCTCCAAAAATTTTCGGTTTATTCTGCAACAGGGTGCTTGCCGTAGCCTGCCCAGCCTACCTGACCGTCAGCATACCCCTCCTGACCGTCCATAGTCACTATGCACCACTGATGCGTGTACTGATTTTCATTAGCGTGCTGCCACTTGTAGCCCATACATTCAAGCACCAGACCCAGCGCGCGCGTTGAGCCTGCACACGAGTATTCTCCCTTTATAAAAACGCCGTAAGCGGTCGCGTAATCTTTGCCCTCCATGGTGTAATTGCATTGACTTGAATACCACGCAACTATCGCAGCTGCCTGCGAAACCTTTTCAAGGTCGGTATCGCCCTCTATCGAATCCGCAATTTCCTGCGCTACCTCTCGCGCCATAGCAAGTTTGTCAGCATCTGTCAGCACTTTTACGGGTATAACTTCGCTTTGGCTGTATCCGCAAACGCCGCATTTGCGCACTCTTTCGCCGGTAGTTTCGTATGTAGCGGCTTTGGTGGTCTGCCAGTCGCCGAATTTGTGCCCCACAGCGTCAATGCCTGCTTCTTCGGTCTTTCCGCAAACGCTGCATTTTCTCGTCTTAACGCCGCTTTCGGTACATGATGCAGCCTTAGTTACAGCCCACTCTCCGAAAGTGTGTTCTTTCAGCGGCAGTTCCTGCGTTTCTTTGTATCCGCACATAAGACATTCTCGCTCTTTGCTGCCCTTGTTTACACAGTCAGGCTCTTTCACGGTCTTCCATTCAGCAAAAACGTGCTGCGTGTGTTTTGTTGTAGTAATAGGTCGAGTGGTCGTCTGCGGTGTGGTAGTGGTAATTTCGGCAGTCGTAACTTCGGCGGTGGTAACGTCGGTAACGCTCGTTGTCGCCGCCTCTGATGTTTCCGCTGTAGTCTCTGAAATTTCCGCAGCAGGCTTAGTAACGTTTTCGGTATCGCTTTCAGCCGCCCTGCCGCATGAAACGAGCATAACGCCGCACAATGCGCATAAAAACATAACAAATACCTTTTTCATAACGCTCACCTCTATAAATATTATAGCACCATGCCAAACTATTTTCAAGCAAAAAGCGACAGAAAATTTCTGCCGCCGCGTGTTTCAGCCTGCCGTTACAAGCTTTTTGAAATACTTGTTTTTCTCCATTATTGTGAATATCACTACACCAAGTATGGTTACGCACACTACCTCGCCTATCGCCACTTCCGCCGCCGAAAGCCAAAAAGGCAGATGCACAAATACTTTCAGCTCCATGCCGACTATCAGAGCGTTGCTTATGACCGGCATAAGCGATGCTACTATCATCTTCGGCAGACGGTTCTTCTCAGCATTTCTGCCTATTAAATACATAGGTATCGCCGCCGCCAGCGTCGCCAGCGTGCCAAACACCATGTCAAGCGCCATAGGGCTGAATATGTTCGCTATAAAGCAACCCACCGTCAGCGCCGCGCAGTACCTCTTTTTGTAAAAGCACAGCATCATAAGCGCCTCAGCTACCCTGAACTGTATGTTGCCGTATGATAAGCTGCTCAGCGCCACCGTCAATGCTGCGTATGCCGCAGCCACTAACCCCGCCGTCGCTATCGCCTTTGTGTCTATCTTCATCTTCTATTCCTCCTGCTTTTGATATTTCAGACCGCAGTTTTGCTTGCTGTTATTACGTTGCTTTTGGGGGAGACCCTTTTGGAAAAGGGTCATCCCCCAAGCCCCCCTCACTAAAACTTCCATATTTTTTGCGAGGGGTAATTATCATTGAAAAAAGAAAGTAAAAGCTTGTCTTTTTGCGCTTTTTCTAAAACGAATTACCCCTCGCAAAAAACAATATAAAAGTCTTTGGAAAGGGGTATGGGGAAGAACCTTTCTTCAGAAAGGTTTTCCCCAGAGGCAGTATAGTAACAGCAGGCAGACCGTGATCTGCAAATTACAAAACAGAATGGCAACAAAAAGTGCGCCCGTGGGAACAGACGCACCTTGTAAAAACATAGTAATTGCCGTTCCTGTTTTTATTAACGAGTGGTTTCCCGGAATACACTCGGTGAAAGCTAAAATCAAGCCTTGTTTACGCTGCCGAACAGCTCCATTTTCTCCTTGACCTTAGCCTTGATAGCCTCAAAGCCGGGAGCGAGGAGTTTTCTCGGGTCAAAGCCCTTGCCCTGAAGATCCTTGCCTGCCTCGATGTAAGCTCTAGTAGCCTCCTGGAAAACAAGCTGGCATTCGGTGTTTACGTTTATCTTGGCAACGCCGAGGGAGATAGCCTTCTTTATCATGTCGTCGGGAATACCCGTGCCGCCGTGCAGAACCAGGGGCATATCGCCAACCTTTTCTTTAACAGCCGCAAGTGTTTCAAACGACAGACCAGCCCAGTTTTCAGGGTATTTGCCGTGAATGTTTCCGATGCCTGCCGCAAGCATGGTAACGCCGAGGTCTGCAATAGCCTTGCATTCGTCGGGGTCAGCGCATTCGCCCATGCCAACAACGCCGTCTTCTTCGCCGCCGATAGCGCCTACCTCAGCTTCGAGCGAAATGCCCAGAACGTCGCAGGTGTTTACCAGAGCGGTAGTCTTAGCGATGTTTTCTTCAATAGGGTAGTGAGAGCCGTCGAACATTATCGACGAGAAACCTGCGTTGATGCAAGCCTTAGCGCCCTCGAATGTGCCGTGGTCAAGGTGCAGAGCAACGGGAACAGTGATGTTCAACTCGTTTATCATGCCCTTTACCATGCCTACAACAGTCGTGTATCCGCACATATACTTTCCCGCACCCTCGGAAACACCGAGAATAACGGGGGAATTGCACTCCTGAGCCGTGAGGAGTATAGCCTTTGTCCATTCAAGATTGTTGATGTTGAACTGACCTACGGCATACTTGCCCTCTCTTGCCTTGTTGAGCATATCCTTTGCAGAAACTAACATAAAAAAACCTCCTGTATGTCTTTTTGAAAATGTTCATAAGTATATTATAACGTATCTTTCTGAAAATTGCAATCCTTTCAGAAGATTTTTTTGTGATAAATTTCTAATATGCGACAAATAATTTTGTGTAAGATTGTTATATCTTTTATTTAAAAAGCTATTGAAATTTTCAGCAGACTGTGTTATAATCTTATAGTAAACTATATTTAATAAGAATTATAAACAATGTTTGGAGGAAAATTTATGTTTGACAGATATTACCGCCCGTCGAAGCGCTTTTCCGCAGTAGGCATGATAAGCCTTATCGTGGCTTATATTGTTCTTGGCACGGCGCTTGCGTGGGTCTACCTGTGGATAAACAGAAAATGTACCATAGTTATGCTCAACGTTTTAGCCGCACTCGGCTATGGCGCTGTAATGGGCTTTGCCGGCAAGATGATAGTCAAGAAATTCAAGCTGCGCAACCCGACCATGGTGCTTGTTGCGCTTATCATCGGCATACTCGGCGCGACTTATATTAAGTGGGCTATGTATGTTCATTATGACTGGCAGATGATAGCCGATCAGTATGAAGAAGCAGATACTTTTGAAAGCATAAGAGACGATATGAAGTCTGCCAACGCGTATGAAGAATTTGAAATGTATTATGATTTTGAAGATGAAAACGGCAACCCCACTGATTTTGATGAAACGTGGGAGCTTCTTCAGACAAACGCTTATACATATATGAATGTTTTGTGCCTGACAAGTGATATTGATATAAACGAGCAGTTCAGCTCCGATGCGATAGCCGAAATGAAAGACTGCACTTTGTATGAGTGGTATTATTATGATGTTATCCTCGGCGAGACAAAAGAGGAATGTAAAACAAACCTTGAAAAGGCAAAGGCGATGAACGCAGCCGATTATATCGAGAATGTCAGAGATATTGACCTTGAAGACTTTGTAGCTGATTATTACGGCACTATCGAAGTACCGTCGCTCGGCAAAGTTCTTGCGCACCCCGGCGAGCTGTGGTCAAGGATAAAAGAAATAAATGAAGTCGGCAGATGGTCGTATTCTTCATCGCCATCTTCATATTCGTCCACGACCACAAACAGCGAGTCTGTAAAGGGCGTTATGCTGTGGATAGTATGGATAGCCGAGCTGTTTGTAATAAACTTCTTCGCGCTCACCATAGCTTATTCGCAGGCTAAAGAGATATTTATAGAGCAGGATAACGACTGGGCGCAGACCTATGACGGCAACAGACTTACATTTAATCCTATGAACGGCAATCAGCTCAGATCAATGCTTGAAATGTCGGGTGACAATGTAACAAACCTTGTGCCGATAGCGGCTTCGAGCCTCAGCGGCAGACCGTACTTAAAGCTTACCTTCTCGCACGCAAGAGATTTCTCAGAAGTATACCTCAATGCGTTCAGCATGACCTATAACCACAAGAACAGAAACTATGTGTCTTCCAAGATATTCAAGGGCATGAAGATAACCCCCAAGCAGGCAGGAATACTGATGTCAATGTTCAATATACCGCCTCAGGGCAAAATAGCTTCCGACCCCGAGTTTATAGAGTGGCAGAGAAGCGGCGGCGCACCCATGGGCGGCGTACAGCAGACAAGTACAGCATCTCAGCAAACGGCTGCACCCATGCAGGAAGCCGTTGAGACCTGCGGCAGCTGCGGCGTTCAGATACCTGCCGGCAAGAAGTTCTGCCCCAACTGCGGCGCACCCGTTGAAAGACCGGCAACTTCAGAGCTGGACGGCGCACTTGATCAGCACTCGTTCGAGGCGTGGAAGAATGCAAGAAACAGCGGCAACAGCAGCGATGAAATGGACAGCATTTCTACCGACGATATAGATACTACAGATCTTTGATAAACACAAGTGGCGGTACTGAACGTGCCGTCACTGTCTTTATAAAAACATTATGAATGGAGGATAACCATGGATAACAACGTAAAGATCATCATCAAAAAACGCCTTGAGCGCACCGCCGAGGCACTTCGTAAAAACAATATGGCAGCGTATGTTTGCGATACCAAAGAAGACGCTCTTAAACTTGTAGAGCAGCTTATGCCTCAGGGCTCGTCTGTCGGCTGCGGCGGCACTATGAGTATGCAGGAATGCGGCGTTGCAGACCTTGTAAAGTCTGGCAAATATAACTTTATAGACCGCACAAAGTGGGAGAATACCGACGAATGCTATAAAGAAATGTACGGCGCGGACTTTTTCATTTCCTCGTCAAATGCCGTTACCGAGAGCGGCTTGCTCTATAACGTTGACGGTAACTCAAACCGCGTTTCAATGATAGCATACGGCCCTAAGAAAGTCATAATGCTGGTAGGGTATAATAAAATAGTACACAGCCTTGATGATGCCGTAAGGCGCGTTAAAGAGATCGCCGCCCCTGCAAACTGTGTAAGGCTGGGCTGCAATACATACTGCGCCGAAAAGGGTGTTTGTATGGGAATTGACGGCGGCATGACCGACGGCTGCAAAGGCGATACCATATGCTGCAACTTCCTCATCTCAGCCAAGCAGCGGCACAAAGACCGCATAAACGTGATACTCGTCGCCGAAGAGCTGGGGTATTAAAATCTGCATATAAATAAAGAGCCGAGGCTTGTTGCCGTGGCTCTTTATTTTTATATTTTTTGAATGTCTTTTGTAAATATGTCGGGTACGCCACGTGTTGAAAGCTCCGACCGCTGCTTTGGTGTAAGCGGCAGTATGCACCTCTTGCCGCTGATAGGGTATTTTCCGCTTTCAATATCTGCGTAAAGACCGCCAACATATTCAAGCCAGCGGCTCGCGTATTTTTCGGGGTCGACCACCTCAAAAAAATCATATCCGCCTGCGCTGTAAAATGCCGTCAGCGCATCTTCAAGACTGTCAAAATCGCCGCGCGGCAGCACAAAATTTTCGCTATCCCACTGTGCATACCCTACTTTATCCGCAGTTTCGAGCATTTTTAATCCTCCATCAGGCTTTCCATTTCGTCAAGCAGCTCGCCCATAAGCGCAATTGCTTCGTTTATCGGCTGCGCAGTCGCCATGTCAACGCCTGCACCGCGCAAAAGCTCAATAGGCGTTTTGCTGCAGCCGCCTTTAAGAAACTCCTTGTAATGCTCTGCCGCCTCTTTGCCGCCGTTTAGTATTTTCTGCGAAAGCGCAATGGCAGCCGCATAGCCGGTAGAGTATTGATACACATAAAAATTGTAGTAAAAATGCGGTATCCTCGCCCACTCCATAGCAATTTCTTCGTCAATAACTATGTCATTGCCAAAGTAAAGCTTGTTGAGATCTCTGTAAATGTCGCGCAGCACTTCTTCCGTAAGGCTCTCGCCGCGCTGAGTCATCTCGTTTATTTTCAGCTCAAACTCCGCAAACATCGTCTGCCTGAAAAGCGTCGTGCGGAACTGCTCCAAGAAGTAGTTTATCAAAAACGCCCTGCGCTTTTTGTCTGTTGACTTTTTCAGAAGATACTGCATAAGCAGCGCCTCGTTGCAGGTAGAAGCCACTTCTGCCACAAAAATAACATAGTCGCTGTATGCCACAGGCTGATTTTTGTTTGAAAGATACGAATGTATCGCGTGACCCATTTCGTGCGCTACGGTAAACTCGCTGTCAAGCGTTCCGCTGTAATTGAGAAGCACGAACGGGTGAACACGCGCCCCTGCCGAGTATGCACCCGAGCATTTGCCCTCGTTCTCGTAAACGTCGCACCAGCCCGAAGAAAAGCCCTCGTCAAGTATCGCGATATAGTCCTCGCCCAGCACCGAAAGCGCGTCTTTTATCTCTTTTTTCGCATCTTCGTAAGAGATCTTCACATCGCACTCTGAAACGATAGGTGTGTAAAGGTCGTAAAAATGCAGCTCGTCAACGCCAAGCAGCTTCTTTCTCAGGCGCACATATCTGTACATCTGCCCCATGTTCGCGTGTACGGCTTCTATCAGATTTTTGTACACCGAAACAGGTATCTCGTTGCCGTCAAGCGCCGCCTCCAGCGCAGAGCCGTACTTTCTCGCCTTTGCAATAAAGTCCAGCTTTTTGGTCTGCGCGCTCAGCGTTGCTGCCATTGTATTTTTAAAAGAAGTATACGTGCTGTACATAGATTTGAACGCACTTTCGCGCAGTTTTCTGTCAGGCGACTGCATGAGCGAAATATATGTGCCGTGCGTTACCTGATGTGCCTTGCCCTCACTGTCAATAGCATCGGGAAATTTCAGATCGGCATCGGAAAACATATTGAATATATTTTCTGGCGCCTGTCCAAGCTCAGCCGAAAGCGAAAGTATGCGTTCCTCGGCATCTGAAAGTATATGCTCCCTCTGCCTGCGTGTGCGCGTGAGAGCCAGCCTGTAAAGCTCCAGCCGCGGCTCTTGCTTGTAAAAGCTTTCAAGAGTTTCATCACTTATCGAAACTATCTCCGGTGACATGAACGAACAGCGGCTGTTCAGCTGCACTATCACAGACATCAGTCTGCCGCACAGATCCTGATACTTTGAAACGCGCGTGTCCTCGTCCGACTTTCTCTGCGCATAGTTTATCAGCGAATCGGCAACAACGCTTATTTTGTCGTCGCACTGCAAACAGTCGTATAAATCCTGCGCGCTCTGCGAAAGCCTGCCTTTGTAGCTTTCCAGCTCCTCGCCGTATGCCGCCAGCTTTTTGAGGTCTTCCTCCCAAGCCTCATCGGTGGGGTATAGGTCATTTATCGCCCATTTTGTTTCATCGGGCAAATCGCTCCTCTGCGGTACTCTGTTTTCAGCCATAATATCACTCCTAAAATATTACTAATAACAGTATACCACGCTTTTTTCAAAACTTCAATACCGCGGCATTATTTTTTGCTTTTCTGACTATTTCCGTGGCAGGCGGACGAGTTCGGGCAGCAGCCGCAGTTGCAGCCGCAGCTCGACTTTCCCTTTTTCTTATCCTTTACTATTGACATTATTATGCCGATAACTATCGCGGCTAGCACGATAATCACAGCCACAGTTCCTAAGTATTCCATAATACTCAACTCCCGTTTGTATAGTGTTATAACGCCCTCTGCCATTGCGACAGAAGACGTTATAACTGCTGTTTTGTATGATGAAGAGATCTTTTATGCTTTATGATATTACGCCTTTACCCTTACGCTTCTTGTAAGTTTTGTACTCTCTTTGTACGGTCTGAAAAGCATATAGAGCATTGCAACTATTATCACGCAGGCAGCTATCATGCCTATAACGCTGCCGTCGCCCGCAATGAGCAAACCTATCTGGTATACACACAGTGAAACTATGTATGCAAATCCGCATTCGTAACCTATCGCGAACCAAGTCCACTTTGCGCTGTTCATCTCACGTTTTATAGCTCCTATCGCCGCAAAGCAGGGCGCGCACAGCAGGTTGAATATCAAAAATGATAGTCCGCTTGCCGCAGTGAAAGCCGCCGCCATGTTGGTGTAAGCCATTTCGCCGCCGTAAAGTATACCCATAGTGCCAACGATATTTTCTTTCGCCACAAGACCCGTAACAGCCGCAACGGTAGCCTGCCAAGTGCCCCAGCCCAAGGGCTTGAATACCCAAGCGAACGCGCTGCCGATGTATGCAAGTATGCTGTGCTGCATTTCGTCCTCGCTGAGCATTCTGAAGCTGCCGTCAACAAAGCCGAAGAACGATGTGAACCATACAAGTATAGTAGAGAGAAGTATTATAGTGCCGGCCCTCTTTATGAACGACCAGCCTCTCTCCCACATCGAGCGAAGTACGTTTGAAACAGTCGGCATATGGTAAGCAGGCAGTTCCATAACGAACGGCGCAGGATCGCCCGAGAACGGCTTTGTCTTTTTGAGGATAATGCCCGAAATGATTATCGCCGCGACACCTATGAAGTATGAAGAAGTTGCTACCCAAGGTGAGCCGCCGAACAGCGCGCCTGCTATCATGCCTATGAACGGCACTTTTGCACCGCAGGGTATAAATGTGGTAGTCATTATCGTCATGCGGCGGTCGCGCTCGTTTTCTATCGTTCTGCTCGCCATAATTCCCGGTACGCCGCAGCCCGTGCCTATAAGCATGGGTATGAAGCTCTTGCCCGAAAGTCCGAATTTTCTGAATATTCTGTCCATTACAAATGCTATTCGCGCCATGTAGCCGCAAGCTTCCAAAAATGCAAGGAATATGAACAGCACCAGCATCTGCGGCACAAAGCCAAGCACCGCGCCAACGCCTGCAACTATTCCGTCCAGCACAAGACCTTTCAGCCACTGAGCGCAGTTTATCGCGTCAAGTCCGCTTTCAATAAGCACAGGTATTCCGGGTACCCATACGCCGTAGTTGGCAGGGTCTGGCGCGCCGCTGTATTTTGCATAAAGCTCTACAGCCCCTGCAAGGTCATCGCCCGTGAATGTCGCATCTTCCGTCTGCAAAGTTTCCTCGTCTTGCAGCGTTACTACCGCCGTGTCAGCCTCTGTGAACATCGCCGCAAGATCGCCCAGAGCCTTGTTTGCTGCTTCTGTGCTGTAACCCTCAGCCTCGGTATCTACTGCATTTTCTATCGCAGAAACGTCTTTGCCATCTTCCGCTGCTTTTGCAATAAATCCGCTTATTATCGCATCACTGTCGCCGTATTCTTCCGCGGCTTCTTCATAAGCTCCCGAGCCTATTCCCAGCAGGTGCCAGCCGTCGCCGAAAAGCCCGTCGTTTGCCCAGTCTGTCGCCGCCGAGCCCACCGTCACCATTGAAACATAGTAAACTATGAACATAACAAGCGCAAATATCGGCAGACCTAAAAACCTGTTGGTAACTATCTTGTCTATCTTGTCAGAGACAGTCGCTGCCCCTGCGCTTTTCTTTTTAAGGCACGCGTCCGTAATAGATGCTATGTATGTGTATCTCTCATTAGTTATAATGCTCTGCGAGTCATCGTCAAGCTGCTGTTCAACGCTTGCAATGCAGCTTTCAATGCTTTCAAGGTCAGCTTTGCTAAGCGACATACCCTCCATTACCTTTTCGTCGCGCTCAAAAAGTTTTACAGCATACCAGCGGCGAATGTTTTCCTCCATACCGCCAAGGCATATGCGCTCTATCTGCGAAATAGCGTTTTCAATGCTTTCCGAAAAGTCTTTTGTTGCAGGCTTTGCTTCGCCCGTTTTCGCCTCTTCTACAGCCATATCAGCCGCCGCCGAAACGCCCGTGCTTTTTAGAGCAGATATTTCAACTACCTTGCAGCCAAGCCGCTGTGAGAGCTTTTTTATGTCTATCTTGTCGCCGTTTTTGCGAACTATGTCTATCATGTTCACCGCCGCAACAACGGGTATGCCAAGCTCCAGCAGCTGCGTTGTCAGATACAGATTTCTCTCCAGATTCGTGCCGTCTATAATGTTAAGTATAGCATCGGGCTTTTCCTCAATAAGATAATTTCTCGCCACTACCTCCTCCAGCGTGTAAGGGGAGAGCGAGTAGATACCCGGCAGGTCGGTCAGCGTAACATCTTCGTGACCTTTCAGCTTGCCTTCTTTTTTCTCTACAGTAACGCCCGGCCAGTTGCCTACATACTGGTTCATGCCCGTAAGCGCATTGAAAAGCGTAGTCTTGCCGGTGTTCGGGTTTCCTGCAAGAGCTATTTTTATCGCCATAATATCAATCCTTTCAAAAATATTGTTAGCATATGCTAACTCGCATAGCAAAAAAATAAGTCATTCAACTTCAATGCTTTCGGCATCAGCCTTGCGAAGTGAAAGCTCATAGCCGCGCACGGTAACTTCAATGGGGTCGCCCAGCGGCGCTACTTTTCTGACGTAAACGCTCACACCTTTAGTTATGCCCATGTCCATTATCCTGCGCTTTACCGCGCCCTCGCCGCCAAGCTTTTTCACCCTTACGGTGTCGCCAATCTTCGCTTCTTTAAGTGTCGGCATAAAATTACCTCCCTTTATATCTGTTATATCATTATTTTTATCGCCATTTCTTTTGAAACGGCAACGCGGCTGTCCTTAACGCTTACGATGACATTTCCGCCCACTTCGCTCACTATCGTCACTGTGCCGCCCACAACGAACCCTAAGCTTTCAAGAAATTTTCTCGTCTGAGGGTTTCCGCCTATCTTCTTTATAACGCAGCTTGTGCCTGTCTGTGCAAGTGTAAGAGGCATAAATATCACTCCTTGTCGTTTTGGTTAGCCTTGCCTAACTCTAATATAAATATACACCGCCGCGCCGCCGTTGTCAACAAAAATATGCCGCGTATTCTTAAAAATTGTATACGTAAACAAATCTCGGTTAGCTTTTGCTAACTATTTTTGTACATAAGCACAATAGGTATAAGCCTCTCATTTGCTCTTGCAAAATACCGCACGCTGTGATATAATAATAATTACATAATAATTGCAAAGGGTGTTTTTAATATGCAAGAGCTTTCTTACAAAGAAAAATTCATAAAGTTTATGGTGGACAGCGGCGTGCTGATGTTCGGCGAGTTTACCCTCAAAAGCGGAAGGATAGCCCCGTATTTTATGAACGCGGGCAACTATAAAACAGGCGCGCAGCTTGCAAGGCTTGGCGAATTTTATGCCGACTGTATCCACGAGAACAATATAGAAGTTCAAACGCTTTTCGGCCCTGCTTATAAGGGCATACCCCTCGCGACTGCCGCATCTGTCGCTCTTTATAATAAGTACGGCATAGATGCTTCCTATTGTTTTGACCGCAAGGAAGTCAAAGACCACGGCGAGGGCGGAATGTTCGTCGGCGCACAGCTTAGCGACGGCGATAAAGTCGTTATTATAGAAGACGTTATGACCTCAGGCAAGGCGCTGAGAGAGGTTCTGCCAAAGCTGAAAGGCGCGGCAAACGTTGATATAACCGCCATGATAATAACCGTTGACAGAATGGAAAAAGCCCTCGGCAGCGATAAAAGCGCGGTGCAGGACGCCTATGACGAGTTTGGAGTAAAGGTCTACCCGATAGTTACCGTCAAGGATATTATAAAAGCTATTGAGGACGGCATTATAGAGGGCAGGGAATACCTCGGCAAAATGCGCGATTACCTCGATTCCTACGGCGCATAAAGGCATAAAAATACAAAGAAAAAGGACTACATAAAGCAGTCCTTTAAATAAAACAATTTATATTTGGAGAGGATGAAACGAGTATAATTACTCTTCACTTTCTATTATACTCATTTTTTCGCATAACGCAACAACAATTCCGTTACAATTTATGACAATTTGATTACATTATGAAAAGGGTGATGAGGCATGGAACTTGCGTGGCTGCTTTTTCAGAAAGTGGTCGTAATGCTGATATTTCTTGCAGCAGGCGTAATAAGCTATAAATGCAAGCTTATCACCGATATCGGCAACAAAAGCATAACCAACGTCGTGATGTACGTATTCACCCCGATGATGATACTTGTGTCTTTCTGCCAGGAATTTTCAATGAAGCTGCTCAAAGGGCTTTTCATAACGCTCGGCATCAGCTTTCTGGGGTTCGTCATAGTCATCGCCCTTGCCTGCCTTTTAATACGCAAAAAGGGCATTACAGGCAAAGAAGACCCCGACTATATAATAGAAAGATTTTCGGCTATATACACAAACTGCGGCTTTATGGGCATACCGCTTGCAGATGCACTTTTCGGCGCTGAGGGCGTTTTTTACATAACCGCGTTCCATTCAGCGTTTATGATACTCGTCTGGACGCACGGCGTGTACATGATAACGGGCGACAAAAAAGAGATATCCATTAAAAAAGTCCTGCTCAACCCATCAATAATCGCTACATTTCTCGGCATGATACTTTTCGCCGTCCGCTTTGAGTACCCATCGGTCGTCATGAGCGCTATGGTATCCATGAAAGAAACAGTCGCGCCGCTTGCCATGATAATAGCAGGCGTTTCCATATCGCAGTCAAATCTTTTAAAAGCTATAAAAAATGTCAGACTGTACCGCACCTGCGCCGTAAGGCTCGTAATAATACCTCTCGTGCTGGTGTTCTTCCTGACATGGATATTCCGTTTTCTCGGGGTAAGCGAAACTGCGCTGCTCACAACTATTCTCGCGTTTTCCTGCCCCACCGCAACAATGGGCACTATGATGTCCATACGTTTCGGCAAGAACGCCGAGGCGGCATCGCAGCTTTTCGCGCTCACTACCGTGCTTTCGGTAGTAACAATGCCGCTGTTGATATATATACAAAGCCTTATCTGATTATTCCAGTATAAGGCACTTGTTTCCCCTTTGTGCGAAAATGCGTTCAAACTTCGGCTTGGCGCATTTTATTATGCCTGCAATAGGGTCTGCAATGGTAACGGTGTCTGCATCATAGCCTATAAGCACAGCCCCGTGGTCGTTGTTGCTCCAGTCCATAAAAACGCCGTCATCTCTGTACCAGCCGTATACGGTGCGCCGCTCAGCCATGCCGACCGTTACCCATACCATAACAGGTGTGCCGCTGTCTATCATGCCGTAAAGCTGCGCGGGTGTGCTGCCCGTGATGTTCTTCGGTTTAAGCTGACTTTTAACATCTGCAAAATACTTCTCCAGAGCCGTCATTATCGCAGGTACGCCGCAAATATAGCCCTGATCGGTCGTCGGGTCGCCTATAAAGTAATGCTCCATGTCCGCCCCGTATGTCCTGCCGTCACTGCCCGTGTGCAGAGAGGGGCTCGCCAGTGTGGGCATATACTGTACAGCTAAAGTCGTTTTGTCAACAGCAATGCCTGCATACTTCACAAGCATGGCAGCCGCGGTTATCTCACAACCTGTGGGCAGTTCGGGCATCTGATAAATCAAAGGAAATCCCGATATGTAACTTCCCCCGTACTGTTCGTGATCAGGCGCGGCGTATACCTGCGGCATGGTAGCGGCAGTCGTAACAGGCGGCTGCGTTATCGGTGCGGCAGTTGCGGCGGTCGTAGTGGCAGTAGTTGTTGTAGTGGTGGTTGTAGTAGTTGTTGTCGTTGTTGTGGTAGTGGTCGTAGTGGTTGTAGTTGTAGTAGTTGTGGTCGTCGGTTCTGTAGTAGTGACCGCAGGCTTTGTTGTCGTCTGCACCGTGGTTACTGTCGGCGTTGTGGTAACAGTGTACCACACATCATCTGCCGCCATGTTTTCGGCTATGGTATCTGCTCTCACGCATGAAGTCATCATAGCCGCCGCCAAAACCGCAGATATGACAATTATTATCTTTTTTGTATGTATCATTAAGCTGCCTATCCTCCCCAAGATCCGGCGTAATGTTCATATCCTGTATTCTTCAAAAATATATGCCGTGGTGTTGTCAATAAGCGCGTCCAGCAAAATTCCGCTTTCTGTGTATTCCTGCGAAAATATCTTGCCGTCGCAGCTGAGTATCTTGTTCACAAGTCCGCTCTTGTCATACGGCAGCAAAACTTTCATTCGCTGCGCCGTCGGTCTCAGAGCCTTTTGCAGAGCGTGCAGCATATTGTCAATGCCCTCGCCCGTCTTTGCCGATATCTTTATGACCTCTCCGCCGCTTTCAAAGCCGCCATGTTTATCGCACTTGTTAAGCACCGTAACTATCGGTATTCCCTCGCAGCCCAGCTCTTTCAGAAGATTTAATGTGACCTGCGCTTTTTCGCTCATAGCCTCGTCAGAAGCATCGCAAAGGTGTATTATCACATCGGCAGAGGCAGCCTCCTCCAGCGTTGAGCGAAACGCCTCCACCAGCTGATGCGGCAGGCGGCTTATAAGCCCTACCGTGTCTATCAGCGTAACGCTCCTGCCGTCGGGCAGCTCTATCGCGCGCGAGGTAGTTTCCAGCGTCGCAAACAGCTTGTCTTCCGCAAGCACCCCTGCCTGTGTCATAGTGTTAAGTAAGGTAGATTTTCCTGCATTTGTGTAACCCACTATCGCGCAGGTAAGCACGCCGTCTTTCTTTCTCTTTCCGCGAAGCAAAGCCCTGCGCTTTTCTATCTCTTTAAGCTCCCGTGAAAGAGTTTGTATCCTCGCCCTGATGTGTCGCTTGTCAACTTCCAGCTTGCTCTCGCCCGGGCCTCGCGTGCCAATGCCGCCGCCAAGCCGTGAAAGCTTAACACCCATGCCCGTCAGCCTTGCAAGACGGTATTTGTTCTGCGCAAGCTCCACCTGCAAACGTCCCTCGTGCGTTACCGCGCGCTGAGCGAAAATATCAAGTATCAGCATGGTGCGGTCAATGGTGAAAACGCCGCAAACGCTCTCTATGTTCCTTATCTGCGTGGCGGTCAGCTCGTGGTCGAATACTATCATGTCAGCTTCCAGAGTTTGGCAAAGCTCCGCCAGCTCCTCCAGCCTGCCCGAGCCTATGCAGGTCGCCGTATCAAAAGAGGGTCGCTTCTGAATTATGCTCGCCACAGCCTCACCGCCTGCGGTGTCAATAAGGCTGCAAAGCTCCTCCATAGAGCGCTGAGCATCAAATTCGCCCGTGTCAACGCATACCGCCACTATTTTTGACCTGTTTTCGGTGTTGTCGTGCATCGCTTAAATAACTCCTTAAAAAATAAGACGAGCCGCCATTGTGACAGCGGCTCGCCCATGCCGGTTTTGTTACTTTAAAAATCTTACCACAGACATTATTATTCCGCCAAGAACGTAGATCTCAACAAGAGCACCGATTATGCCGAAGATAATTCCCACAATGGGAATAGAACTCAGCACGCCTATCAGTACGCCTATTATCGCGCCTACTACAACATAGATAACTATCGCTATTACGAGCGACATAACATTATCTTTAGAAATAGGTGCAATGGTGTCTCCTACCGGGAATAATTTTTCAAGCTGATCCATGTCTTTCACCCTCCA
Organism: uncultured Clostridia bacterium; assembly: GCA_947589355.1. Taxonomy (GTDB): domain Bacteria; phylum Bacillota; class Clostridia; order Oscillospirales; family Ruminococcaceae; genus UBA7477. Next base: position 25,084 of record CANPZC010000001.1, read on the forward strand.
AAAATATTTACTGATTTAATTATAAACCATTTTTTTCTTTTTGTAAAGAGATTTGTTGACTTTTTGGAGCGTTTTTATATATTCTAAACATATTGCGTGAAAATAATTCGTATAAAATATAGCAAAACACTATAGAAATCTTTGAAAAAATGTTGTATAATATAATAAGTATGTTCTTTCAGAAATTCAGCATTATGAACGGAGCGGCTTTTATGGAAAAATATGACGTCGTTGTAGTAGGCGCGGGGGCAGCAGGTCTTTCCGCGGTAATAAATCTTTCAAGAGAGCGCAGGGTGCTTATGATATGCAAAGGCGATCTTGAGCTTTGCAATTCAAACCTCGCGCAGGGCGGTATAGCAGGCGTGTATAATTCGCCGAACGACAGCCCCGAACTTCACGAGCACGATACCTTCGTCGCTGGCGGCTTTGAGAACAACCCCATTACTACCGATATACTTGTAAACGAAGCTAAAATAGATATAGCAAGGCTTATAGAGTACGGCGTGGAGTTTGACAAGACACCCGACGGCGACTACCACAGAACGCTGGAGGGCGGTCACGGCAGACACAGAATATTCCACCATGCCGATGCCACGGGACATGAGATAGTTATCAAGCTGCAAAAGGTAGTAAAAGGGCTTGAAAACGTTGATATCCTTGATAATGCGCTGCTTTGCGGCATAAAGAGGATAAACGGCGGCTTTGTGTTCGATATACTTAAAGACGGCGAGTATAAAACATATGCATCACAGTATGCCATACTTGCAACAGGCGGCATAGGCAGAGTTTATGAATACACCACCAATTCCGCTATCGCAACGGGCGATGGCATTGCCTTTGCATACGGCATGGGCGCGGTGATAAAGAATTTGAGCTATATTCAGTTTCACCCAACGGCTTTTAATAACAGACAAACTAGGGAGTGCTTCCTTATCTCCGAGGCTGTAAGGGGCGAGGGCGCGTATCTGCGCAACTGCCATAAAGAACGCTTTATGCAGGATTATGACAAACGCTTAGAGCTTGCGCCGAGAGATGTGGTTTCACATTCCATAATTTTTGAAGCAAAGAAAACCGGCAGCGACGACTTTTATATAGACATCACCCATAAAGACCCCGAATTTATCAAAAAGCGTTTTCCTATGATATATTCAAATCTGCTTGAAGCAGGCTATGATATGACGAAAGACTTAGTGCCTATTTTCCCATGCCAGCATTACCTTATGGGCGGCATAAACGTTGACAGCCATTCGCAGACATCGATAGACGGTCTTTACGCCTGCGGAGAGTGTTCACATACGGGCGTTCACGGCAATAACAGGCTTGCCTCTAATTCTCTGCTTGAAGCGCTGGTGTTCTCTCGCAGAGCGGCTATGCAGATAAACGGCAGAAGATTTTCAAATTCTTTCGATCCGCAGGACTGCTTTACCCACGACCTGAACGCGCCGCATATACCGAAAGGTCTGCGTACCGAGATACGCGCCATTATGCAGCGGGCATACTTTGTAATGCCCAACGTAAACGCCATTTTTGAGGGCTATGAAAGGGTAAAAGAGATAAAAGAGTTTCTCGATAAGGGCAATTTCAAGGTAGATAAAGACTATGTTGAAGCCAGAAGTCTTGCAACGGTGGCGTTCATAATCTTAAAAGAAACAAAGGCAATAGCCAGCGAAAACGCCGAGATAACGCGCAACAATGTCAGGTAAGAGAAAATTTTATTACCTCGCTTTGTTCATAATATCAATGGCGTGGTATATATTGTGGGCGTTTCTGATAGAAGCAAGGTTTTACGGTCAGTGGGCTGCGTATGCCTTAGCAGGGTATCTTTCATGTTTTCTTGAAGTGGGAATAGAGAAGTTTTTCTATGTAAAAACATATCAAAGCGACGAGGTAATAAGCAAGTTCAGCACCGCGCTTTTCTCGGTTGCTATACCTGCCTACATAGCCGAGTGTTTCGGCAGCATAGCACGCTTAAACGGCATGATTGATGACCGCACATTATGCTTTTGCTGCGTTACAGCCTGCACGCTGTGGATAAGGCTGGTATTCTGGGTAATAGAAAAGCTTGTAGAAAAATATAAACGTAAATAATTTTTGGAGGTATTTGTTATGCGCCTTATGCAGTTTCAGATAGACGATATTATAAAGACCGCCCTTTTGGAAGATATAAATTATGTCGATGTTTCGACAGACTATCTTGTTGAAGAAAACAGCGTTTCTACCGCTAGGTATGTAGCCAAGGCAGACGGCGTTCTGTGCGGTATCGATATAGCCGCAAGGGTGTTTGAACTGCTTGACAGCGAAGCTGAAAGCGAGATATACATTCACGATGGCGAGAGCGTTAAAAAAGGCGATATCATAGCAAGGTTCACAGCCAAAACGCGCGCCCTGCTCAAAGGCGAAAGAACGGCTCTTAACATTATCCAGCATATGTCAGGTATAGCTACCGCCACAAACAGGTGTGTAAAGCTGGTTGAGGGCACAAAAGCAAGCATTGCAGACACACGAAAGACACTTCCCGGGCTTCGGGTGCTGCAAAAGTATGCTGTAATAGTAGGCGGCGGCAAGAACCACAGATATAATCTTTCCGACTGCGCCATGCTGAAAGATACCCATATTGACGCCTACGGCTCGATAACCGCGGCAGTAAATAAGCTGCGCGAAAAAATGGGTCATACCACTAAGATAGAAGTTGAGGTAGGAAATTTAGAGCAGCTTAAAGAAGCGCTCTCACTTAATGTAGAGATAATAATGCTCGATAATATGAGCGTTGACGATATGAAAAAAGCCGTTGAAATAACTAACGGCAAGAGCCTTTTAGAGGCTTCGGGCAACGTTACCGAGGAGAACATAAAAGAAATAGCGCAGACGGGCGTTGATATAATCTCCCTAGGCGCGCTTACACATTCGGTAAAGGCTTTTGACATCTCAATGAAAATTGATAAGTAAGAGGTGCTTTTATGGCAAGCATAATGGACGGCGAAAGACAATTCCATATACAAACGCTGCCCGATGAGGTCGGCAGGTATGTTATACTTCCCGGCGACCCCGGCAGAGTACCAAAGATAGCTCAGTATCTGCAAAACGCAAAGCAGGTGGCGTGCAACCGCGAGTATAATGTGTATACCGGCACGCTGGACGGCGAAAAAGTTACAGTATGCTCAACGGGCATAGGCGGCCCGTCGGCTGCAATAGCCGTTGAAGAACTTATAAAATGCGGCGCTGATACCTTTATACGCATAGGCACGAGCGGAGGCATGGATATAGAAGTTTCGGGCGGAGATCTTATCATCGCGCTGGCATCTGTCAGAGGAGAGGGAACTTCGTATGAGTATCTTCCTAAAGATTACCCCTGCACCGCGAGCTTTGAAGTTGTAGAGGCTCTCAAACAGGCTGCCGAGAAAACATCTTCCGAAAAAGTGGGTAACAGATACCATATAGGCACGGTACACTCAAAAGACAGCTTTTACGGCGAAGTTGAGCCGCAGGCATCGCCCATGTCTGCCGATATTATGCAGAGGTGGGACAGCTATCTGCGCTGCGGCTGCCTTACAAGCGAGATGGAAAGCGCGGCGGTGTTCGCTGTGTGTACAGCACATAAAAAGCGCAGAGGCGCGGTGTTTACAGCCCTTTGGAATGTTGAACGCTCAAAACAGGGTCTGGAAGACAATATCACTTATGATTCTACCCGTGCGATAGAATGTGCGGTAAGAGCCATAAAGATACTGATAGAGCAGGATAAAAAACGCTGATATGGGCAAAGAAGAATTTGCCAAGGCCTGTGAAAAGGTCATGGGCGGCGAGCGAGTAACGGGCGGCATAGGCACACTGGGCGAAAAAACGCTCCATGCCGTGCTTAAAAACTATTATGAACCATACGGCGGCAATCAAGAGATAAAAGTAGGCAGCTTTGTTGCCGATATAGTCGGCGAGAGGGGCATAATAGAGATACAGACCGCGAATTTTGGCAAGCTTATAAAAAAACTCGATGTGTTTTTGGAATACTGCGATGTAACGGTCGTTTACCCTATGGCGGCAGTAAAATATCTTCGGTGGCTCGATTTAGAAACAGGCGAACTTTCAGATAGAAGAAAGTCGCCGCAAAAACTCACCATGTACGACTGCGCAAGAGAGCTTTATGTAATACGCTATGCGCTTGATAACCCGAGGTTTCATTTAAGACTGTGTTTGCTGGAGCTTGAAGAGATACGCTTTTTAAGCGGCAGGCGAAGCAGAAAAAACAAGAAAAAAGGCTCTACACGCTGCGACAGGATACCCATATCGCTTATAGACGAGATAGAGTTTGACAGCATAGACGACTACAGGCAGTTCATACCAAAGGGGCTGCAAGATGAGTTTACAAACAAAGATTTTGCTAAACTTGCTCATACAGATACGGGTGCATCGCGCAGGATAATAAATATGCTCGTATACTTAGGTATAGCCGAAAATATCGGCAAAAAAGGCAACGCGTTCGTTTACAGAATAAACAGGTAAGGAGACGTAAAATGAAAGTAAAGAAAAGAATTTTGTCATTTGTATCGCTGCTGACGGCATTGTGTACGGCTGTGGCAGTAATAGCCATGGTAATGCCCGTGCAGATGACCGCCGAGGCGATAACCTTTGATAACGACCTCAAGATATATTCCGAGGCGGTGTATATGATAAGCCTCGATACAGACGATGTCGTGTATTCCAAAAATTCCGACCAGCAAAGAGTGCCTGCATCGCTTACCAAAATAATGACCTGCCTTTTAGTCTTAGAGGCAAACAACGGTGATGAAGATGTGCTGCGCTCTAAAACAGCAGTCGGCGGCTATGATGCTTTCAACGAGCTGGAGGGTACGGGCTGCTCAAATGCCGATATAAAGCGCGGCGAGGAGGTAAATTATTACGATCTGCTGTGCGCGCTTATGGTTCCCTCGGGCTGCGAGGCTGCAAATATTCTCGCTATAGATATGTGCGGAAGCATTGATGCCTTTGTTGAGAAAATGAACCTTAAAGCCGCAGAAATAGGCATGACCAACACCCACTATTCAAATACCCACGGTCTTTTTGCGGAAAATAACTATACCACCTGCGAGGATATGGCGCTGCTGACAAAGTATGTTATGAATAAGTACGACCTGTTCATGACGATATGCAATCAGGCTGAGTATGATATGTCGCCTACAAAAGAACACCCCGACGGCACGCACCTTATAACATCTAATAAAATGTTGGTTGAGGGTTCTGACTATTATTACAGATTTGCAAAGGGTATAAAGACAGGTTTTCTCGATGCCGCGGGAAGATGCCTTGTTTCTACCGCTACCCGAAACGGCTATACCTATCTTATAGTAAGCATGGGCGCGCCTGCCGTCAACGAGGAGGGCGAAGATACCATGTATAACTGTATAGACCATGTCACGCTGTACGAATGGGCTTTTGAAAACCTCGAATATGCTACCATTCTCGATACCGCTTCCGAAATGGGCGAAGTTCCCGTTGAATATGGCAAGGGCGCCAGCTACGTTACCGTAAAGCCGTCAATGTCGTATTCTCAGCTGTGGCCTAAAAATGTAGATAAATCGCAGATAAAGCAAAAGATAACTCTTAATCAGAGCGTTGTTGCCCCCGTTACAGTGGGTCAGCCGCTTGGTTCTATAGAGCTTACCTATGACGGTCAGACGGTAGCAAAAATTGATCTCGTGTCAACAGCCGCAGTCGAGCGCGACGAAATAAAATCTGATGTAAAAGTCGCAGCTTCTTTCAAAGATTCCGCAGCTATAAAAATCGCAATTATCGTTGCGGTCGGCGCAGTGCTGGTGTATGTGCTGATATTTGCCGCAATTATGGTGCTGAGAAGAAACCGCCGCCGCGACCGTTATTATGACGACGATGACGATGACTATGATGACGATTATGACGGCGACGAATAAATTTCCTGCATTTTTGTGTTGCAATTGCGCGGAAAATGTGTTATAATAAAATCACATATGATTTTATTATATATTTATGTCCTCGTCGATACGCAGACCAAAGGGTCTGTTCCCGACGTATCGGACAATTATAACATAACGCTTTCGCTTTTATGTTATAATATAAGAATGTTACTAAGAATGTTACAATGAAAGGTAGATAGATTTGCATAAGGTAACCGTTATAACGGGTCATTACGGCAGCGGTAAATCGAACATCTCGGCAAACTTGGCTCTTGAGGGAGCTCAAAACGGCGAGAATGTAACGGTAGTTGACCTTGATATAGTGAACCCGTATTTCAGGACCGCCGACCTTAAAGACTTCTTCGGCGAAAAGGGTATAGAGCTAATTGCGCCCTCTTATGCAAATACAAACCTCGATATCCCTGCGCTCAATTTTGACCTCGGGCTTATCGCCGCAAAAGAAGACGTTCACCTTATTGTAGATGTCGGCGGCGACGACGACGGCGCAGTTGCTTTGGGCAGATTTGCCCAGCAGCTCAAAGATTGCGGCAACCTTGAAATGCTGTATGTTGTCAACAGATTCAGGTATATGACAAGAGAGCCTTATGAAGCGCAGGAGCTTATGTATAAAATAGAAAACGCCTCGCACTTGAAGCATACGGGTATCGTTAACAATTCAAACCTCGGCGAGGAGACCACCAAAGAGATAGTTGAAAGTTCGCTTGAATATGCCAAAGAGCTTTCGCAAAAGGTCGGTCTGCCCGTGGCTTTCAATACCGCGCCGGATTATCTGGGTCTTGAAGATAGGCGTTTTAAAAATGTAAAAGTCCTTATAAAGCCCATATGGGCAAAAGATATTTAGCTTACAACAGCTTATTGCTGCTTGAATAAAACTGATGGGAGTGTGTTAAATGGCAAAGATGACTGTAAGAGCCGAGCGCTGTAAAGGCTGTGGGCTCTGCGCGAATGCCTGCCCTAAGAAGATCATTGAGATCAACAAGGAAAAGCGTAACAAGGCAGGCTATTTTACCGCCGAATGTATCGACGAGAGCGCCTGCGTGGGCTGCGCTATGTGCGCCATGATGTGCCCCGACTGCTGTATAACAGTTGAAAAGTAAGACGTAAAACAGTACCGAAAGGAGTTAAGAACTTTGGAAAAGAATTTGATGAAAGGTAACGAAGCGCTTGCAGAGGCAGCAATGCGTGCAGGCTGTAAATGTTTCTTCGGTTACCCCATAACACCTCAGACGGAGCTTGCCGCATATATGGCAAAGAATATGCACAAAAACGGCGGCGTGTTCTTGCAGGCGGAGTCTGAGATAGCCGCTATCAATATGGTGCTGGGTGCGGCTTCAACAGGCGTAAGAGCAATGACATCTTCCTCTTCGCCGGGAATTTCACTTAAAAGCGAGGGTATCTCTTACATAGCAGGTTCAGACCTGCCCTGCGTTATAATAAACGTTGAAAGAGGCGGCCCGGGTCTGGGCGGCATACAGCCCTCTCAGGCTGACTACTGGCAGGCTACAAAGGGCTTAGGTCACGGAGATTTTCACCTGCTTGTGTTCGCGCCTGCTTCCGTTCAGGAAATGGTGGATATGGTAGTCAAGGCTTTCAATAAGGCTGATGAATACCGTATGCCTGCAATGATACTTGCTGACGGTCTTTTAGGTCAAATGATGGAACCCGTTTCATTCCCTGAAATAGCAGTCGAAATGCCCGATAAGTCAAGCTGGGCTGCAAACGGTCATAAGAATAAGAGAGCGCACCACATTATAAATTCTCTCTATCTCACCCCCGAGGAACTCGAAAAGACCGTAGTTGACAGATATGCAAAGTATGATATAATCAAGGGAAAAGAGACCGATGCAGAGCTTTATCTTACCGATGATGCAGATATAGTAGTGTGTGCTTTCGGCGCTACCGCAAGAGTTGTAAAGAGCGCAGTAAACGAGGCAAGAGAGCAGGGCATAAAGGTCGGTATGTTCAGACCTAAGACACTGTGGCCGTTCCCCGAAAAGGAAGTGCAGAAAGCCTGCGCAAACGCTTCAAAAGTGCTTTCTGTAGAGATGTCTATGGGTCAGATGATAGACGATATAAAGCTGGCGCTGAGTTGCGCTAAGCCCGTTGAGTTCTTCGGAAGAACAGGCGGCGTTATACCCACGCCTGCCGAGGTGCTCGAAAAGATCAAAGCAATGGGAGGTAATAACTAATGGCAGTCGTATTTGAAAGACCCAAGGCTCTGTGCGACGTTCCGCTGCATTACTGCCCCGGCTGTACTCACGGTATCGTGCATAGACTGGTAGCAGAGGTAATTGACGAAATGGGTATCGAGGGCGATACCGTCGGCATATGCCCCGTTGGCTGCTCGGTAATGGCATATAACTATTTTAACTGCGATATGATAGAAGCTCCTCACGGCAGAGCTCCGGCAGTTGCAACAGGCGTTAAGAGAACAAACCCCGATAAGTTCGTGTTTACATATCAGGGCGACGGCGACCTTGCCGCAATAGGTACTGCCGAAACAGTACACGCCGCTACAAGAGGCGAGAATATTGTCGTTATCTTTATAAATAATACTATATACGGCATGACAGGCGGTCAGATGGCGCCTACCACCATCCCCGGTCAGGTAACGCAGACCACCCCGTATGGTCGTGACCCCGAGCTTGCAGGCTACCCCGTAAGAGTATCGGAAATGCTCGCAACGCTTACCGGCACCGCTCTCGCACAGAGAGTTGCAGTAGACAGCGTTCCCCATATCAGAGAGGCTAAGAACGCTATAAGAAAAGCATTTGAGAACCAGCGAGATAAGAAAGGCTTCTCACTTGTTGAAGTGCTTTCTACCTGCCCTACTAACTGGGGACTTACTCCTCTTAAAGCCCTTGAAAGACTCAGAGAGGAAATGATACCCTACTATCCTCTGGGCGTATATAAGGATATAACAGCAGAGGAGGGCAACAAGTAATGAACTATAATATTTTGCTTGCAGGCTTCGGAGGACAGGGCGTGCTTTTCGCAGGAAAACTTCTCGCTTACTGTGCGCTTATGGAGAACAAAGAAGTATCCTGGCTGCCGTCATACGGCCCTGAGATGAGGGGCGGTACTTGCAACTGCTCGGTATGTATCTCAGACGAGCCTATAGGTTCTCCGCTGGTAACTGAGCCTAACGTTTTCGTGGCTCTCAATCAGCCGTCGTTCGATAAATTCATCGGCAAAGTAAAAGCAGGCGGTAAAGCTTTCGTGGATTCCACCCTTGTAGAAAGCGTTTCCGACAGAAAGGATATCGACTGCTACTATGTTCAGGCTACACAGCTTGAGACTGAAAACGAACTCCCCAAGGGAGCAAATATAATATTGCTCGGCAAGGTTCTCGAGGCAACAGGTATGTTCAGCGATGAGACCGTCCGCAAGGCGCTTGAAAAAATAGTGCCTGCATCAAAAGGCTGGCTTATCGAAAACAATCTGAAAGCTATCGGTATCGGCAGGGCACAGTGACCACCGCAGTAAACTAAGCATTTATTTCACAAGGCTGCTATACATATCAAGTTATGTACGGCAGCCTTTTTTATCTTATATCTTACAACTGAAGTGTGCGCTATATCAAAAAAAGTAAGGTGATATTATGAAATTGATGTTTGTGGGAGATGTCGTTGGTCAGCACGGCTGCGATTTTCTTGAAAAGCATATTTACAATTTAAGGAAGGAGTACGGTGTAGATATTGTCGTCGTCAACGGTGAAAATTCCGCAAACGGCAACGGTATCACCAAGCCTTCTATGATGCAGCTTTTCGGTATGAGCGTTGACGTTATAACAACGGGCAACCATTGCTTTAAGCGGCGCGAGTGTATCGAAATGTACGATATAAACGAAACGCTGCTGCGACCTGCAAATTACCCCGACGGCGTTATAGGTCACGGCGTAACGGTGCTTGATAAAGGCAGCTGCAAAATAGCCGTTGTAAATCTGCAAGGCGTTGTCTATATGGACGCGCTGGATAACCCTTTCACTTGTATAGACAGCATTCTTGAAAAGCTTGACACTCCGAATATTTTTATAGATTTCCACGCCGAGGCGACTTCAGAGAAGAAAGCTATGGGTCAGTATCTTGCAGGAAAAGTCACGGCAGTCTTCGGTACGCATACCCATGTGCAGACCGCCGATGAGACCATTCTTTCAGATCATACCGCGTATATAACAGATACCGGTATGACAGGCGCAGAGCTTTCCGTCCTCGGGATAGAGAGCAGTATAGCAATAAATAAACAAAGACTGCATTTCCCTGTAAGATTTACCGAAAGCCATAACCCGTGTTTTATAAATGCAGTCGTTGTTGACTTTGACGAGAAACTAGGCAAAGCTAACAAAATTGAGCGAATAATTTGGCGGTAATTAACAAACTTATCGCCAACACCTTGAAAATTTTCTGCCGATAGTATATTATAATATAAACGGGAGCTATACCGGGAGAGCGAACGTAATCGACAAAGGATTGGAGGTCTATATGGATATACTGAAAGTGTCAGCCCGTTCCGTTCCGAATTCGGTCGCTGGCGCGATCACCGGAGTGATAAAGGAACAAAATGAAGTAGAGGTGCAGGCGGTCGGAGCCGGAGCCGCCAATCAAGCGATCAAAGCGGTAGCGATCGCGCGTGGTTACTTAGCGCCTATGGGTATCGATATGGTTTGTATTCCGGCATTCACCGTTGTTGAGATCAACGGAATGGAGCGTACCGCGATAAGGCTTATATGCCAGCAGAGATGATATAAACATCACAACAACTAACTTAAAATGTCTATGCCGATGCGATCTTTCGTGTCGGCATTTTTAATTTTTTTTAGCATATAAATAAAACAGCCGAGGAATCTTTCTCCTCGGCTGCCATTAGCAGATGTGACAATTACTTGGAAGTAAGTACGCTCTGGAACTGTATCAGTCTGTTAAGGCACTTCTCGCAAAGAGCCTTGCCGCTGAATTCCATAGTGTCTTCCTTGCCGCCGCAGAAAACGCACGTTCTCTGAAGCTTGCGAAGAATGATCTTGTCGTCCTCAGTATAGATCTCAAGAGCGTCATTCGTGTTGATTTCAAAAGAATTACGAAGCTCTTTAGGCAGAACGATTCTGCCCAGACCGTCTATCTGCCTGGTGATACCTGTTGCTTTCATAGTGTGATCCTCCTGTACAATAAAATCTACAATATCATTTTACCTTACATAACAATAAATGTCAATAGTGCGAGATGATTTTTGTCGAATTATATAAAAAATCAACCCTGCATTTGTCGTAAATATCTATATTAAGTTGCTAAATGGCATATGAATTACAGTTTTCATAGTATTTTGTCCTGTAAACACGAAAAAGGAGAGATAAACATAAAGTATTTTCTGTTTTTGTCGGCAGTTTTGTCGCTCATTTTTGCCGCCGTAAACGGCAGTGCGGAGGGGCTTTCAAATTCCGTTTTGTCCGCTTCACAAGATGCCGTTCAGCTTACACTTACGCTTTTGGGTACAATGGCATTCTGGGGCGGCGTTATGAGAATAGCAGAAAAAAGCGGTCTGGTCAGAAAAATATCAGCCCTGTTCAGACCGTTTCTGAAAGTGCTGTTCAAAGGCATAAACGAAAGCGGCGAGGCTTTTTCAGCAATAGTAATGAACATCACCGCAAACCTTATGGGGCTGGGCAACGCCGCAACTCCGCTTGGCATAAAAGCTATGAAAGCTCTCGCGGAAGAAGAACACTCAAACGGCACAGCCACAGGCAACATGATAATGCTCGTCGTGATAAATACCGCATCATTGCAGCTTTTGCCAACAACCGTTGCAACTTTGCGCCTTACGCACGGCAGCAGCGCACCGCTCGATGTCCTGCCTGCAATACTGTTCTCGGCTGCCTGTGCGCTCACGGTGGGTGTAACTTTAACTCTTACTATAAACGGCATCTCAAAACGAAAGGGCAGGGGATAAAAGTGAAAATAACATCGTTTGTTATCCCTATGGTCGTCGCCGTTGTCTTCGTCTATGGCATATATAAAAAAGTCGATATCTTTGAAGAATTTCTCAGCGGCGCGGCAGAGAATATCAAAGTCGCGTTCGATATCCTGCCTGCCCTTATAATTCTGATGACCTGCATAGGTATGCTCAATACATCGGGTGTTGTCGCCTTTTTTACAAATATAATTTCGCCTGCTGCAAAAGTCCTCGGCTTTCCGCCCCAGTGCCTGCCTCTCACACTTCTGCGGCCTCTTTCGGGCAGCGGCGCTCTGGCAGTGTATGAAAACATCATCACTGAGTACCACCCCGACAGCTTTATAGGCAGGGTCGCAAGCGTTATAATGGGCAGCACCGAAACTACGTTTTATACAGTCGCGGTGTACTATGGCGCGGCAAAAGTGAAAAATATCCGCCATACGCTGCTGTGCGCCATAGCTGCCGATATCACGGGCTTTGTCGTTTCATGTGCCGCAGTAAGGCTTTTTATGTAAGAAAATACCGCCCTGCAAAATCTGCAAAGCGGTATATTTATTTATACTGTTAGCTATTCGCCGCACCAAGGCGTAAGCTCCAGCCTGATGAAATACCCCTGGTCGTGCTTGCATACAGGGCATATCGGCGGCGCTTGCGTGCCCTCGATAACATTTCCGCAGTTAAGGCACATCCACTTCGTTTGCGTATCTGAAACAAACAGCTTTCCCTGCTCGATTAGGTCGGCAAAGTATTCAAAACGCTGCGCGTGCGTTTTTTCTATCTTCGCAATGTTTTCAAAATCCTGCGCTATCATGCCGAATCCCTCTTCGCGCGCTATCTTGCCGAACGATGCATACACGATGTCGTGCTCCTCGTTCTCATTGTGCGCAGCCATTCGCAAAAGCTTGGCAGCCTCGTTTGAGATGTCCACAGGGTAGCCGCCGTCTACGTGAATGTTGTCGCCTGCGCTCGGCTGCAAATGCCCGTAGAAAATTTCGGCGTGTTCGCGCTCCTGATTTGCTGTAAACTTAAACAGCGCGCTGACAACGTACATCTTTTGTTTCAGCTGCGAAGCCGCAAAGTCATATCTCGTCCGTGCCTGACATTCCCCTGCAAACGCCCTCATAAGGTTCTCTCTCGTCTGACTTTCTTTGAATACAGTGTTCATAAGCTTTTCCTTTCTAAGTTTATTGTGCCAGCACTCCGCTGTCGCTTTCAAACAGCATCAGTATCTGCGCTTCTTCGCCCGTCATGCAGTCGATATAGACAAGCACGTGCCTGCCCTCGTCGTTAAGACAGGTAAACTCATAGCAGTAACATTCTTTCGTGTTGTCCAGCGGAATGTTGCACAGCCTTACATTTTTCATCTCCAGATGTTTAGATACATTTTCAGCCGCCTTGTCGCTGCTTATCTTCGGGCTTTCAAACGACCTCTCTTTGTGATTTACCAAAAATCCGCGTGCATCAAATCCCAGTATCTCGCCGTTGTCCATAGCAACTTTTATCTTAATAAGATCGGTGTAACACAGCACGTTTCCGTCACGGTATGCGTAGTTTACAGTGCATACGTTGCCAAGCGTTTCATAGTATGTCACCTGCATATTCTCAACGCCAAGCTGCTCTAAATACTTGTCCGCGTGCGATATAGCCTTTTTGGCATCTATCACAGTCTTTTCGGGTGTACGCGACTTTAGCATATACGATATATAGCCGCCGTTTTTCGTTACCGCCACACTGCCGGTTTCGGTGTTGTAAACGTATGAGGGCATATTGCCAGCCTCTCCCTCGGAAGCGGTCAGTTCATCGGGTTTTACAGCAAGAGCCTTGCACGCCTTTGCCTGCGCGTAACCCTCCGAAACAGCCTCAGCGTTTTCGGTCATAAGCGGCTTTCTTTGCAGAAGATGATCGGAAAACGGCCCGTCATAAATAAGCGTAGGGTAGCTTTCAAAACCGTCTTCAAAGTCTGCAAAACCGTCAGTAACGCTTATCTCTCCCTCGTCAGCCGCAGAATGATCTAAAGAATCTACCACATTTTCGGGCGAAAGCTCACCGCTGTTTATCATCTGCTCTATAGACCACATATCGCCGCAAAGCTTCTGCGCATAGCCGCTGAGTTTTTTCAGCGTTTCATATTCTTCATCGGTAAGCTTTTCACCGCCCGACGACTTGTCAGAAAGGTATGTCGCATAGTTGCCCACCTGCGATAAAAACTTGTAGGTGTTGCTAAGCTCCAGCTGCTCAACAGGCAACTGCGCCAAAGCATTTTTAGCCGTTGAAGCTTCAGATAAAAGCTGTGCCGACAGTTTCGACTGCATAGCCGCGCTGCCTGCGCAAAGTTCTTTTGAAAGCGTTGTGTTTATGTTGTCTGCCGCAGCCGAAAGATCTTCCATAGCGCGCAGATATGAGCTTTCCAGAATAAGGTTTGCGTGCCTGTTCTCGCTCATAAGCACCACGTTGCGCACTAAGAGTATCACAAGCGCCGCTATCGTAAATACTATCAGGCGGATCTTTCCGCGTCTTGTCATTCGCATAATAACAGTATCTCCCCTCGGTTTTTTAATAGTTTTAGCCGAGTGACAGCCGTTTATACATTTTCTGCCTTAAATTCTTGACATACGCACAAAGCAATAGTATAATGTATTTTATACGAATAATTTTGTAAAGATAGCAGTAATATTTTATATAAGCTTTTTTTGGGAGATACATAAATGGGAATTACAGAGCTTTTTATACTTGCAGTAGGTCTTTCAATGGACGCCTTTGCAGTCTCTATTTGCAAAGGACTTTCAATGAAAAAACTCAGCCTTAAAAATATGTGTATAGTCGGGCTGTGGTTCGGCGGCTTTCAGGCGCTTATGCCAACGCTGGGTTACTTTCTCGGCTCTGCCTTTGCAGATGTCGTCAATTCCGTTTCGCACTGGATAGCCTTTGCACTGCTTGCGCTTATCGGCATAAACATGATACGCGAGGCGCTTTCAAAGGAGACCGACGATACCGACGGTTCGCTGTCTTTCAAGGTCATGTTCATAATGGCAATTGCCACCAGTATTGATGCTTTGGCGGTCGGCGTGGGTTTTGCAATGCTGAAAAGCGTGAATATCCCCGTCGCGGTAACGTTCATAGGCGTAACTACGTTTGTGCTTTCCGCGGTGGGAGTAAAGGTCGGCAGCGTTTTCGGCGATAAATACCGTTCTCGCGCAGAGCTTTCAGGCGGCATTATACTCATAGCTATCGGCATAAAAATAGTCTTGGAGCATTACGGTCTGTGGTTCTGATATTTATATGTTATACAAAAATGCGGATACCGTTATTTTGGTATCCGCTATTAGAGGTAAGAAGTTAGATGTTAGAAGTAAGAAACGGTTTTGCTGCATTTGAGCAAAGCCGTTTTTTCTGCGGTTTAGATTAAGAAGCAAGAGGCAAGAAGTTGGAGCTTGTCTGTACTGCGAGTTTTCCGCAGTACGTTTCAAATCAATTTCCCGCACTACTGACCTCTTTTGCCTTGCAAACGAAACCGATGCGTATTTATCTCTTTAGCCTCCTCCACAAAGCAACGAAGTTCCGAGTGAAGAGGTCGCGAAATACCACCAAGGCTCAGCGCGTGGTCGTAGGTGTGGGTAAGGAAAAGAGAGCGCGAGGGGAAAACCTTAGGGTAGGGAGTGGAGCGCGCGCCCTGCCTTACATATACACTCCCTATATCCCTATGGTTTTCCCCTCGCATAGAGTTGCACAAAAACATTAGCTCACTCAAAATGAAAAGAAAACTAAATATAGTGGGGCGTTTAACCGCTCCGCAGGTTTGCGCGACAGCGCAATTTAATTCATCTTATGCATCAACTATCTCGCTGTGATATTCCTGCAGCGACTTTATATGGTCGGGCGACTGCTTAGTAACAGCCTTTATGCCCTCAATGGTAGCCTTTGCCGCCGCCATTGTCGTAACATAGAACACCCTGCTGCGTATCGCGCTCTTTCTGATGTAGCTGTCGTCCGCAGTGCCCTGCTTGTCGTCGGGTGTGTTGATGATTATATCCACCTGACCGTTCGATATCATGTCAAGAATGTTCGGTCTGCCCTCTTGCAGCTTGTGAACGCTCTCGCAGTCAATGCCGCATTTTTTGATAAAGTCGGCAGTGCCTTTGGTCGCGACTATCTTGAATCCGCAATCGCTGAAGCCGCGTGCCACCTGTTCAAGCTCGCCTTTGTCGCGGTCGCTAACGCTTATCAGCACCGTGCCCGATGTCTTTATCGTAGTCTGCGTTGCCTCCTGCGCCTTGTAGTATGCCTCGCCGAAATTTGAAGAAATTCCGAGCACCTCGCCCGTAGAGCGCATCTCGGGGCCCAGTATCGGGTCAACTTCGGGGAACATATTGAACGGGAACACAGCCTCTTTTACGCCGTAATGCGAGAATTTCTTTTCTTTCAAAGAGAGAATAGGCGACGGGCGGTGTGTAAATTCGCTCGTTATTATCTCTGTCGCCAAAGCTATCATCTGTATGCCGCAAACTTTCGATACCAGCGGCACGGTGCGCGATGCCCTCGGGTTTGCCTCCAGCACGAACACCTTGCCGTCCTCTATAGCGTACTGCATATTCATAAGTCCGCGAACGTTCATTTCTTTGGCTATCTTCTTTGTGTACTCTTTTATCACCTTTACGTTCTCATCGCTGATGTTGAGCGAGGGCAGTATGCAAGCGGAGTCGCCCGAATGTATGCCCGCAAGTTCTATGTGTTCCATAACCGCAGGCACGAACACGTTCTCACCATCGCTGATAGCATCAGCTTCACATTCGGTAGCATTGTGCAGAAAACGGTCTATCAGTATCGGTCTGTCAGGCGTAACGCCAACCGCGGCTGCCATGTATACTTTCAGGCTTTCCGGCTCGTGAACAACTTCCATACCTCTGCCGCCCAGAACGTATGACGGGCGCACCATAACGGGGTAGCCTATCCTGTCAGCAATTTCAAGAGCCTCATCTACAGTAACAGCCATTCCCGACTCCGGCATAGGGATAGAGAGCTTATCCATCATTGCGCGGAACAGATCTCTGTCTTCCGCAAGGTCAATGGTCTCGGGTGTCGTGCCAAGAATATTAACTCCGTACTTTTTCAGATCCGCAGCAAGGTTCAGCGGCGTCTGACCGCCAAACTGTGCTATAACGCCTACAGGCTTTTCTTTTTCGTAAATGCTCAGTACGTCCTCAAGTGTCAGCGGCTCAAAGTACAGCTTGTCCGAGGTGTCATAGTCGGTAGATACCGTCTCGGGGTTGCAGTTTATCATTATCGTCTCGAAACCAAGGCTTCTCAGAGAGTTCGCTGCGTGAACACAGCAGTAGTCAAACTCAATGCCCTGACCTATCCTGTTCGGGCCGCTGCCTAGAATGAGTATCTTAGGCTTGCCCTGCGATACCTCCGAGGTATCTTCCGTGTTGTAGGTCGAGTAGTAGTAGCCTGCGTCGGGCGTTCCGCTGACGTGTATCTTGTGCCAAGCTTCGGTAATTCCCGCCGCTTTGCGCGCGTTTCTGATGTCCTCCTCGGGCACATCAAGTATCTGCGAAAGATACTTGTCCGAGAAACCGTCTTTCTTTGCCGCCGCAAGCACGTCAGAGGGCGGAACGCTGCCCTTGTTTGCAATAAGCGCGTTCTCCTCGTCAACAAGCTCTTTCATCTGCTCTATGAAATACTTCTTTATCTTAGTAAGCTCCCAAAGCTCGTCAACAGTCGCACCCTTGCGCAAAGCTTCATACATTATAAACTGCCTCTCGCTTGACGGCTGATAAAGCATTTTTATAAGCTCGTCCTTGCTCTTGTCCGCAAAATCTTTCGCAAAGCCCAAGCCGTACCTGCCTTTTTCCAAACTTCTTATAGCTTTCTGGAAAGCCTCTTTGTAAGTCTTGCCTATAGACATTACCTCGCCAACGGCTCTCATCTGTGTGCCAAGCTTGTCCTCGGCATTCTTGAATTTCTCAAACGCCCACCGCGCAAACTTTATAACAACATAGTCGCCGTCAGGCTTGTAGTTAGCAAGATTTCCATACTTTCCGCATGGTATGTCGGCAAGAGTAAGACCCGTAGCCAGCTTTGCCGAAACAAGCGCGATAGGGAAACCCGTTGCCTTTGAAGCCAAAGCCGATGAGCGCGAAGTTCTCGGGTTTATCTCTATAACTATTATCCTGCCCGTTTCGGGGTCGCGCGCAAACTGTACGTTCGTGCCGCCTATTACCTGTATTGCATCAACTATAGCATATGCCTGTCGCTGAAGCTCCGCCTGAACATCTTCGGGTATCGTCAGCATAGGTGCAGAGCAGAAGCTGTCGCCCGTGTGTACGCCCAGAGGGTCTATGTTTTCTATAAAGCAAACGGTTATCATGTTGCCGTCCTTGTCGCGGACGACTTCAAGCTCCAGCTCTTCCCAGCCGAGTACGGATTCTTCAACCAGTACCTGACCCACAAGAGAAGCCTGCAAGCCCCTCGCGCATACCGTTTTCAACTCGTCAACGTTGTATACCAAGCCGCCGCCTGTGCCGCCCATAGTGTATGCAGGGCGCAGAACAACAGGGTATCCAAGCTTGTCCGCGATCGCAAGCGCCTCGTCTACCGAGTATGCCACTTCGCTGCGTGCCATATCGATACCCAGCTTGTTCATCGTCTTTTTGAATTCTATCCTGTCTTCGCCGCGCTCAATAGCATCTATCTGTACGCCTATTACCTGCACGCCGTACTTTTTCAAAACGCCCAGCTTGTCCAGCTCCGAGCAAAGGTTAAGTCCGCTCTGACCGCCAAGGTTGGGCAAAAGCCAGTCGGGGCGTTCTTTTGCAATAATTTCTTCAAGACGCTTTGCGTTCAGCGGCTCAATGTAGGTAACATCTGCAATGCCGGGGTCTGTCATGATAGTTGCGGGATTTGAGTTTACAAGCACTATCTTGTGACCCAGACTGCGCAGAGCCTTGCACGCCTGTGTGCCAGAGTAGTCAAACTCGCACGCCTGACCTATTATAATAGGTCCTGAGCCGATGATAAGCACTTTTTTCTGCGGTTGTTTTTCCATAAATATTCCTCCGTTGCTTCCGGCAGCCTGCGAACAGCCGGGCTTTTTTACCTTTTTTGGGCAAAATTTTTTGGCGATCTCAGGTCGCCAAATGTACAAGTTCATCCGACATTTGTATATCGTTATCCGATATATAATATTATCTTTACTATTATATCATACATTTTGTCGAATTGCAATAACAATATACTGAACTTTGTGTGAACGCCGATAAAAATTGTTGTGCTGCCTTTGCGTAAAATGCTTGCATTTGCGGCAGAATTGTGTTATAATACATATGTATGTGTTCAAATTCCCGTGAGGAGGACAAGTGATGATATGAAAAAATTCTATATATCGCTGGCGGCGGTAATAGCAGCCGCTTTTGCAGTCATTTTTATCGGCAGCGCCCTTGAATGGTGGAGCGTTTCATCGCAGGCAGAAGGGCTTTTAGGTCTGCTGGCAATAGTGCCTGCCGCAGTGTGGATATTCTTCAAAGGCTTAAACCTGGTAAATGTGGGTATCTACCTTGCAGGAATTGACTATATACTTGTAAAGAAGTTTTTGTCGCTCGGTATGTCGGTCGCGCTTATAGTGTGCGAGGCAGTTTTGCTTATCGTGTGGATAATAGTTAAAAACAGCAAGCAGGCAGCCGAAAAGGCAGAAAACAACGAAAATACAGAAACAGAAGATCAGGGTGGAACAAATGGCTAACAAAAAAACTTATGACAACGAAACGATAGTCGCTCTGGAGGGCGAGGACAGGGTAAGAAAACGCCCTGCCGTAATTTTCGGCTCAGACGGGCTTGAGGGCTGCGAACATTCGGTGTTCGAGATAGTCTCAAACTCTATCGACGAGGCGCGCGAGGGCTACGGCGACAGGATAAACGTAACCTATTATAACGACAACAGCATTGAAGTCGAAGACTTCGGCAGAGGCTGCCCTATGGACTACAACAAAGCGGCAGGCAGATATAACTGGGAGCTTGTATACTGCGAGCTGTACGCAGGCGGCAAGTATAACAACAACGATGGCGAGAACTATCAGTTTTCGCTGGGTCTTAACGGTCTGGGCGCGTGCGCAACGCAGTATTCTTCCGAATTTATGGACGTTACCGTAAACCGTGACGGCTGCCGCTATGATATGCACTTTGAAAAAGGCAAGCCCGTAGGCAAGCTTAAAAAAGAGGAAACGGGCTCTAAAAAAACGGGCACTAAGCACCGCTGGAAGCCCGACCTCGATGTTTTTACAGATATAGCTATTCCCAAAGAATACTTTGAAGAAATGCTCAAACGTCAGGCGGTCATAAATCCTCGTGTGAAGTTCGTTTTCCGCTATCAGAAAGAAAACGGCAGTTTTGAAGAGCAGGTGTTCCTTTACGAAAACGGCATAACCGACTATGTAAAAGAAATAGCAGGCGACAGCGCACTGACTTCCATTTACAGCTGCGATGCCCAGAGGGTCGGCAGAGACAGAGCCGATATGGACGACTATAAGGTAAAGCTAAGTGTCGCGTTTACCTTTTCAAACAAGGTAAAAATGTGCGAATACTACCATAATTCAAGCTTTCTTGAACATGGCGGCGCACCTGCCGATGCGGTAAAAAACGCTTTTCGCTACCAGATAGACAACTATCTCAAACAAAACGGCAAATATCTTAAAAACGAAGCGCCTATAAAGTTTGTTGATATTGAAGACTGCCTTGTGCTCGTTTCAAGCTCTTTTTCAACGATGACTTCATACGCCAACCAGACCAAGAAAGCCGTCACCAACAAGTTTATTCAAGAGTGCATGACAGACTTTCTCAAACATCAACTTGAAGTATACTTTATAGAAAACCCTGACGAGGCTGTAAAAATTGCCGAGCAGGTAATTATAAACAAGCGCAGCCGCGAAAGAGCCGATACCGCAAGGCAGAATATCAAAAACACCCTCTCAAAGCAGATAGACCTTTCAAATATGGTGCAGAAGTTTGTTGACTGCCGCTCGAAAGATGTCTCACAAAGAGAGCTTTATATAGTTGAGGGCGACTCGGCGCTGGGCTCTGTAAAAATGGCAAGAAACGCCGAATTTCAGGCGGTAATGCCGGTAAGGGGCAAGATACTCAACTGCCTTAAAGTAGACTACGACAGGATATTCAAAAGCGATATAATAACCGACCTTTTGAAAGTCCTCGGCTGCGGCGTTGAGGTCAAATCAAAGTCCAACAAAGAGCTATCCAGCTTCTCGCTCGATAACCTGCGCTGGAACAAGATAATAATCTGTACAGATGCCGATGTTGACGGCTTTCAGATACGCACGCTGATACTTACCATGCTGTACAGGCTCACCCCAACGCTTATTGAAAAAGGGTATGTTTATATAGCAGAATCGCCGCTTTATGAGATAACTACAAAAGAACAGACCTATTTTGCTTATGACGACAGGGAAAAAGCTGAGATTATGCAGATAATAGGCGACGAGAAGTATACCATTCAGCGCTCGAAAGGTCTCGGTGAGAACGAGCCGGAGATGATGGCTCTCACCACGATGGATCCCGCAACACGCCGACTTATACAGATAGTTCCCGATGAAGCCGATTTTACAGAGTATATGTTCGATATGCTGCTGGGCGATAACTTGCAGGGCAGAAAAGATTTCATAGCTATCAACGGCAAAGACTACCTTGAAATGGCTGATATATCATAACGATCGAAAGGCAGAAAACATAAATGGCAAGAAAGAAAAAACAGCCCGAAAAAGAGACCGCAGTACCCAAGATAAGCGGCTATATAAAGGGCGCAGGACAGATAGTAGAGGAGCGCATACCGGTAACGCTGGAAAAGAACTATATGCCGTATGCCGTCAGCGTGAACGTTTCGCGCTCATTTCCGGAGATAGACGGTTTCAAGCCCTCGCACAGAAAGCTGCTTTATACCATGTATAAAATGGGGCTTTTGCAGGGTGCAAGAATAAAGTCTGCAAACGCGGTCGGCAGAACAATGCAGCTAAACCCCCACGGCGATGCATCTATCTATGAAACAATGGTGCGCCTCGCTCGCGGCAACGAAACGCTTCTTCACCCGTATGTAGATTCCAAGGGCAACTTCGGCAAAGCGTATTCGCGTGATATGGCGTATGCAGCCTCCCGTTATACAGAGGTAAAGCTTGAGCCCATATGCGCAGAGCTTTTTAAAGATATTGACAAAAACACAGTTGATTTCGTACCTAACTATGATAACACCATGGAAGAGCCCACCCTCTTTCCTGCAACGTTCCCGTCTATACTTGTAAATGCAAATGTAGGCATAGGCGTGGCAATGGCATCGCAGGTGTGTTCTTTCAACCTCGCCGAGGTGTGCGAAACTACCATTGCTCTTATGCGAGACCCAAATCATAATGCGCTTGAAACTCTCAAAGGGCCGGACTTTGCAGGCGGCTCTTATATGATATACGACGAAAGCGAGCTTGACAACATCTATAAAACGGGCAGGGGATCGCTGAAATTCCGAGCGAAGTATTCTTACGATAAATCTGCAAATTGTATTGATGTTACGCAGATACCACCTACTACTACCATTGAAGTTATCATAGAAAAAATAGCTGCGCTGGTAAAGGCAGGCAAGATAAAAGAGATATCTTATATCAGAGACGAAACAGACCTTAAAGGTCTGCATATCGCAATAGACTTAAAACGCGGCACCGACCCCGAAAAGCTCATGCAAAAGCTGTTCAGAATGACGCCGCTTCAGGATACCTATGCCTGCAATTTCAATATCCTTGTAGACGGCTACCCCAAGGTAATGGGCGTTTATGAGATAATCCGCGAATGGGTAAAATTCCGCATGGGCTGCGTAAAGCGCAGAACGCAGTATGACCTCGATAAAAAGAAAGACAAGCTGCACCTGCTGCAAGGTCTTGAAAAAATACTTCTCGATATTGACAAAGCGGTAAAAATAGTGCGCAATACCGAGAATGAGGCAGACGTTGTTCCCAACCTTATGGTAGGCTTCGGTATAGATAAAATTCAAGCAGAGTATGTTGCGGAAATCAAGCTGCGCCACTTGAACCGCGAGTATATCCTCAACCGTACAAAAGACATACAAGACCTGCTTGACGAAATATCAGACCTTGAAGATATTCTGGGCAGCGACAGGAGAGTAAAAAACGTAATTATCTCAGAGCTTAAAGATGTTGCCGCCAAGTATGGTCAGGAGCGCAGAACGCAGTTTATATATTCAGTTGAAGAAGATGCGGAAGAAGAGATTGACGATACCCCCGACTATCAGTGCAGGATATTTGTAACAAAGAGCGGCTACTTCAAGAAGATAACGCCGCAGTCGCTTAGAATGAGTGGCGCGCATAAGCTTAAAGAGGGCGACGAAATGCTCTCTGAGTTTGATTCCACCAACAAGACCGAGCTTTTGTTCTTTACCGATAAAGCAACGGTGTATAAGTCAAGGGCTTCTCAGTTTGATGATACAAAGGCAAGCGCGCTGGGCGACTATGTGCCTGCAAAACTCGGCTTTGACGACGGCGAGAGCTTCTTTGCGCTTGTGCCGACTACAGACTATAAAGGCTACCTGCTGTTCGTGTTTGAGAACGGCAAGGTCGCAAAAGTGCCCCTCAGCGCTTACGAGACCAAGACCAACCGCAAAAAGCTGACCAACGCGTACTCCGATAAATCAAAACTTGTGGCGCTTATCTATGTAGAAGAAAACGGCTATCTTCTCATGCGCAGTACCAACGGCAGAATGATAATCTTTGATACCGCGCTTATGCTGCCAAAATCCTCGCGCAGTACCATAGGTGTTGCCGCTATGACGCTCAAAGCAAAAGCGACCGTTGAAAAAGCCTATGCGGTAGACAGTAATACATCCGAAAAGTATTCAAAATTCGTAGTAAAGAGCATACCTGCCGCAGGCCCGTTCGCAAAAGATATAGAAGACCCCGACCAGATATCCATGTTCGGCGACAGCGAATAATAACATATTTATTTATGCAAAAAGAGCAGTCTGTTTTAAGCGAACTGCTCTTATTATTTACTTTTTGTTTTCAGCCGGAGGCTCTTTTGACTTGTAACTCAGCCGCGACCATAAAATTATTATCACTTGCCCTATCGCGCCGAAAATAAACAGCTTCCATACGTTGTGCCCCACGGCAAGCAGGTGTACGTATACCGCCGCCAGCAGCGACCACACAAGCAGTGATACTATCAAAAAATTGCGCCGCGCGCTGAACCATGCCGAGTTGAACACCAGCCATACTATCATTGAAACAGGTACAGCGTATACAAAGCTTATCCAAGAGGGCAGCGAGCCTTTTGAAACGGTGTCTATTATAAAATATACAAATGCCGCCACGAACCATACCAGCATAACGCCCATGCCCGCAATAAAACCGTGATTGCGCTTTTTCTGCTCGGGTGGCAAGGTGGTGGGCTTCGGCGGAGATGAATGCTCCGACTGCACCAGATAGTCCAGCGTAACGCCGAAAATATCAGCAATTTCTTTCAGCACAATAACATCGGGTATCGATTCTCCGCGCTCCCATTTTGATATAGCCTTGTCAGAGTAATGCAGCCTTTCCGAAAGCTCCAGCTGCGTCATACCCATGCCCTGCCGCAAAACGCTTATGTTCTTGGCGATAATAGGTTTAAGGTCTTTCATAATTTTTATGCAACCCTTTGTTTATTATTTATCAATACGGCCCTGTAGACCTTGCGCGTTTTTTCGCGCGTTTTTGTGCGTACATCAGAACGTCCGCGCTCTTTATGCCCTCTTCAAGCGACGGCAGATTTTTCGTCAGCAGCGATATTATACCAAAGCTTGCCGATACATTGTACTCCAGATCGTTCTCCTCTACCATGTCTGCTATCGTGCAAGAAAAGCCCTCAGAGAATTTCTGTACAAAGCTGTCGGGCGATTCATCAAACAGCCTCAGCCCCACAAATTCGTCGCCGCCAAAACGCGCCGCAATGCCGTCTTTGCCTATGTACTGATACAGCGCATCGGCAACTATCTTTATAGCCTTGTCACCGCAGGCGTGACCGAACTTGTCGTTTATGTCTTTCAGATTGTCAAGGTCTGCCGAGATAATAACAAGGAACTTGTTCTGGCTTAGCTGCGGCTCTATCATCTTTTTGGTAAGAGAGTAGTAACCGTTTCTGCTCATAAGTCCCGTCATGCTGTCGTAGAAACTCGTCTTTTCAAGGTGCTTGTTAATAGCCTCCATGTACTTGAAATTTGATATTCTCTCGCATACAAAACCAAGGTGCATACTAAGCGCCCTCAGCTGAAACATATTGATGTGCTCTATCTCCGTGTCGGCAGCCACATAGCCGTAAACAACGTCATTATAGTGCAGCGGAAAAACAGTAACGTGCCGAAATTCCTTGTCGCCGTACTTTTTCTCGGGTATAACATCGCAAATGGGGAATGTCCTGTCGGCAAATGTAAAGATGTTGCCCTCGCCGTGCTTTTCAAGTGCCGAATATACCTTGTCTGTTATAGTGTTTTCAGAGTATTTAACATCATCGGAAAGCCCCGTAACATAGTCTGAGAACAAGCATACCCAAAGATGCTGCGTGTATATGTGGTTGAAGAAATCGCCGATAGAACCCAGTATCTTGTCAAACGAGCCTTTCAGCTGCAAAGAGGAGCTCATTCTTGTTACCTCATCGCTGAAACCAAGGTCGCAGCTCACTTCTTTCCAAAGAGAGGCAAGCTGATAGTTGTCAGGCGATTCTTCCATGGTGCAGCCGCACGACTCCGATATTCTCTTTATAAAGTCAACAGTGCTCTCCTGCGGTATCTCTCTGCCGCTGCACATATCGTCAATGTAATCGAGAACTTTTTTAGCAAGCGTTTTGTAGTCCAGCACAGCCGTCGTAAGACGCGGATTGTGGAACCTCTCCATGTCAATGCCGTCAAAGCCCGTAACAATAACGTCTTTCGGCACTTTGTAACCGTGCATTCTCAAAGAATCTATAGCCGTAATAGCCATAACGTCGTTGGCGCAAATTATCGCCTGAGGGAAAGGCAGCTTGCTCTTGTAAAACTTGTCCATAACAAGCTCTGTCGGGTAATCCCAGAACTCGCCCCAGCCTATTCTCTCGGGCTCGTCGGGCAGACCGTATTTTGCAATAGTCTCTTTGAACATTTTCAGCCTGTCGTCGGTAGCCTCGTGCATTTTCTTGCCTGCAATAAAGTTTATGTATTTGCAGCCGTGCTTTTCAATAACGTGCGAAACAATGTCGCTTATTGAAGAACCCATGCCGTATTTGATGCTTGCCGCCTCTGATATGACCTTGCCTATCGACAGCACTGGCACGTTTTTCTCTTTCGCGGCCGCAATTATCTCTTTCATCTCTTCGTCCCAGTAAAATCTTTCGGGGAAAACAAGCAGAGCATCAATATTCAGGTGATCTATAATACTAAAAACTTTCAGCTCGCCTTTAAGTATCTCCGTAGGTCCTACAATGTCAGAGTATGTTGCAAAAATGTAAAAATGGCTGTCCGCAAAGCGCGCGTCCTTTTCCGAAGCGCTCACTATCGCGTTTATAACGTCTCTCTGTACCTGGTCGTCAATACGCGGCATACATACTGCTATCTCGTGACTCATTTACCGACCCTCCTTACACCATTCGGGCATAATAATACATCATAATTATATTATACTCAATTTTTGTTTTTTGTCAATATAATTGCATATTATTTATATCTTTTAGCCATTTATACGTTCCAGCTGGAAAGATACTTTTCCTGCTCGGGCGTAAGCTTGTCGATCTCAATACCTAAGAAACGCAGCTTGTTGAGCGCAACTTCTCTGTCTATCTCTTTGGGTACGTCTATTATCATCTCACTCAGCTTTCCCTTGTTTCTTACAAGATACTCGGCGGACATAGCCTGAATAGCGAACGACATATCCATTATCTCCGCAGGGTGACCGTCGCCTGCCGCAAGGTTCACAAGCCTGCCCTCGCCGATAACGTACAGCGTTTTGCCGTTTGTAAGCCTGTAGCCGTCTATGTTGTTTCGCGCAGGGAAGCTTTCCGTGCATATCTTTTTCAAGCCCGCAACGTCCACCTCGCAGTCAAAGTGACCTGCATTGCAAAGTATAGCGCCGTCTTTCATGTTGTAAAACGCCTTTTCGGTTATAACGTCCTTGCAGCCCGTCACCGTAACGAAAAAGTCACCGACCTTCGCGGCTTCTTCCATAGGCATAACTTTAAATCCGTCCATCACAGCTTCTATAGCCTTGATAGGGTCTACTTCGGTAACTATAACTTTTGCACCAAGCCCTTTTGCCCTCATCGAAACGCCTTTGCCGCACCAGCCGTAGCCGGCCACAACAACGTTCTTGCCTGCAACAATAAGGTTAGTAGTGCGGTTTATGCCGTCCCATACCGACTGCCCCGTGCCGTAGCGGTTGTCAAACAAGTGTTTGCAGTCAGCGTTGTTTACAAGCACCATCGGGAATTTCAAAGCCTTGTCTTTATTCATC
This sequence comes from uncultured Clostridia bacterium, assembly GCA_947589355.1. Lineage (GTDB taxonomy): Bacteria > Bacillota > Clostridia > Oscillospirales > Ruminococcaceae > UBA7477. Next base: position 52,478 of record CANPZC010000001.1, read on the forward strand.
GCAATAAGGCGTATAATGCCCGTAGTCGTTTCCTCGCAGCCGCCTATTACATTTGGTATAAGCTCGGGGTGCTTTGAATGTATAAGGCTCACAAGGTCGCCGCCGTCATCTATAATAATGTTCGGCGCGGCAGAAATAACGCAGTCAATGTGCCTGTTGTATTCCTCATCGGTCGCGCCATGCCAAGCAAAAACGTTCAGACCGTCATGCACCAGCGCAGCCGCAACATCGTCTTGTGTCGAAAGCGGATTAGACCCCGTAACATACATCTGCGCGCCGCCTGCTTTAAGCACCTTGCAAAGGTAGGCAGTCTTTGCCTCCAGATGCACCGACAGCGCTATTTTCAGCCCACTAAAAGGCTTTTCTTTTTCAAATCGCTCTTCCAGCATTCTAAGCAGCGGCATATTGCCTTTTACCCAGTCTATCTTGCGCTTGCCGCTTTCCCATATGTCGACACTTCGTATCTCACTTTGTGGCATATCTGTTTCCTCCCGTGAAAATTTTCTGTCTTAAATATTGTAACACATTTTTTCTTAATATGCAATATCTTAAAATGAGTTTAAGATTATCTTAATTACCTTGAAAATCGGAAAAAGTGATGTTATAATATATATTGTCAAAAAACTTCGTCGCAAGGGGAAAGTAAAATGAAAGAGCGCATAATGAATATTGCTAATATTTTGGGCGCATTTGTATTTGTGATAATAGCGGCAGTGTTTTATTTTATGCCAAACAAATATTACGGCGCAGGCATAAAAGTTATGGGCTTTGCAGCAACCGTTTCGGTGATAGCATTGCTCTGCTTTATTTTAAAAAACAAAGACAAACTGCCAAAGCTTCCGCGTGTTACCCTGCGCAGAGTGTATATAGTCACAGCCGCCGCGCTGTTTGTTTTGCAGCTTGTCTATGTTCTTTCGGTAAACTATGCTCCCGTCAGCGACGGCAAATACCTTGACATCATCTGCCGCAATACGGCTGATAGCAGAAGCATATATTTTTCTCTCGATGCATATCACACCCACTACCTTGAAAGATATTCAAACCAGTGGGGTCTGTTTTTGCTCCAAACGCTTTTGTATAAGACTGTCAGAGCGGTATTCGGCTATATTCCGAAACTTACCGCGCCCCTCGCCGCTATGGCGTGTATGCAGCTATCGTTTTTTCTTGTGTATAAGCTTGCCGATAAGCTTTTCAAACGCCGCGCGCATAAAATTCTTGGTATGCTTGCGGTTATGCTAAACCCCGTGCTTTTCGCCTATTCCTGCATATTCTACAGTGATGTTGTTTCAATGCCGTTCGTTCTTGCGGCTGTGTACTTCGGCATTTGCGCCGCAGAAAGCATAGGCAGAAAACGCTTCCTGCTCTTTTCAGTTCTTACTGCTGCAATGGTCGGCATGGGTTTCTGCATAAAAGGCAGCGTGGCAGTTGCAGGCGCAGCGCTGATAATATATCTGCTATTCAAAGTAAAAATAAAACGCGCACTTTGCTTTACCGCCGCCGTCGTGATAGGCTTTGCAGGCATAGTTTTTGCCGAGCGGCAGATAATGTACTCTGCCGATATAGTCACCTGTGAGGGCATCGAGAGTTACGGCTTTCCTATGTCCCACTGGGTGATGATGGGTCTTAACGGCAGGGGAGGCTATAACAACAGCAGTTTTATGTTCACCTACTCTCAGCCCGACAAACAAACACGAGATGCAGCCTGCCGAGAAAAGATCAGCGCCACACTAAGCGATATGGGTATATCAGGCATGGCAAAACATATCGTAGATAAACTGAACTATACATGGTCTGGCGGCGTTTACCAGCTCACTTGGCAGATCAGCAATACCCCCGATAGCCCTGCCAAACGCTTCTTCGGCGGCTCTGCTGCGTTTTTGTGGATCGCTTTCACAGTGCAGGATATTCTCATCCTGCTGATGACCGTTTCTTTCTTGCTCTCCGCACTGCATTGCCGCACCGATGATCTGTATCTTTTGCGGCTGACGGCCCTGGGTCTTGTGCTTTTTCTGCTTCTGTGGGAAACGCGCTCACGCTATATGATAAATACGCTGCCGCTGTTTGTGCTTGTCGCCTCCGATGGTCTTTTCAACCTGAAACCGGCGCAAAAAGTCCTGCTCCTTAAATGAAGCAGGACTAAACTTTTACTGATTGAAATACTTTGCAACAACGCTCTCGGCAGGCTTTCCGAAAATATCATAGCCCCAGTCAACAGCCGCTTTCTTCAAAGCATACGGTGTTGCCGACCAGCACCATAAAACGTGACCTGCCACCCATGGGCACTTCTTCGTTGTGAAGAACATCGTTTCGTACCATCTTTCCTGTTCTTTCAGGTTGGCAGGGCTTCTCATTCCCCAGTTGCTGGGCTGCATAGATGCTCCCGACATTGACATACAGCCGACTTCCGAGAAGAAGAACGGCAGGTCATACTTCTGTGAAACGCCCTCTAACCTCTTCATCTGCTTATCCCACTCATCTATCGGGTAGTAGCCGCTCGAAGATATGGCGTCAAGCTCATCCCACCACGAAACGTGTTCTTCAAGATACATCTCCGCATTGTAAGTAAGTATGCCGTTGTAAACTCTCCTTATCTTGCGGATAAGAGCCCTCCAGTCGTCCTCGCGGTGTTCGGTCATTACCATTTCACAGCCGCAAACGAAAAGATCAACACCCTCAGACTTTGCTATCTCGGCGTAGTGCAGCTGAAAGTCTGTGTATGACTCAAACCATTTTTTCCATGTCGGCATATTCGGAACATCATCTTCAAAGAAGCTTATGTAAGCCCTCCAAGTGCCGTCTTTGCAGTTGCAGGTAGGTTTAAGACCAACATTAAAGCCGAGCTTCTTCGCGTATCTTATAATAGCGATAAGCTCACTGTCACTCATGGTAGCCTCTGTATCGTATCTTATTATCTCCGAGTGCGCATCGTTTTGAAGTCCGCACGGCACCAGCATTATCATATTAGCAGGCGTGCGTTCTTTTATGGCTTCAAGGCTCTTGAAAGCATCTTTCTTGCTAAGAACGCCTCTGTTTGCAAACGGTGCAAAGGTTATGCCCTTGATATTACTTAGCTCCATTTAACTATCCTCCAGTCGAAAAAACGGTTTTATGTTTTTGAAAACACCTTAAACATAATTGTACACAATAATTATATCACTTATAAAAATACAATAATATAAATAATATATCATAAAATATAAAATTTCTATCCAATTTTCTTATGATAACGTATTCATTTGTGATATTTTGAATTTGCGCCTATAGAAAATGCTCTGTATACCTGCTCTGCAAGCATAACTCTCGCCAACTGATGCGGAAATGTCATGCGCGACATTGAAAGCCTAAGATCACATTCCTTTTTGAGATCTTCATCAATACCGAACGACGACCCTACAAAAAAGTTCACCGTCGATCGACCATTCGCCGCAAACTGTTTCAGCCTGTCGGATAGCTGCACGCTTGAAAGCATATCGCCCTCGATGCACAAAGCAATGTTCGCGGCTTTTTTGATTTTAGCAAATTTGCGCATTTCTTCGCTCTCTTTTGCAAGCGCCGCCCTTATCTCAGCCGCAGAAGGCTCATCTTTAAGCCTCACTTCCGAAAGCTCAGTAATGCTCGCTTTCCCAAAAGCCGCCAACCTCTTTATGTATTCATCGCACGCATCGCGCCAGTATTTTTCTTTGAGTTTCCCCACGGCAACAATGTTTATCGTCATATTATCATGACCTCTCCGTGCGTTTCAACGGGCGCAGTCATCAGTATGTAATCGCTGCCGCGCTCCATTCCGTAAAGAGCCTCTGTTACCGTGCGTTCGGCGGTCTGTGGGTCGTTGTTGTGCCTGCTCAGATGCCCCAGTATCAGGCGTGTAGTACTGCGAGATACCAGTTTTCTGAGCTCCGCACCGCTGTCACGGTTGTCCAAATGCCCGTGGTCAGACATAATCCTCTGCTTCAAAGGGTATGGGTACGAGCCGTTCACCAGCATATTTTTATCGTAATTTGCCTCAAGCAAAACTATGTCGCAGCCCATCAGGTTGTCATGTACCGTCTGTGTTACCTCGCCAAGGTCGGTGCATACGCATATCGTCTTTCCGTCGGGCGTGTTTATCCTGTAACCGCAGCTCTGGCGCGTGTCATGCGGCGTTGCGAACGAAGTCACTTCAAAATCGCCCACGCAAACGCTGCCGTTTATGTCGTATAGCCGTGAGCGTGCCGAAATGTACCCCGAAGCCGCAAGGTACTCGGCGTTGAGCGGCTGCGCGAAAACATTCACAGCGTATTTTGAAGTGAATGTTTTCAGCCCCTTTATGTGGTCTGAATGTTCGTGTGTTATGAATATCGCCTGTATCGCGGAGGTAGGTATGTCGTTGCTTTGCAAAGCCTCCACCAGCCTCTTGCATGATACCCCTGCATCTATCAGTATGCCGCTTCTGCGGCTGCCTATAAAAGTCGCGTTTCCGTCGCTTGAAGAAAACAGCGGATAAACTCTTGCCAAAATATCACCTCAAAATTAAAGGCGACTGCCAAAGCCGCCTTGTTTCGCAAAACTAAAGATATGTAAAATTCGGGAATTCATTTCTCTCAGTTTACACCGCTATCGGCGCAGCTATAAAAAGGAGCTTATAAAGCTCGTTTTTATAGCGTGAGGGTACCGAAGCCGATGCCGGAAAGGGTACACGGGGAAACCGGTTCGGGGTGTCCCCGTGAAGCGCCGCATAACGGCGCGCAAATGGCGACTGCCAAAGCCGCCGCCCAGTTTCGCTTATATTATACACTTATAGCCATGTCGCTGCCCGAGGGTACATAAACTCTCTGAATATCCGCACCTATGGCTTTAAGCTTTTCTTCAATAGCCTCATAGCCTCTCTCAATGTGGTATATGTCAGAAATTTCGGTAACGCCGCTTGCCGCAAGACCTGCAATTATCATAGCCGCGCCTGCTCTCAGGTCGGTAGCCTTTACCGGTGCGCCCGTCAGTCTGCCGCCGTGAATTACAGCAACTTTACCGTCAACAGAAATATCCGCGCCCATTCTGCGAAGCTCAGAAACATATCTGAAACGATTGTCAAAAATATCATCGTATACAGTGCTAGTGCCCTCTGCCAAAGTCAGCAGGGTAGACATCTGCGGCTGCATATCGGTCGGGAAGCCCGGGTGCGGCATAGTCCTTATGTTGGTCTTTAGGAAAATTCCGCCGCTGTCAGCCCTTACTCTTACGCTTTCGTCAAATTCTTCGACCGAAACGCCTATGTTTCTCAGTTTCGCGGTTATGCTTTCAAGGTGCTTGGGTATAACATTTTTAATAAGCACGTTGCCTCTTGTCGCGGCAGCGGCTACCATGTATGTTCCTGCCTCTATTTGGTCGGGTATAACGGGATAAGTAATGCCTTTAAGGTAGTCAACGCCCCTTATTTTTATAACATCGGTACCTGCGCCCCTTATGTCTGCGCCCATAGAGTTGAGAAAGTTTGCAACGTCAACAATGTGCGGCTCTTTCGCGGCATTTTCAATAACGGTGTAGCCCTTTGCCTTTACCGCAGCAAAAATAGCGTTTATAGTTCCGCCCACGGTTATAAAATCAAAGTATATCTGATTGCCTATAAGTTCATCAGCCTTTATGTGAACGCTTCCGTTCTCCATAATATCAGAAGCACCCAGCGCCTTGAACGCTTTCAAATGCTGATCTATCGGTCTGTCGCCAAGGTCGCAGCCGCCCGGCAGAGCCACCAGAGCCTCGTGAAATCTTCCAAGAAGCGTTCCAAGGAAATAGCTGGAAGCCCTCATTGAGCGCGCCAGATCATACGGCACTCTCGGCACAGAAATATTTTTCGTGTCTATCCTTACCGTATTTTTATTTATCAGCCTTACATCTGCTCTCATCTGCCTGAAAATTTCAAGGCAAATGGCAATATCGCTGATGTCGGGTACATTTTCTATAATGCAAGGCTCATCGCAAAGTATCGCAGCGGTAACAATAGCTACGGCAGCATTTTTTGCACCGCTTATGGTAACTTCACCATGCAGCGGCTTTCCGCCTCTTATAACGAATTTATCCAAAATTTTTTCCTCCGTTCGTACCTTGAAAATTTCAAGGCTGTTGTCGTCTTTCTTTGTATTTTTATTATCTCTCTGTACAGCCGAATTAAAAGCATAGCGCGAAATTACCGCTTATTTTTAATACTGACTGCTATTTATATTTACATTAAAATGGTCTTTGCTTAAAAATATCCTGCAAAAATGCCAAAGGCGCACTGAAAAAAGCCGCGCGCCCACGCACGTATGAAATAAGTTTACCACATTTTGAAAAACAAATCAAGCCTTTTTCTGCATTTTATAAACAAAGTCAAAAAAATTATATAAACCGACAAAAATTGTACCGCTGTTTTGTAACATTTTGCAAATAAAAAATTTTTCATGCTAAAATATGAAACACCGCACCTTAATAAAAAGCAGTCTTTATCTTAAAAAATGCTCTGTACCTATTGCAAAAAAAGCAAAATAATGTTATACTATATAATTAGATTACTATGGGCGATTGCGGCTTGCCGTATCTGTATTAAGGAGAGATACCCGTGAGGATAATAGGCATAGACCCCGGATATGCGATAATAGGCTTCGGCGTGCTTGAATATCGCGGCGGCATGGACTTTGCCGTTGTAGGCTTCGGCGCGATAACCACCCCTGCCGATAAACCTTTCAACGACAGGCTTAAAATGATATACGATGACATGGCGCAGGTGCTGGATACCTACAAACCCGACCAGATGGGCATTGAAAAGCTGTATTTCAATACAAATGAAACTACTGCCATTTCTGTGGCGCAGGCAAGGGGCGTAACACTGCTGCCTGCCATACAGCGCGGCATACATATAAGCGAGTATACGCCGCTGCAAGTGAAATTATCGATTACAGGCTACGGCAGAGCAGAGAAAAAGCAGGTGCAGGAAATGACAAGGCAGATACTTCACCTATCCGCAGTGCCAAAGCCCGACGATGTCGCCGATGCGCTGGGAATAGCTATCTGCCACGGACATTCGGCGTTTTCGCTCAGCGGCATAATAGAAAACAACGGTCTTAAAAATCATTAAAAATACAAAAATGCGAAAGCGGTGATCTTCTTATGATATATTGTGTAACGGGCAAGCTGATACATACCGAACCCGAACTTGCAGTGATAAGCTGCGGCGGCGTGGGCTTTGCGTGCAGAACATCTCAGAACACGCTTATGAAAATATCTTCAAAAAGCGAGGTAACGCTGTATACGCACCTTGCCGTCAGAGAGCAGACCGAAACTATTGAGCTTTTCGGCTTTGCCACAAAAGAAGAACTCGGCTGGTTCAAGCTGCTCATATCCGTTTCGGGCGTGGGAGCAAAGGCTGCAATATCTATACTTTCGGTAATGAAAGAGCGCGATGTTGCAATTGCCATAGCCAGCGGCGACTATAAATCGTTCACAGCGGTAAAGGGTTTAGGCAACAAGACCGCACAAAAGATAGTTTTAGAGCTGCAATCAAAGGTCACCAGCGATACTTCGGGTTTTGCCGTTGCAGATGACTATTCATCTGTGCGCAGCGAGGGAAGCGCCGCTCAGGAGGCAGTGCAGGCTCTCGTAGCGCTTGGTTATTCGCAGTCGGAAGCCGCAACCGCTATAGCAAAACTGGGTAAAGATCTTTCAGTCGAAGATTATATAAAAGGCGCGCTGAGAGCTTTGGCGGCTAAGTAATTTGATAGGACAGGGGAGTACAACGATTGATAGAAAACAGCGAATTTGATTTTGAAAACAGAATAGTTTCTCCCGAACCGATACGTCAGGACGCCGAGGACGAGATAGAAAGAAGTCTGCGCCCGAAGCTGCTTGACGAGTATATCGGTCAGTCAAAGGTAAAGGAGAACATGAAAGTCTACATCGAAGCGGCAAAGAAAAGGGGAGAAGTCCTAGACCATGTGCTGCTTTACGGCCCTCCGGGGCTGGGCAAGACTACCCTTGCGGAGATAATCGCTCATGAAATGGGTGTAAACTGCCGCAAGACCAACGGCTCGGCAATACAAAAGCCCGGCGACCTTGCCGCGCTGCTCACAAATCTGCAAGAGGGCGATGTGCTTTTTATAGATGAGATACACCGCCTGTCAAAAGCCGTCGAGGAGATACTCTACCCGGCTATGGAGGACTACGCGCTTGATATAATAGTCGGCAAAGGACCAGCCGCAAGAAGCATAAGGCTAGACCTCAATAAGTTCACTCTTATAGGCGCGACCACAATTGCAGGTCAGCTTACAAAACCGTTGCGTGACAGGTTCGGAATCGAGGCGCACTTAGAGCCGTATACCACAGACGAACTTTGCGAGATAATCATGCGCTCTTCTGTAATACTTTGCGTTCCCTGCGATGAAGAGGGCGCTAAAGAACTTGCATCGCGCTCCCGTGGTACGCCGCGTATAGCCAACAGATTTTTACGCCGTGCAAGAGATTACGCAGACGTTATAGGCAGCGGCAAGCTTACCAAAGAAATGGTAGATATTGCGCTTAACCGAATGGAAGTTGACAAACTAGGTCTTGACGAACTTGACAGACGAATACTTCGGGCGATAATAATAAACTACAGCGGCGGCCCTGTCGGTCTTGAAACGCTGGCTCAGTCGCTGGGCGAAGATGCCGCCACCATCGAGGGCGTGTGTGAACCGTTTCTTATGCAGCTTGGTTTTCTTAACAGAACGAAAGGCGGCAGATGCGCCACAGAACTAGCGTATAGGCATCTGGGCATACCGAAAGACGGTCAGTACAGTTTTTAATTTTATTTAAGATATATTTATAAAGGAGACGTTTTTTATGGGAAGACTTTTTGGAACAGACGGCGCAAGAGGTGTAGCGATAACAGAGCTTACCTGCGAGACCGCTATGAACATAGGCAGAGCGGCTGCGCTTGTGCTTACTAAGACAACAAACCGCAAACCTAAGATACTTATAGGCAAAGATACCCGTATCTCGGGCGATGTGCTAGAGGCAGCGCTTATCGCGGGCATATGCTCTGTGGGCGCAGATGCTCATGTTCTCGGGGTAGTGCCTACGCCGGCGGTGGCAATGCTCGTAAAGAAATATGAAGCAGATGCAGGCGTTATGATCTCGGCATCGCATAACCCCGTGGAATTCAACGGCATAAAGCTGTTTGCAGGCACAGGCTTCAAACTGCCCGATGCTATCGAAAACGAGATAGAAGAGCTTGTGCTCGATAACCCCGAAAGCATATGCCTTTCAAGCGGTTCTTTGATAGGCAGAGTTATCTATGAAAAGAACGCCCAGTGGGATTATGTCCGCTATATAATGAAGACTATAGAGGGCGATTTCCGCGGCTTAAAGGTGTGTATAGACTGCGCCAACGGTGCATCTTCCGAATGTGCCGAAAAACTGTTCAAAGGTCTCGGCGCTAACTGCGTGTTTATAAACAATAAGCCCGACGGCACGAATATAAACGCCAACTGCGGCTCTACTCATATGGATGCCCTTTGTAAAGCCACCGTTGATAACAAATGCCATGTGGGTCTTGCGTTTGACGGCGATGCAGACAGATGCCTTGCCTGCGATGAACAGGGTAATATAATAGACGGCGACAAGCTGCTTGCCATTTTCTCTAAATATATGAAAGCCACCGGCAAGCTTAAATCAAACTGCTGCGTTGTCACCGTTATGACCAACCTGGGCTTTTTCAAATTCGCAAAGCAAAACGGCGTGCTTGTTGCCACCACACAGGTCGGCGACAGATACGTTCTTGAAGAAATGCAAAACGGCGGCTATAACCTGGGCGGCGAGCAGTCGGGTCATATAATTTTCCTCGATGAGGCTACCACGGGCGACGGCGAACTTACAGCAGTTAAGCTGCTTGAAATACTCTGCAAAACAGGCGTTAAGGCCTCAGAGCTTGCAGGCGTTATGACATCTTATCCGCAGATACTCAAAAACGTTGAGATAACCGCTGATAAAAAGGGCAAGTGGAAGACCGATGAAGAGGTAGCAAATACTATAGATATGTATAAAGACAAACTTGGCGACGACGGCAGGATACTCATTCGCGAGTCGGGCACAGAACCGCTTGTAAGAGTTATGATAGAGGGCAAGAATTTCGGCGTTATAACCGAGTATGCGCAGAATATCGTTGCCGCTATAGAAAAGTTTGCGGCTAAATAACCATGAGAATAGCAGATAACTGGCAGGACTATAAAATACTAGATACATCATGCGGCGAAAAGCTTGAAAGCTGGGGCGGCACACTGCTCGTTCGCCCCGACCCGCAGATAATCTGGCAGACCGAAAAAGACCGATCTCTTTGGGATAAAGCCGCGGCAGTTTACCACCGTTCGCAAAAGGGCGGCGGCGAGTGGGAGTACAGAAAAAAACTCCCCGAAAGCTGGCAGATAACCAACGGCAGGCTGAAATTCATCATTCGCCCCACAGGCTTCAAGCATACAGGGCTTTTCCCCGAGCAGGCGGTAAACTGGCAGCTTCTCAGCGATACCATAAGCCGCAGCCAAAGACAGCTCAAAGTTTTGAATTTGTTTGCATATACAGGTGGCGCTACTCTCGCTTGCGCGGCGGCAGGAGCCGCTGTAACACACGTAGACGCATCTAAAGGCATGGTGCAGTGGGCAAGAGAGAACGCCGCTGCCTCCTCCCTCTCTGACAGACCGATACGTTGGATAGTAGACGACTGCGAAAAGTTTGTGGCAAGAGAGATACGCAGGCAGAATTTTTACGATATCGTCATAATGGATCCGCCAAGCTACGGCAGAGGCCCCGGCGGCGAGGTGTGGAAGCTGGAAGACTGCATATACAGCCTTCTCAGGCTCTGCGCAGGCGTTATGAGCGAAAAGCCGGTAATGTTTCTGCTCAACAGCTATACCACAGGCCTTTCACCCTCGGTAATGGCGTATATGCTGTCAGAAATCATGATAAAGCGTTTCGGCGGCAGCGTTACAGCCGATGAAATAGGTCTTAAAGTTGAAAGCACGTCTCTTGCACTGCCCTGCGGCTCAACTGCCGTATGGCAAAGCGACAGGTAAAGAGGGTTAGCAATGACTATATTTTATGGATTTGACGGCAGGACATATGCCAATATAACAAACAAATGCCCCTGTGACTGCGTTTTTTGTATACGCAAGGGCGGCGACAGCATAGTGGGCAACGATCCCCTCTGGCTGGAGCATGAACCCACTTCAGACGAGATAAAGCAGGCTTTCGATAAGCTCGATGCAGGCAGCATAGAAGAAGTAGTCTTCTGCGGCTATGGCGAACCCATGGAGAGAGCGGCAGTGCTTTTAGATACCGCAAAATATATCAAAAGCAAAGGTGATATAAGCATACGAGTAAATACCAACGGTCTTGTCAGGCTGATAGACCCCTCGTTTGATATAAGCACGCTAAAAGGCGCTGTAGACAGCGTTTCTATAAGCCTCAATGCCCCCGACAGCAAAAGCTACTGTGAGATAACCAGACCGAGCTTTGGCGAGAAAGCGTTTGATGAAATGCTGAAATTTGCCGCCGATGTAAAAAGCCTCGGCATAAAAACGGGCTTTACGGTCGTTGATATGGGGGGTATGGCAGAGATGATAGAAAAATGCCGCGCGCTCTCGCAAAGCATGGGCATACCCCTGCGCGTTAGGCAGTATGTTACAGATAACGAAAACTACAGATAATTTTTATGGAGGTGATATAAATGGGCTTCGATCTGGGCGATATCAAAGAAAAGGTTGAAAAGATCGAGGACAAGATCCCCGACGAGGTAAAGGACAAGGCAAAGGATCTTGCTTCAAAAGAGAACCTTGAAAAGGTCAAGGATAAAGCAGAGGATATAATAGACAAGTTCAAGAAGGACTGACATCTGCTTTCGGCGCTTTGTGCGCCGCCATGCCGCCAAGAGGGGAAATACCTCAAAGCAGCACCATAAGCTTAATTAAAGTAAAGGAAAGACCATGGAAAACTTTTTATCAGCAAAAGATCTTCGATTTTCATATATAAACGAATCTGCCGAAGAACCCACGGAAACAGAGGTATTGCACGGCGTTTCGCTCGATATTAAAAAAGGCGAGTTTGTCGCGCTTCTCGGGCACAACGGCAGCGGCAAATCAACCCTTGCAAAGTGCTTTAACGCCATAAATACCGCGCAGTCGGGCAGTGTGTTTTCCTGCGGCTTAGATGCCTCAAAAGAAGAAAACGTTCTGCCTATACGCCAGCGCGTGGGCATGGTGTTCCAAAACCCCGATAACCAGATAGTCGCCACAATAGTTGAAGAAGACGTTGCGTTCGCGCTTGAAAATATGGGCGTTGAGCCCAAAGAGATACGCAGGCGCGTTGACGATGCCTTAAAGACCGTAGATATGTACGACTACCGCGAGCACGCACCCCATAAGCTCTCGGGCGGACAAAAACAAAGAGTGGCAATTGCAGGTCTGATCGCCATGCGCCCCGAGTGTATACTTCTTGATGAACCCACCGCCATGCTCGACCCCAAAGGCAGAGCGGAGGTCATGAAAACAATAAAAATGCTCAATAAAGAAATGGGAGTTACAATAGTGCTGATAACGCATTATATGGAAGAAGCCGCGCAGGCAGACAGAGTTGTGGTCGCCGACAGCGGAAACATTATAATGGACGGCACACCCAAGCAGATATTTTCGCAGGTAGAGCGGCTGCGCTCCATAGGGCTTGACGTTCCGCAGGTGACAGAGCTTGTCTATCTTCTCAGAAAAGAGGGAGTAGACCTCGATGCGGAAACTATCACAGAGGACGAGTGCGTTGAGCAGCTTTTGAATATTTTCAAAAAGAGTAATTGAGGAGATATTATGCCTATTATAAAAACAGAGGGTCTTACATACGTCTACGGCGAGGGCACACCCTTTTGCAAAACTGCCGTCGATAACGTAGACCTTGAAATAGAAGAGGGCGAACTTGTCGGCATCATAGGTCATACAGGTTCGGGAAAATCAACCCTTATACAGCATTTCAACGGGCTTTTAAAGCCTACTTCGGGCAAAGTTTTCATAGACGGCGAGCAGCTCTGGAAAGATAAGAGCCACCTGCGAGATATACGCTTCAAAGTGGGGCTGGTGTTTCAGTACCCCGAGTATCAGCTTTTTGAAGAAAGCGTTTATAAAGATATAGCTTTCGGGCCTAAAAATATGGGTCTTTCAGACAGCGAGATCGACAAGCGTGTGCGCGAATCCATGCGAATGGTAGGACTTAGCGAGGATATAATGGAAAAAAGCCCCTTTGAGCTTTCGGGCGGACAGAAAAGAAGAGCCGCCATAGCAGGGGTAATGGCTATGGATCCCAAAGTGCTGATACTTGACGAACCCGCCTCGGGACTAGACCCCAAAGGCAGAGATGCAATACTGGCGCAGATACGCGAATACCACCAGCAGAAGAAAAACACCGTCATGATGGTATCCCACTCTATGGAGGATATAGCAAAGCATACCACAAAAATACTCGTTATGAACAAAGCGAAAGTATTCTGCTATGATACCCCCGTAAACGTGTTCCACCGCTCTAAAGAGCTTGAACAAATGGGGCTTGCAGTGCCGCAGATAACAAGAGTTTTCAACAGACTGAAAGCCGCGGGCGTGCCGATAGATGACGACGTTTATACAGTGGAGTTCGGCAAAAAGCTGATAATGCGTCTGCTTGAAAACAGGTAGGAGAGATAACAGTTGCTCAAAGATATAACCATAGGTCAATATTTTCCCGGCAAGTCGATAATACATCGCCTTGACCCACGGATAAAAATAATACTTATTGTGGCGTTTATAGTAATGCTTTTTATAGCAGATACATTCTTCGGTCTCGGCGTGGGAATGGTGTTCGTGCTGGGCGCGTTTTTGCTCTCGGGCATACCTTTTAAGATGATGCTCAAAAGCCTGAAGCCGCTTATGCCCCTGCTGATATTCACAGGGCTTCTGAATCTGCTTTTTATACGCACAGGCGATGTTTTGTTCAAGTGGAGATTTCTCATAATAACAAAGCTCGGCGTTACCACCGCAGCGTTTATGATAATACGAATAGTCGCGCTTATTATAGGTTCTTCGCTGCTTACTTACACCACATCTCCCATACAGCTGACCGATGCCATAGAAAGGCTGTTTTCACCGCTGAAAGTTATAAAAGTACCCGTGCATGAGCTTGCCATGATGATGACTATAGCCCTGCGTTTTATACCCACGCTTATAGAAGATACCGACAAAATAATGTCAGCGCAGAAAGCGCGCGGCGCAGATATGGAAACAGGCTCTATAATAAAAAGAGCAAAAGCTTTGGTGCCTATATTCGTGCCGCTTATTGTTTCGTCGTTCCGCCGTGCTGTAGAGCTTGCGCTTGCAATGGAATGTCGCTGCTACCACGGCGGCGAGGGCAGAACAAGGCTAAAGCAGCTGAAAACTTCTTTCCGCGATTATGCCGCGCTTTTAGTAACGGCAGTGTTTATAACAGGGGTAGTGCTTGCAGATAAAATAAACTTCTTTATATAAAACTTCGGAGGAAATAACATGAATACCATACTTAAAAAACTTGTAGGCAAAGAATGTGCGTTTTATACATCTATAGAAGATATGCCGACTATCGAGGGCAGAGTTACAGATGTTGATGAAGAGTGGATAGAGATATTGTGCGTTGGGGGGGTAATTCCTCCAGAAAGCTTCGTATAATAGCCGCCAAATGTATTTTAAGAATAGATATAAAATGAGCTTTTATATATAAAGGGTGATGACCGTGGGCAATTTTACTAACTTTTTTAAAGATATGGATCAGGACGAGCAGATAGAAGCGCTGCTCAGAAGTACCAAAAAGCTTGAAAAAGAAGTAAGAAAACTGAAAGGGGAAGACGTGCAGATGTCACAGGTTTTCAATAGCATTATAGGCAGAGACTGTACCATTACGGTCGATTATGAGGAGCTGGACTGTAAGATAACAGATGCCGACGAAGAATGGGTAAAAATTTTGGTGTACGGCAAAAAAGGCAATACCGAAAAGCTTATACGCATCGAGAGTATAGATCAGGTGGATAACATCAGATAATGAGAAATTTTAAGGTCACTATGGCGTATGACGGCACTGCATACCACGGCTTTCAAAGGCAAAAGGGCGCCGCCTCGGTGCAGCAAACGGTAGAAGAAGCGCTGTGTACACTGCTCAAAGAGGAAAACGTAACTATAAACGGCTGTTCGCGCACCGATAAGGGCGTGCACGCAAGGCAGTTCGTGTTCAATTTCCATACAGACAGCACAATTACCGAAAAAGGCGTGGTGTTTGGTCTTAACGCGCTGCTGCCCGGCGATATAGGCGTAAGCAAATGCGAGATAGTACCCGACAGCTTTCACGCACGGTTCGACTGCAAGGGCAAGGAGTATGAGTATCTCGTTCACAACAGCAGAATAAAGAACCCGTTTTATACCCATACCGCCCATATGCACTATGTAACGCTAGATGAAAATAAAATGCATAAAGCCGCGCAGGCGTTTGTGGGCGAGCATGACTTCAAAGCGTTCTGCTCTGCCGCGTGCGATAAGAAAAGCACCGTAAGGGTGGTAAACGAGTTTTCGGTGAAGCGGCAAGGCGATATGGTGATTTTTAAAGTTAGCGCCAATGGCTTTTTATATAATATGGTAAGAATAATGGTAGGCACGCTTATTTTCATCAGCGACGGCAGGATAGCCGCCGACAGCCTGCCTTGTATAATAGAAAGCAAGGATAGAACAAAAGCAGGAAAGACCGCCCCCGCACAAGGGCTTTATCTAAACAAAGTGTTTTATTGAGGGCGGCAAAAAGAGAAAGGAGAATGTGTTTTGGCAAGAGAGAAAACATATCAGACCGACATTCGCAAAGCCAGAAAGAAAGCTAAGAGAAAACGTTCAATGAAAAAGCTTGCAGGCTTTACCGCCATATTGTGTGTAGCCTTAGTGGCAGTTTTAACTTCGCAGATGTGGCTGCCAAAGGTGAGCAAGCTGTGGAAAGATACCAAAGATACGGTGGTAAAAAACAGCACAAAGGTAGAGGCAGGCGAGTTCCCTATAGCCATAGGTGAAACAAATTCGTCTGAAATATATACATACGGCGACCGCTTTATTCTCGTTACCGATACCAACATTACCATATACGATGCCGACGGCAACAAGATACGCAGTATACAGCACAGCCTTGCAAATCCCATAGGCGTTGCAGGCGGTAATATGCTGCTGCTTTACGACCTCGGCGGCTACAGCCTTATGGCGGTCAATGACGATGGCGAGGTCTATAAGCGTACATTCCCCGAAAAAATAATCATGGCTGAAATAGGTCAGAAAGACTACGCCGCAATAGTTACCCAGACCGATAAATATCTATCTTATATGACGGTCTACGACCCCAAGGGCAACGAGGCTTTCCTGTGGTCTAGCGGTCAGAGGATTATAGACATCTCGATGAACAGCGAGGGCAACGGCTGTGCGGTGGCAACATTCAAAGCCTCGGGCGGCGAACTTTCAAGCGTTATAACAGCGCTGAACTTCATGCAGTCCGACCCGGTCTTTACTATCGACAATATTCCCACCATGGTTTATGATACAGTATTATGTGACGACGATTCTGTGTGGCTGGTGGGCGATAATAAGCTGCTGCACCTCTCTCCCGAGGGCAAAACTATCTCTCAGTATGATTATAATACTACTCTTACAGACAGCGCCGCAGATACCAAAACAGCCGCAATAGTAGAAAAAAGCGTTACCAAAGGCTATTTTGACTTAACCATAGCAAGCACATCTTCTACTGATATATTTCAGGCAAGCGTTGAAGGCGAGTGCAGGCAGATAACCTGTAAAGACGGCAATGTCTATGTTCTTTTGAAAGGCAGACTTGATGTGTATGACGGCACGGGAAAGCTTACTGCCACTTATGATGTCTCGCCCGACTATCAGTCTTTCGTGTTCATAGATGATGCCATGTATGTAGAAGACTACAGCAGTATATACAAAGTTACATTTGAATGATACGGAGAGCTTTTATGACGATCTTACTTGATATTTTGATCATAGCATTTATAGGCGCGTTTGCATATGTAGGCAGCCGCCGCAGCGTTTTAAGTACCATTGTTTCTGTAGCTATCACTATAGTTTCATGCGCGCTTGCGCTTCTGGTCGCAAAGCCTGCATCTACAGCCGCGTATGAAAAGTATATAAAGCCCAAAGTGGTAGATACCATAGCCGAGAGCATGGACAGCACAGACCTCAAAGAAAATTTTGACAAGGCAAAAGATAAAGTTGCGCAGGAGCTAAAAATAGAGATAGACGACACCGAGCTTAAAGAGCTTGCCGAAAGCGACGATCTGTTTGCATCTATTCAGCAGATAGCCGCAGATCACGGCGAAAATATCTCCAAAGATGAGATAAAGGCGAGTATAGATGAAAACGTTACGCCCGAGAAGATAGAAGAATATACCGACGGAAATATAAAAGGCGATGATGCCAAGCAGCTTGCTGATTCTCTTACCGATGAGAAAAGCATAAAGAACATCATAGGCGTTGTCACCGAGGAAGACCCCCAAAAAGCCGCCGAAAACCTTGAAAGCGGCATAATAAGAGATAAAGCTGTGGATATATCCAAAGCCGCGGCTGTGTTGGTCGTATTCCTGCTGGCTTCTGTGCTGCTCAGGGTAATATACCGCGTGCTGCGGCTTCTGAAAGTCGTTCGCGTTACAAAAAGGTTTTCGCATATCGCAGGCGCGCTTATCGGCGCGGCAGAGGGCGTGCTCATACTTTTTATTATAGGCTTTGCCGTAAGATACGCAGTCAACCATTCTTTCGGCGTGCTCGATTTCGTCATGACCGACTTTATAAACAAAACTTTCCTTGCAAATATATTTATCTGATAAATTACTCGAAAGGGGATAGATAACAGTGATAATGTGTTCCAGATGCGGTAAAAGACCTGCCGCGGTGTTCATCACATCAATGAACGGAAACGAAAAGAAAAACGAGGGGCTTTGCCTTGTCTGCGCAAGAGAGCTGGGCATTTCTCAGGTAGATGATTATATGAAGCAAATGGGCATTTCCGATGACGACCTTGAAGAAATGTCCAACCAGCTTATGGATATGACCGAGGGCGGAAACTTTGAGCAGGGCGGCAATAATACTCTGCCTGACTTTCTCAGCCATATATTCGGCGGCGCGCTGGGCGGCAAACGTGAAAGTTCAAATGCCGCTGCCGACAAAAAAACTGATGGCAAGCAGAGGAAAAAGCCCAAGGAAAAAGAGCTTAAATATCTGCCGAAGTTCTGTACAAACCTTACCGAAAAAGCGCGCGAGGGCAAGCTTGATAACATAATCGGCAGGGAGAAAGAGATAGAGCGCGTTGTTCAGATAATGTCACGCCGCACAAAGAATAACCCCTGCCTTATAGGCGAGCCGGGCGTTGGTAAAACAGCCATCGCCGAGGGCATAGCGCAGCATATCGTCAAAGGCGATGTTCCCGCACATCTCAAAAATAAAGAGCTGTATCTTTTAGACCTCACCGCACTTGTCGCAGGTACGCAGTTCCGCGGTCAGTTCGAGGGCAGATGCAAAGGGCTTATAGATGAAGTTATAGAAAAAGGCAACGTTATACTTTTTATAGATGAAGTGCATAACCTTGTCGGCGCAGGCGATAGTTCCGAGGGCTCTATGAACGCCGCAAACATTATGAAGCCTGCCCTCTCACGCGGCGAGATACAGGTAATAGGCGCGACCACTTTCAAAGAGTACAGAAAGTATATCGAGAAAGACAGCGCGCTTGAAAGGCGTTTTCAGCCGGTAACGGTAAACGAGCCTACCGTAGATGATACAGTCGAAGTCCTCAAAGGTGTAAGGCAGTATTACGAGGCGCACCACCGCGTTCATATCTCCGATGAGCTTTTAAGAAAGTGCGCAGTGCTCTCTGAGCGTTATATAAATGACAGATTTCTGCCCGATAAGGCAATTGATCTTCTCGATGAAGCGTGCGCCTGTGCAAGCATAAAGTGCAAAGAGATAGGCGAGGTAGAGCAGCTCAACGAGGAGCTTTATAAGCACGATACCGCGCTTTCAGAGCTTGAAGCCTCTGAGTCTCCCGACTATGAGAAAATAGCAGGCGAAAAGGCAGAAATAATGCGCATAACAGACCGCCTTGTAGAGCTTGAAAAGATAACTTCCCAGCTTCAGGTGACAGATGAAGACCTCTCAAAGGTAATAGAGCTGTGGACGGGTATTCTTGCAAACAAGATAACCCAGAGCGAGTACGAAAAGGTGCGCGGTCTTGAAGAAGCCATGAAAAAGCGCATTATCGGTCAGGACGAAGCAGTTGAAAAGGTCGCAAAGGCAATAAAGCGCACAAGGGTCAACCTTTCAAAGCGCATACGCCCTGCCAGCTTTATATTTGTAGGGCCTACAGGCGTTGGCAAGACCGAGCTTGTAAAGGTTTTAGGCGAGGAGCTTTTTGATGCCACCGAGCCTATTATCCGTGTAGATATGTCGGAATATATGGAAAAGCATACAGTCGCAAGGCTCATAGGTTCTCCTCCGGGATATGTGGGATATGACGATGCAGGCCAGCTTACCGAAAAAGTCCGCCGCAGACCGTATTCCGTGGTGCTTTTTGACGAGATTGAAAAGGCTCACCCGGACGTCATGAATATCATGCTGCAAATTCTTGATGAAGGCAAGGTAAACGATGCTCAGGGCAGAAGCGTTTCTTTTGAAAATACCGTTATCGTTATGACCTCAAACGCAGGCTCTACCGATAAAGACACAGGCGTGGGCTTTAATAAATCCAATGCCGATATCACCAAAGAACGCGCCATGAAAGCTCTGAAAGAGTTTCTCCGCCCCGAATTTCTGGGCAGAGTTGACGAGATCGTAGTGTTCAATCCTCTTACCCAAAGCGACTATACAAAGATCGCAGCGCTGATGCTAGATGAAATGAAAGAGCCTATGTCAGAAAAGGGCATAAAATTTGTGTATGACGAAAAAGCCTGCGAACTTTGTGCAAAAAAAGCGTTCGGTCACTCGCTGGGAGCCAGAGATCTGCGCAGAGTTATCCGCGAGGAAGTGCAGGATAAAATTGCCGATGTTATCATAAACGCCGATGGCAATGTTCCGTATGCGCTCTCTGTAACGGCGGACGGCGACAACTTCAGAGTAGATACCATGTAAAAAGGAGGCAAGCCTCTTGACAGCATTTGTAACGGGCGGCAGCGGCGGAATTGGCGCGGCAGTGTGCAAAGCTCTCTATGAAAGCGGCTATGCAGTGGCAGTCGGGTATAATACAGATATGCAAACCGCTCAGGCTATTGCCGAGGAAATAAACGGTCTTGCAATTCACTGCGATGTTACCGATATTAACTCTATGAAAAATGCCGTCAGCATGGCTAAAGACAAGCTCGGCAGTATAACGCTTCTTGTAAATAATGCAGGTGTGGCAGATGTAGGTCTGTTTACAGACCTTACAAAAGAGCGGCTGGAGCATATAATTTCCGCAGATCTTACAGGCGCAATGCTAATGTCGCAGCTTTGTCTGCCAGATATGATACACCAAAAAAGCGGCAGTATAATAAATATCTCCTCCATGTGGGGAGAAACGGGAGCTTCCTGCGAGGTCGCGTATTCTGCCGCAAAAGCAGGGCTTATAGGCTTTACAAAAGCCCTCGCCAAAGAGGAAGCCCCCAGCGGCATACGTGTAAACTGTATAACCGCAGGAATGATAGATACAAAAATGAATTCGTGCTTTTCAGCCGATGAAATTGCCGATATTGTTGAAGAAATACCCCTTTCGCGTATCGGCACACCGCAGGATATAGCGAACGCCGTGGCTTTTTTAGCCTCCGATAAAGCTTCGTATATAACCGGCGCGGTGCTTAAAGTCAACGGCGGAATGTGCATTTGATGAGGTGATAATTATGAGTATGAATGATACGCCCGTAGCCAACAGGCTGCATATCTCTATTTTTGGTAAGCGTAACGCAGGCAAATCAAGCCTGATTAACGCTCTCACAGGTCAGCAGACAGCCATAGTCTCCGAGGTCGCAGGAACTACCACAGACCCCGTATATAAAACTATGGAAATGCTGCCGCTGGGCCCCGTTGTAATATACGATACCGCAGGAATAGACGACGAGGGCGAACTGGGCACACTAAGGGTCGAAAAATCGCTGGCGGTGCTGAATAAAACTGATATCGCCGTGTATGTCTATACAGATGCTATAGATGCTTACGATCTGGCAGCTATAGACAGAATAAAAGAGCGCACCTTGCCGCTCGTTATAGTAAGAAACAAGTGCGATATTTTCGGCAACAGTGTAAACGAAGACGAAGTAAGCGTTTCGGCGCAGACAGGGCAGGGGATAGACGAGCTGAAAAAACGCCTTTGCGCCTGCCTGCCGCAGCTATCGCCCAAACAGCCGCTTATTTCAGACCTTATAGAAAGCGGCGATAATGTAGTCCTCGTGATACCTATCGACAGCGCCGCACCAAAGGGAAGAATAATCCTTCCCCAGCAGCAGGTATTGAGAGAAGCTATAGAAAACGGCGCGATAGTCACCTGCGCTACCGAAAAAAGCCTGCCGCAGGCTCTGCAAAGCCTCTCGCAGCCGCCAAAACTTGTGGTAACAGATTCGCAGGCGTTTGAAACGGTAGCTAAAATAGTTCCCGAAGATGTTTATCTTACCTCTTTTTCAATACTTATGGCAAGATTCAAAGGCATACTTACCTCTGCCGTCCACGGCGCAAGAACATTAGATACACTCAAAGACGGCGATACTGTGCTTATAAGTGAGGGCTGTACCCACCACAGACAATGCGACGATATAGGTACTGTAAAACTTCCGCGCTGGATACAGGGATACACGGGCAAGAAACTTCAATTTGAATTTACCAGCGGCGGAGAGTTTCCAAAACTTCTCGGCGGCTATAAGCTTATAGTCCACTGCGGCGGCTGTATGCTCAACGAGCGCGAGGTCAAATACCGTTACGGCGCAGCGCAGGGGCAAAGCGTGCCTATAACAAATTACGGCATACTTATAGCATATGTAAACGGCATACTTGAAAGAAGCATAAAATGTCTTGATATAAAATGACCGTCAGCGCAAACCGACGGTCAAAGGCTATTTTCTGTTGTCGTCTACCCACTTTTTCGCCATGAGAACGTTCTGATCGCTCTTGTTGTAAACATTCCCGTCCTCATCGGTGTAATTGTCGGTAATAACGTTTGTTTCCCACATCGGGGCAACAATATTATGAGGATAATATATCTTAGTGCCGTCGCTGCTTTTGTTTTCTGCGGCACGTGACTTTTTGCTGTCGCTCATAAACGTATCATTCCTTTCTATATTATTATCTGAGGAACGGCGAGTATTATCCGATAAAATTCTTACCACGCCGGTGGGCGGGTACTTAAAATAAAGGAGCATAAAAATGGCGCTTTTAAGCAACTCACAGTACAGAAAAAAAGCAATAATACAGATCTTTCTAAGGCTCATAGGCGCTGAACTCATAGGCGTGAGCTTTGCGTTTTTCTATGTCGCTGCAAAACCTGCCTTGGGCGGTCTTTCAAACGTCGTTTTCGGCTTTTGCTCGCTGGCGTGTATGCTGTGCCTCTTTGCCGACCAGTGCTTAAAGCTCGGCGGCAAGGTAAAGGGCAACGTCACCCTGCACGAAGATACACCCATGCCAAAACTGGGTCTGCTGCTCGGCGTGCTGACCACCATACCATATTATATCTCATTTATCGTGCTTTTAATGGCAAAATTTGGCGTTATCGGCAATTTTACAGGCCCGTTCAAGCTTATAAACGCCAGCTTTTTGCCTATAATCGATACTTTCGCAAAGTCTGCCACCCCAACGTCTGAAATATACTGGCAGTGGTTCATACTTATCGCCCTGCTGCCGCTCACAATGATAGCCACCTGCCATATCTGCTATAAAATAAGCTATGATAATATAGATGTTGCCAAAAAAGTATTATACAAGCAATAAGTATCGAGGGTACTCATATTAAGAGTACCCTCTTTTTTCATGACATCATGTCGCCGATGTCTGTCATAACTTCGCCTATCGCTCTTATCGCCTTTGCGGTGTTTTTGCTTAAATGGCGCTTTTCCTTTGAAGTAGCGTTCGCAAATGCGTATACAGCCGCACCAACGCTTACGCCGATAGTCGCGCCCTTAACTATAGATGATATTTTCATTGTGTTTTTTCCTTTCTATATGACTTCATAAATATTGTGTGTACAAATCATAAAAAAATTTTATAAAAAGGTTGTAAACAGAGGGAAAATGTGATATAATATAAGACGGTCTTTGTGGTTAAAGGAATATCTTTCCTTTTTAATGCAGCAAAGCCAATAAATGTGCTTTTGCAAAACGGAGAGTACATAATGACACTTAATATTGTACTTGCTGAGCCGCAGATACCGCAGAATACAGGCAACATCTCGCGTACCTGCGCAGTAACGGGCGCGAAACTTCACCTGATAAAGCCTTACGGTTTTGAGATCACCGATAAGCATCTCAAACGCGCAGGGCTCGATTACTGGGATAAACTTGATATTTTTGAGTACGACAGTTTTGATGAATTTTTCGTAAAAAACAGCGGCCCATACTTCTTCTTTTCAACAAAGGCCTGTAAAGTGCATAGCGATGCTTGCTATCCCGACGGCTCGTACCTCGTTTTCGGCAGAGAAGATAAAGGTCTGCCGGAAGATCTGCTCGTAAAAAATCTTGAAAACTGCGTGCGCATACCCATGAGAAATATGCTGCGAAGCCTCAATCTATCAAACAGCGTGGCAATTGCAGCGTATGAAGTGCTGCGGCAGTGGGGCTATCCCGACCTTACATATCAGGGCAAATTTGCCAACTTGAAAAATCTGTAAATATATTTTCTTTGTCAAAAATTTTCACTTGAAATTTGCTTGTATACCTTATATAATAGTATAAGCGCGAACGGAGGGTAACTATGTCGAAAATAAAACTTATGACCGATTCCGCCTGCGACCTTACAGCACAGCAGGAAAAAGACTGTAATATAAAAATGATGAACTTCAAAGTCGCCGTCGGTGACGACAGCTATACCAGCAGAGTCGATTTCGATAACGCAGGTTTCTATAAAATAATGGAAGCCTATGACGGTCTGCCGTCTACCTCGCAGATAACCGAGTATGAGTTTGAAAACGCCTTTGAAGAGCTGTATAACGACGGCTATGATGCGGTCGTGTATATGTCTATCAATAGAAATGCCTCAGCTACCTATAATAACGCCTGTATGGCAAGAGATAACTTCTTTGAAAACCATAAGGAAGCCACCGGTAAGTTTAACATCGGCATCGTGGATTCGCGTAATTATACCTGCGCATACGGCTATCCGCTCGTGCAGGCTGCCGGCATGATAGAGCGCGGCGCAGAGTTTGACGAAATCGTCCGCTACCTCAACGACTGGGCTGAAAACGTCATGATCTATTTTGCTCCGTATTCTCTTAAATATGCCAAAAAATCAGGCAGAATACCATCGGCAGCCGCTTTCGTGGGCGAAATGCTCGGTCTGCGCCCCATAATGAAAATTTACGACGGCGCTATCACTACATATGATAAGGTGAGGGGAGACAGAGCCGTTGTTCCGCGTATAGTCGACCATGCTCTGGAAACTATGATACCCCAGACCCCGTATTGCCTTATCTATGGCAGCGATGAGTCTATTCTTAAAGAACTTGAAGACGAGTGTATAAAACGGTTTGGCTATCCGCCCGAGTTTGCCACCCAGATAGGCGCAGCCGTTGCTATAAATGCAGGACCTGTCGTTGCAGGTGTAATGTTCAGAAAAAATTCATAAATTTTGGAAGGACGTAATTAAATTAAGCATATCAAAATATGTAAATCTCTACCATTTCTTCAAAAAAAAAAAAAAAAAAACGATATTTTTTCACATTTGAGCAACCTACCACTTATTATTTTGTATCATACTTAAAATTAACCACCAATTTTACAAGAAATAAACAATTACGCCTTTTAGAGGAAA
This sequence comes from uncultured Clostridia bacterium, assembly GCA_947589355.1. Classification (GTDB taxonomy): domain Bacteria; phylum Bacillota; class Clostridia; order Oscillospirales; family Ruminococcaceae; genus UBA7477. The sequence continues at coordinate 77,506 of CANPZC010000001.1, forward strand.
TACCGCAAAATCTATTGACAAGGCATTTAAATTATGATATAATACACAATATAGAGCGGATTATTGCTGAAATTCGAGCAGATATAGTGCATTAAGCACAATATATAGAGAATCTGGGCAGCAATTTTCGTTGTAAATAACCTTTTGTAAAATATGATCGTAAAACTTTGCAGAAACATTTTTGCAAAGTTTATCCTATGCACTATCATGTACCGATAAATACGATTATACCAAGCAAACGGGTAAAGATCGCAGAAAAAAACAGAAAAAGAGTACGCAAAAGTCAGGAAACAAAGAAAAGTGAGTGAATGTACATATGAGCGAAGATGTTGTAGGAAACGTAGCATTGGCAGATGCTCCCGAAGTCATCGAAACCACTACCCATGCTCCTGTCAAGCTCGATTATAAAAAGAAGCCAGTTTATGATTTCATAAAACGCGCTTTCGATATTTTTGTATCTGTTCTTTGCCTTACCGTAGGTCTGCCTGTGTATCTCATCATTGCACTTGCAATTGTTATAGATGATCCCGGCAATCCATTATTTATTCAAGAACGTGTCGGCAGAAATAATAAGGTATTTAAAATGGTAAAGTTCCGTACTATGAGAATGGATGCCGAGCAGATAAAGGTCGAGCTTAAAGAGCAGAACGAGTGCCGCGGCGTGCATTTCAAAATGGAGAACGACCCGAGAATAACGCGTGTGGGCAAGTTCCTGCGCCGCACAAGCCTTGATGAAACAGCGCAGGCGGTAAACCTTTTGACAGGCAGTATGACAGTCATAGGGCCACGCCCGTTTGTGCCGTCAGAACAAGCGCAGCTGCCTGAGGATAGACTTCTGGTAAAACCGGGTCTCAGTTGTTATTGGCAGCTTGAAGACACAACCCAAATGTCTGACGAACAACAGTTGGAGCTTGATTATAGGTACATAAATGAACGCAGCATAATTACCGATTTAAAAATTATGGGACTTACTATTGCCTGTATATTCAATGGGGATAATCGTTAAATCGTAGTGCTGATTATGTGTTGGTTTAACGCTATATAAGTTTACAATTATGAGATGTTATTTAAATAAAACGGTTTTATAAAATGAGGGATATTTGCGATGAAAATTACAATTATTGGAGCAGGATATGTTGGTCTTTCATTAGCGGTTTTATTAGCGCAGCATAATGATGTGACTATTGTGGATGTACTGCCGCAGAAAATTGAAATGATAAATAAAAGGCAGTCGCCAATTCAAGACAAGGAACTTGAGGATTATTTGTCCAATGTAATCGAGGTCAGGCAAGATAGAAACAATAGACCTGGTTTGTGGGCTGTTTTAGGTGATAAGGTCGCATATGAAAATGCGGATTATGTTATAGTTGCCACTCCTACTAATTATGATGTAAATAAGTCTTATTTTGATACATCTACTGTAGAAGATGTCATAGAAACTGTTTTATTATACAATAAGACAGCGACAATTGTAATTAAATCCACAATTCCTGTTGGATTTACTGAGTCAATGAGAAAAAAATTTAATTATGAAAATATTATCTTTAGCCCGGAATTTCTTAGAGAATCTAAGGCATTGTATGATAATTTGTATCCCAGCAGGATCATTGTCAGTATGGATGAAAAAAATTCTAACGTAGTTAAAAATGCGCAAGTGTTTGCACAATTGCTTCAAGACGGAGCCATTAAAAAGGATATTCCCAAGCTCTTTATTGGGTTTAATGAGGCTGAGGCTATAAAACTTTTTGCTAATACATATTTGGCTATGCGCGTTGGTTTCTTTAATGAATTGGATACTTACGCAGAAACGAAGGGGTTTAATACTCGTCAAATTATTGAGGGGGTTTGTCTTGATCCGAGAATAGGCAGCCACTATAATAATCCAAGTTTTGGCTATGGCGGATATTGTCTTCCTAAAGATTCAAAACAGTTGCTGGCAAATTTTGAGGGAGTACCGGAAAGACTTATACGGGCAATAGTTGAGTGTAATTCAGTCAGAAAAGATTTCATAGCTGAGCAGGTACTGACTAAGGCAGGCTTTGACGGAAAACAAGATGCGGAAGACTATTTTAAAATGAATATCAACAATTGTGTTGTAGGCATTTATCGGCTTACAATGAAAAGCAATTCAGATAATTTCCGTCACAGTGCAATACAGGGTGTGATCAAGAGAGTCAAATCAAACGGTGCAAAAATCATTATATATGAACCTACCTTGAACGACGGTGATGAATTTTACGGTGATAAGATCGTCAACGATCTGGATATATTTAAGAAAAACTGTAATGTTATTTTAGCAAACAGATTCGACGAATGCCTGAACGACGTAAAAGAAAAAGTATACACAAGAGATATTTATCAGAGAGATTAACAAAACAAAGGAGAGTATAGCATGAAAATATTTATTACCGGAATTGCAGGCTTTTTGGGAAGTCATCTGGCGGATGCGATGCTGGCTGAGGGACATAATGTTGTAGGATGTGATAATTTAATTGGCGGTTACAGGGATAATGTTCCAAAAGATGCCGAGTTTTTTGAATATGACTGCAATGATTTTGAAAAAATGAAAGAATTGCTCAGAGGTGTGGACATAGTTTATCACACAGCGTGTACAGCATATGAAGGTCTTTCGGTCTTTTCGCCAAAGTTAGTAGCGGAAAATACATACTTGAATACCGTTTCAATGGCAAGTGCAGCAATTTCAAACAACGTAAAGCGCTTTGTTACTTGTTCATCAATGGCGAGATATGGAACACAAGAGATTGTTCCTTTCACTGAGGATATGATATGCAAACCACAAGATCCATATGGTATTTCTAAATTTTCTGCTGAAAATGTACTTAGAAATCTTTGCGATACGCATGGAATGGAACTTGTTATTGCAGTTCCTCATAATATAATCGGACCACGTCAAAAATATGATGATCCGTTCAGAAATGTTGCTTCTATCATGATCAATCTTATGCTGCAAGGCCGTCAACCGATAATATATGGTGACGGCGAACAAAAGAGATGTTTCTCGTTCGTTCAGGATGATATTGATTGTTTGAACAAGCTTGCATTTCAAGATAATGTAGTAGGCGAAGTTATAAATATTGGTCCTGACGAAGAGTTTGTAACAATAAATCACCTTGCAAAGACAATTGCAAAACTTCTTGATTTTGATCTTGATCCGACTTATATGAAAGGACGTCCGCAGGAAGTGAAACTTGCAACTTGTTCGGCGAATAAGGCAAGAGCTTTGTTAGGATACAGCACTAAGTATTCTCTTGAACAAGGTCTGTCTGAGATGATAGAGTATATAAAAAACAGGGGAACAAAGCCGTTTACATATCATCTCCCACTTGAAATAGTAAGTGACTTGACTCCTAAGACATGGTCTGAAAGACTTTTCTGATGGCTATACGTTTTTATTCAGCAGCTCTTTACGATCATAATATAGAGTTCAGTGGGGATAAAATGGATAATGGTGAAACAAGGATCCGTTTGATTTCCGATACGTCTACATATATAAGAACGGAGACCAAAGATCAAGTTGGTTGGCAGAACAGCCACTATCACAGTGAACAGACAGAGTTTTATTTGGTCGAAAGAGGAGAAGTTTTACTTGCAGTCATATGTAATGGAGAAACTGTAATAAAAAAGTATCACAGAGGTGATTCTTTCAAAGTTGATCCGATGGTTCACCATAACATAAAAATGACAGCTAACGGGTTGTTACATACCGTAAAATACGGCGGCAAACCTGATTGGAATGCTTCTCCTGAATTAGATTTGTGTTTAAGGAATGAATTGCTATGAACGAACGCAAAAATGCAGTTTTTATACTTGGTTCGAAAGGGATCCCGGCTAATTACGGTGGTTTTGAGACATTTGTTGAAAAATTGACATTAAATCAACTGGACAATAGTATTCAATATTATGTATCATGCCAGGCTTCTCCTCAAGAATATACAAAGAAAAAGTATATTCACAACGGAGCAATATGTCGTCAGATAAAAGTTCCCAATATCGGGTCGGCTCGTGCCGTCTATTATGATTGGCAATCGCTTAAATGGGCGCTTAATTATATAGAAAATAAAAAAATCAGTAACGCAGTTGTTTTTATATGTGCGTGTCGAATAGGACCATTTATTGCAATGTATAAAAACAGAATGAAAAAGCTTGGTGTAAAGCTGATCATTAATCCGGACGGTCATGAATGGCTGCGCGCAAAATGGAATTTCCTAATAAAGAAATACTGGAGATTTTCGGAAAAACTTTGCGTAAAATATGCTGATCTACTGATATGCGACAGTATGAATATAGAAAAATATATTCAGAATAGTTTTAAAATGTATGATCCTAAAACAGTATTTATTGCTTATGGCTCTGATACTTCAAAATCGACTTTAGCTGATGACGATCCAAAAATCGTTGAATGGTATAAAAAATGGAATGTTAAGCCATTAGAATACTATGTAAATATCGCGAGACTGGTTCCTGAAAACAATTATGAAACGATAATTAGAGAGTTTATGGCATCAAACACGAAGAAATCTCTTGTAATTGCTGCATCACTTAAAGGAAATAAGTTTTATGAACAATTAAAGAATCAGCTTCATTTTGAAAATGATCCTCGTATTAAATTTGTTGATGGTATATATGATCAGGAATTGCTAAAAAAGATACGCGAGAATGCATATGGATATATTCACGGCCATTCGGTCGGAGGAACAAATCCGTCGTTGTTAGAGGCACTGGGAACGTTGGATCTATGCCTACTTTATGATGTCGGCTTTAATCGCGAAGTTGGAGAAGACGGAGCATTATACTGGACACTGGAAAAAGGAAGTTTGAAAAGTTCAATAGAAAAAGCTGATATTATGCCGCGAGAAGAAATTATAAAACTAGGTGATAAGGCGTATAAACGAATCAATGAAAATTATACATGGAATAAAATCTGTCAAAGGTATGAGCAGGAGTTTAGGAGTATTATTTTTGACATGCAAATTAGGAGTTGAATTTTTATGAAAGTTTTAATGCAGAGCGGAAAATATTTCTATAAACTATCAGGTGGAGATACTATACAGCTTTTGAAAACAAAAAACGAATTGGAAAAATTGATATAGGAATGCAAGCTAAATGAAACGGTTTATAAAATATATTATAAAAATATTTGAGGCAATCGTGCTAGGTATTCCATTAACAATATGGATACTCTTGAGGGACCGACAAACAGTATATTATATTCCTCGTTATGGTATGGGAGATTATTGTATTGCCCTTGGGTATTTAGAAGCCTTTAAAAAAAAGAATAGGATCGACCATGTTACAGTGATCCTTACATCCAGATGGGTACAGGTTACACAGTTTTATCCATACTGGGACGAATTGCTGATACTTAGCAAGCCACTTTATCTTAGCCTTGTTTATTTTGGGTCTTTGCCATATGGCAGAATGATCCATCAAAAAATAAAAAGAATCAAAAACATCACTTACGGATTTCCAATGCGTCGCCGACAAATATATGCTGATCCTTCAATTCATGTTGATGATGTTGTGAAAGATTTTCTTGATTTACAGAGCAACGAGCAGAGAATGAAACCGAAAGTACAGGAAGTCGATATACACGGGATCATTAAGAAATATGACCTGCCGAAAGGAAAAAGTGTTTTGCTGAATCCGTTTACGAGTGGTGATGCTGTCGCAGAGATTGATGTGGATTTCTACATAAGATTGGCTAAAAAATTGAAAGAAAAAGGGTTTACTGTTGTAACGAGCTTAGGGGCAAAAGATCAAAAACCGCTTCCGGGAACACGGGGCGTATACACGACTTTGACGGAAGCGTGGCATCTGGTACGATGGTGCGGTTATGTTATTGGTACGCGAAGCGGGTTCTTTGATTTTATCTGTCAGTCTGGTTGCAGCATGATTGCAATTTATGAGCCTTCGTATAAATTAAGGAGTTTTATCCCTTTGAAGCTGAAGAATAACGGGGAAAACATCAAAGAGTTCGTTTGGAAAAAAGAAAATGATGATAAGTTGATTGAAAATATACTTGCCCTTTGTATAGAATGGGAAGAAAGGGAGAGAACATGAATCCAAAATACATCATAGTGCAAGCTGGCGGCAAGGGGACGCGCCTGAAGCATTTGACCGCCAACAGACCAAAGGCTCTAGTTCCTGTTGATAATCTGCCTGTACTGTTTCATCTGTTTCAAAAGTATCCAAAAAGTAAATATATTATTATCGGTGATTATAAGTTTGATGTTTTAAAACGTTATCTTGCTGCATTTGCGAAGGTAGATTATCAACTCGTATGCGCCACCGGCTATAGCGGCACATGCGCCGGACTGTGCCAGTCTATTAAAATGCTGCCGAATGGAGAACCTTTTCTTTTGATTTGGTCAGACCTGATCTTGCCCGATGATTTTGAGTTGCCTGAGGGAATGGAAAACTTAATCGGTGTGGCAAAAGATTTTCCATGCCGATGGAAATACGAAAATGGTACGTTTGCTGAGGAGCGTTCTGACACATTTGGTGTTGCGGGACTGTTCTATTTTCGCGATAAATTGGTTTTGGAAGGCGTTCCTACAGAAGGAGAACTGGTGCGTTGGCTGTCGGATGCTGGTATCGTTTTTCAAAGCTTTCCGCTATATCGGGTGAAGGAATACGGCTTACTGTCAGAGTATGAAAAGATGGAAACCTCTCGGTGCAGACCATTCAACAAAACTTATATAGAAGATGGTCATTTCGTGAAAGAGGCCATTGATGCGCAGGGCTTGGCTTTGGCTAAACGGGAAGAAGCCTGGTATAAGCGAGTGCAGGATCAGCATTTTGCCAACATTCCCGATATTCTCTCCTATGCGCCGCTGAAAATGGAATTGATCAAAGGGAAAGCGGTCTATGAGTATGATTCGCTTGCTTACGGCGAGAAAGTGAAGGTCCTGAGTCAGATCATTGACTGCTTAAAATCAGTACAAGCCTTAGAGCAGGTCGATTCGGATCGGATCAGTTATAACGAAGCATATATAGTCAAAACATTTCAGCGATTGGAGAAGATTCGTGACCTTGTACCCTTTGCCAAGGACAAATATGTCATGGTGAACTGGCGCAGATGCCGTAATGTGTTTTTTTGCCGGGAAGAACTGGAACGTCTAATCACAGCGTATTTCCCCCGCCAATTTAAGTTGATCCACGGTGACTGCACTTTTTCCAACATTATGCTTCGGGAGGACGGCACCCCGGTTCTTATTGACCCACGCGGCTATTTTGGCTCAACAGAGCTTTATGGAGATCCGGCATACGACTGGGGCAAGCTGTATTATTCTATTGTGGGCAACTATGATCAGTTCAATCGCAAACGTTTTCGTCTCGAAATCGGAGAAAGCGCCGTTACGTTGAAAATCGATTCAAACGGCTGGGAAGCACTGGAGCCGGAATTCTTCCGATTGTTGGGAGGCGAAGTGACGCCAAAGCAGATACATATTATTCATGCAATTATATGGCTTTCATTAACTACCTACGCATGGGAAGATTATGATTCAGTTTGTGGCGCATTTTACAACGGGCTTTATTACTTGGAGGAGGTTCTCAATGAAGAGATACTTTAAAAATATTACAGATACCATTCAGCGTTCGATTGAGTCTATGGAGATGACTGTATTTGACCAACTACTGAATGAGTGCGAACAGGTGTTGAAGAATGGCCACAAAATCATTGTAAGCGGCTTGGGAAAGAATGTGCCGGTGTGTGATAAGTTTGTGGGAACCATGAATTCACTGGGACTGGAAGCATGTTTTATGAATACCAATACCGCTGTTCACGGGGATCTGGGTATTGTGAGGTCCGGCGACCTGGTCATTATACTGACCAAGAGTGGGGAGACGGTAGAATCCGTTTATCTGGCAAAGCTGCTGAAACAGCGCCGCTCTGACCTGTGGCTTTTATCATTTAACCGTGACAGTACCCTGACACATGAGATTCCCAAGCACCTGATTTTGGATCTTGACTATGAGGGAGATGCTTGGAATATTGTACCCAATAACTCTACTACGCTAAATTTGATCGTATTACAAGGGCTGGCTTTGAATCTGGCAGAGCGGATGGGTGTGACATTGGCACAGTTTAAAGCTAACCATCCCGGCGGTGCCATAGGAGAGAAGCTTCGGGAGGTATAAAAAATATGCGCTTGGGAAAAGAATTACTGGAACTGTCGCTTTCGACGTTAGGACATACATGGATCCTGGACCTGGACGGAACGCTTGTCAAGCATAACGGCTACAAGTTAGATGGCAAGGACAGCTTGCTGGATGGCGTCGAAGAGTTCCTGGCAAGCATTCCGCCAGAGGATATGGTAATAATTCTAACATCGCGAACCGAAGATTACCGTAAACAAACAGTGGCTTTTCTGCAAACACATGGCATCCGTTATAATGAGATCATTTTCAACGTTCCATATGGAGAGCGGATCCTCATTAACGATGATAAGCCGTCCGGTCTACGAATGGTGGTAGCTTTGGAAAAAAAGAGAGACAGTGAGTTACTGCTGAAAGCGGTTATACATGAGGATTCAAATCAAAAAACAGAAGCGTAATTATTGCTTGATAAGATGTTGATTAAATTATGATAGCAAAGAAGGCGGAAAATGCACATGACGGATTATATGGATGTTGAATTTTCTAAATTGCACGAGTATGAGTTGGGCATTTTGAAAAATGTCGCAGCAGTTTGCGATCGAATGGGGTTGAAATATTATTTGGCTGAGGGAACGCTGTTAGGCGCAATTAGACATCATGGCTTCATTCCCTGGGACGACGATATAGATATTTGTATGCCAAGAGACGATTATGAAACATTTCTTTCAAACGCTCAACAGGAACTGCCAAATCATATTATTATATATACAGCGAAAATCACAAAAGGATCCGGCAAAAACGATCAAATGGGTCAGTTGTTCACCAAAGTTATGGATGATAGATATAAGGTCATATGCGACTTAGAGGCTGAGATACCAAAACATAGAAAAGTTTTTATAGACTTGTTTCCAATAGACGGCATACCTGAAAATGTTTTATTGCAGAAAATACATTTTATGCGTATTTTTGTTCGCTGGGAGATATTTCGCTGCACAATGTGGAAGCGAATAAAACGTGACCGAAAAATCAGCTGGTGGAAAAAAGCAGGTTTAACCGTCGCCGCTGTTTTGCGTATGGACAGGTTAAATTCTCAAAAAATTGCTTCATGGTATGACCGGCTGCTTCTCAAATACTCTTTTAGAGAGTCTGGGCTTACGATCAATTTTAGTTCGGCCTATAAACAAAAGACGATATTCCCACCGGATTATTACGGTGAGGGTCGTGTGGCATCGTTTGAGGGATTCTTATTTCGCATACCAAACGAAACAGAGAAGATACTGAAAAGTGAATACGGCGATTATATGACACCGCCGCCCATGAAAGAACGAAAATCAAAGCACAATATTAAACTGATAGAAAAATAATTACTGAGTATAGAATAAAAGATAGGAAAAGGTGATTGGAATGAAATTTGCCCAGGAGGAACGCAGTATGGATAAGATATCGGTCATAATGCCCGTTTATAAAGTTGAGAAATATCTGAAAGAATGTATGGATTCTGTTTTGAATCAAACCTATAAGAATTTGGAAATCATATTGGTTGATGATGGTTCGCCTGATCGCTGCGGCGAATTATGCGATGAATATGCTAAAAAAGATAGCAGGATACAAGTTATTCACAAGAAAAACGGTGGCGCCCCTGCGGCTCGAAATGATGCGCTCGCAATTGCAACCGGTGAGTGGATCGCGTATGTAGATCCGGATGACTGGGTGGAAACAAATGCCTTTGAGATCGCACTTGCTGCTGCGCAAAAAGAACAGGCGGATATTGTTATTTTCAATACATATCTGAATCAAGACGATGGTTCGCAGTCGGCCATTCAAGCATTCCCGCACGATTTTGTTACCAACAACAGGAAAATTATTTATGGAATGCAACTCTCTGCCCTGAATAGTGGCTACACCCCTTATTCGCAGAATTGGAGTCAAGGATTTCCGTGGGATAAAATATACCGGACGTCTCAAATGCGTGCACATAATGTTCTTTGGCCGGTGAATTTAAAAGCAAATGACGATGTGGTTTATACGATCCATGCTTTTCAGGCGGCAAGGAAGATTGCATATGTTGATAAAACGCTTTATCATTATCGTATGAATCCTGCTTCGATTGGTCACAAATATACGCCTGATCGGATCGAGATCGAAGAAAAAATTATTGACGAGATGTTAAATATACAGCGTAGCTATGGCTTCGATGAACGTTACAGCAAAGCCCTTTATGCACGGATCGTAACAAACACATGGTATAACTGCATACGCTGCTTTTTTCATCAAGACAACCATGAATCCCTTAAAGAAAAATTTAAAAAGATTGACCGAATGCTCCACAAGGAAATTTATAAGACGGCATTTGAAGAAGTCGAGAGAGATCATCTGCATGATACAGGGGCAAGGCTGATTTCGGTCTTTAAGCACCCGAAAGCCATATGGTTCTATTGCATCTATTTACTCAATAAAGCGAAGGATTTCTTCCGTCGAAGATGAAGAGCTAAATGGTACACATTTGTATATTGGTATGAGTAAAAAAAGTATTAAGAAAAACTATTTATATAACGCCAGCTATCAGACTCTTGTCCTTTTAGCTCCGCTCATTACTACGCCATATGTTTCAAGAGTTTTGGGACCTGATAACATAGGACATTATAGTTTTGTCAAATCAATAGTGTCTTATTTTGCATTAGTTGCGGCATTGGGCATAACGACATATGGCAGGCGGGAGGTCTCTTATGTACAGGACAATGCTGCAGAATTAAATCGAAGATTTTGGGAAACAAAGATCCTGCAAATTATTACCAGTTCTGTTGTTCTGTTCGTATACGCCATCTTTGTCGCATTTCAGAGTGACCGTGCTCTATATTTGGCTTTGGTTTTTGATATATTATTTGTTTTAACGGATGTTACATGGTATTTTCAAGGGATAGAAGATTTTGGGAAAATCGTCATCAGGAACGCTGTTATTAAGGTTGTCAATATAATCTTTATTTTCCTGATGGTCAAAACAAGAAATGACCTGGTTCTGTATGCAGTGGGTAACAGCGCTTTCCTTATGCTGGGCAACCTCATAATGTGGCCAAATTTGATTAAAAATATCGGCTTGCCGCATTGGTCTCGCATTCGTCCATTCCATGATATTGGAACCGTTTTCTCTCTGTTTGTGCCAACAGTTGCTATTGAAGTCTACACTGTTTTGGACAAAACAATGATTGGAGTGATTACAGGAGATAATTTTCAAAATGGATACTATGAACAGGCTGTTAAAATTGCAAAGGTAGCGATGACGATTGTAACAGCCGTCGGTCCAGTAATTGGGTCAAGGATAGGACGGCTTTTTTTTGATGGTGAAGCATCTTCTATGCATTCGCTTATGTATAAGGGGTATCGCTTGGTTTGGGCGATAGGCACGCCAATTTGTTTTGGCTTGATCGGAACATCAAGTAATTTTATACCATGGTTTCTAGGCAGCGGTTATGACGAAGTTGTCGGACTTCTACATATTTTGAGCTTTCTTATTCTTGCCATTGGCATAAATAATCTTACGGGATGTTATTTGATAGTAACAAAGAGGGAACGTTTTTACAGCTTTTCAGTAATTGTAGGCGCAGTTTTGAATTTTCTCTTAAATTCACTTTTCATCCCGAAGTATAGAGCATTTGGAGCATCGATTGCTTCGATTTCTGCGGAGACAGCAATTGCAATTGTACAGTTGCTCTATGTCAGGAAAGAGTTATCAATTAAAACCATTCTACGTTCAGGTATCATTTACTGGTTTGGCAGTGGAATAATGACATGCTTTGTCTTATTTGCAAAGAGATTTCTTCCACAATCTATATTAGGTACTGGTATTCTTATTATTATTGGCGCTTTGAATTATGTTTTGATTTTGTTCCTTTTCAATGATAGATTTACAAAAGATGTTTTTAATAAGATCAAAAAACAAGTAAAGAGCAAGAGGGATAATAATGACTGCAATTGTACACATACCCAAAATCAAAAGAAATGAATTCTTTTTCTTTATCTCATATGGTTTTTATTTGATATTCTTTATTTTGTATTCAAGTCTATTTTCTATATACCTGGTAGGAATGCCAAAACGTATTATAGTATCGACATGTATCGTATTGTTGACATTTAACGAATTGATAAACAGCCGCGAGTCATTCAAATCAATATTATGCGCACTCCTCTTTGCCTTTCTTGCAGTCATTTCATTTTTGAGAGGCAGTATGGATGCCTGTATTTTCATTTTTGTATATTGTGCAAGAAATATAGAGTTTAAAAAAATCGCAATATTTACAATAGCTATCGATATTTTAGTTTTTGGATTTGTTATTCTTAGCGCTTATTTTGGAATTATAGATAATTATGTATTTGCGGTGGAAATTGGAAGGATTAGATATTCTCTTGGATTTCGCTATGTACTGTATCCGCAAGTTTTATTATTTAATATCACAGCACTTACAATTTATATAAATAAGAATAATATAAGCTGGTTAATGATTATTTTCTTGGCTATGCTTAATTATCTTGTGTTTTCACAAACAAATGCCAGGTTGGCTTTCTATATGGCATGCCTCCTTATTCTGGGAATAGTAGTGCTAAAACTTTCTCCTAAAATACTAGAACATCACTTAGGAATATGTCGCTTTATGACACTATCCTATTTTATTTCGTGTGCTGTTAGTTTTATTGCTACTTTGTGCTATAACCCAAGCAGTAAATTCTTTTCGAATTTGAATAGTATACTAGGTTCCAGGCTTTCGATGGGGCAGGCATCATTGATTGAACACGGCATATCCTTATTTGGTAAAGATATTTTATGGGTTGGAATGGGATTAACTGAATATGGTGAAAGAATAATGCAATATACTGGATATGTCGATAATTTATATATTATGATGCTTCAAAAATATGGGATCGTTTTATTTTTAATGTACTTAATAATTCAAACATTAGGGGTTGTGACCGCATTTCGGAAAGGAGATTATTTACTTTTAGTAATACTAACTATTCTTGCTTTTTATAATATGATTGATAATCTTGCTTTTCATTTATACAATAACGCTTTTTGGTTTGCTATAAGCTCTTTGATTTTGAGTCGACAACGTAATACAACAAGTTCTCCTGATTTTAGAGATGACAATGATTAGTAAGAGCCATAAACCCGGAAAAATACAGGCTTTATACCAAAATTAAATTTACAGGCTACCGGGGAAATACAAAACGGAATGTGAAAAATAGAACAGTATGATCGGATTCCGACATACAATATCGGTTGAATTGGAAAAGGAAGGTGTAAAAGAACTTTTTATCACAATGTTATAGATGGCCCTGCCCCTTTCCGCTTGTGCAGATTGTACATAACGATTCGCTGACATAACAGGGTAAGGAAAGTTCGTATCGGAAATTTCCTTATGCGCATATTTCTGCAAAAAAGCGAACTCTTCATCTATGGTCTTCTAGTGTATTTAGTTACGCTGACAATGGTTCAGCTTTTCATGTCTGCGGGCATACTACTAATAGGAACTCCGTTGCCCGAGCACATTCTCGATGTAGAATGTCTGAGGAATGATGGTATCCCAATTCCAGACTAGTTAATTAATCGCGGAAAGGACAATGTCACAGATGTAGAGGGCGTTCACAGCAATGTAATGGACAGAACAGACGTTCCGTTGAGCTATTTCCAAATGGATAGAAAGAGATGTGTGTAGATGCTGATGTTGGGATGGACAAAGTAATTACGGACAAACCATCAGAATCAAAAGAATATTCATCAAAGTTTAGAACGTCTATAAATATAAAAGATCATAACACGCTTCGCTTCGTCTTTTATTTTTATATAATAATCAATTTTACAAGAAATGGTTCTTGCTCTAAATTCAATTAAAATTTCAACATTGGTCGCCGTATATAGGCGTACTGATCTCAGAGCATTCCAAATGCGTGACTGAGATCTTGCCGTGGGAGAGTCATCCTTGTGTAACCAGGTCGTGCTATTAGGAGACCACAGCCCTTGCTTGACAAAGGCTTCAAGGACATAGCGCAGGACGATCGTGCCCAAAAGATTGACATCAATTTAGGAATTGGCAGTGACATATATAAATGAAACAAGAGCATCTTTGCTTACTGCTGGAGACAATGTGCCTATAACTCAAAACACAATCACACTAGAGCATAATTACAGTTATTTGGCTTTAAATGACGTGCATATAAAATTATGCTGATTTTTGAAATACTCCCCGTATGTTAGACAATATGGTATAATAGAAAATTACCCGAAAGAAGTCTAATAATAGGGGAGCATTTCATTTTTATATTATGTTCCTATATTTCAAGATACTCATCAATCTCGCTGTACAAACTGTCCGAGATACTCTCGCAGTAAAGTATCTCAAGAACGTTTGAGTAGCCGCCTATCTCTTCGCGCAGAGAGACTATTTCTTCCGCCTGCGTGCGTTCTATAAGCAAACATTCCATAAGCTCGTCCGCATCAGCAGTGTTTATGTTCACTTTTGTCCGCACGCGAGCAGGTGTTGTGGTAGTCACAGTTGTTGTTTTGGGCGGCTTCGTTTCTTTCGGCGTAGTGGTTTTTGAAACGGTAGTTTGTTCCAACATAATTTGTTTTGCAGTTGTAGTTGCTTTGCTTGTAGTTTTACTTTCCGTGGCAGTGGTCGTTGTAGTTACCGTGAAAATGTCAGAAACATAAAAATATCGCTTCAGGTCATTTAGCTTCGCCTCACCTATGCCGTTTATCTCAAGCAGCATATCCATGTCCGAAATTACGCCTTTTTCATGGATAAAATCAAGAATATTCTGCGCCGTCTTTTCGCCTATGTTCGGCACACAGAGCAGCGCTTCATATGTCGCATAGTTAATGTCCATTGGAAACTGAGGCGTTGTTGTAACCTCGGGTTCTTCGGTCGGCACGGTAGTTACAGCAGAAGAAGTATCTTTATCAGTATCTTTGACATTTTCTTTGTCTTTATCATTATCTTTTTGGGTAACATTTGTCTCGCTTTGCGTCGTGGTAGTCGTAATAACGCCTTTCAGCCTTACTTCCTTGTTCATCATGTTGTGTATGTACACCGTGTACACCGTGATACCGATAAACAGGACGGCAAACAAAATATATGTTTTTTTCTCTTTCAAATCAAACTGCCCCTTAAACGCAAAATTCGACCTTTTTCAGTCTTTTCTTTCTTATTTTAACATTTATATGGGCGGTTGTCAAGGGGTCATACGTTCAGGTCAAGAACCTCCTCAACTACCTTTACCGCTATTGTACAACATATTACGAGAAATTGCAAGCACAAAAAAGCCTTACCCGCATTTTTTTACGGATAAGGCAGTTTTTATTTGCTCTTTTTAAGTGATACGGCTGCTACCCTGCACATCAACCATAAGAAACAAGCTTCAGATAGTTGTTCAGTGTCGTGCCGCTTATCTCATACACCGCCTGTGCGCCGCTGTCTTTATCGAATATGTATTGCTGGACGGACGGGTTGCTGTAACCTGCGGCGACATATACATGAAGTCTGACCTGCGAACCGTTTGGAATGTTGGAATCCTTTGCAAGGTCTACCGAGCGTTCGGCATACTGCAAAATATCGCGGTATCCTGCGGTGTACCAGCTCTTCCATTCTCCTGCAAAGCTGATGTTTCCCTGTCCGTCGCTATGGCGTTCGCGGTATTCTATTACGATCTGCGCTACAAAAGCGCCGTCGTTTTGAAGTTTCAAATAACGTAATGTATTCATATTCTGCCTCCTATCACATAAGTGTCAGCGCGTACTGATACAGGCTGTCAAATTCCTTGTCAAACAGCGGCGAGCCGGAATAAAGTATCTCCTTACCGGATACTGAAACATAGGCATTCAGACCTACAGCCGTTATGTTGTCGTCTAGCACCCACGCGCCGCCCGAAGCGCCTGCGCCCATCTTACTGCCGAACATCGCCCAATGCCCGTAGATCGGAACAACAAGCCCTTTGACGAACATCATCTGCGCACCGTCGAAGTAAGCGGTCGGGTAGCCCATCGAGGTGATCTGCTTGTCTCGAATTTGGGTGTTTGTGGTATAGCGCAGAGGGGTGGCGACTTTCGACGGCTTGTCCAAAATGGCGATTGCGTAGTCGTACTTTTCGTTCTTAGTCAGATACCACTTCTCACGCAGCGCCACGGTCTTGAACGTGAAATCTTCGGAGGAAAGCTCTCCCGTGTAGTCAAGCTCAAAGACATAATTCTCTCCGATACTGCCGGAATCTTTGTCTTGTATGCAGTGGGCAGCGGTCAGGAGCATATTGTTCTTCATAAAAATATTGCCGCTTGCTACAAAATCTTTGCCGTTCATAGAGTAGAACAGCTTACCGCCTGTGGTGAACGGCATTTCGGCAAGGTCAGCTTCTTTCGGGTCTGTAGGAGGCGGTGGCGGAGGAGCGTTGTCTGCACCGGGCATTACCTGTGAAATAGGTGCGCCGCCTATAACGGGAGTTGCAGCTTTCTTGCGCTGTGGTGTCCAGTATTCACGGATATCATGAGGCGAATTGTCAATGTTGCTAAGCTGCATAGGCATAAACTTTCCGCCATTTGGAATGTTAATCATCTGCTCTCCTCCTTCGTTACAGCAGTGTCAAAACGTAATTATACAGCTTGTCAAATTCTGCATCGAATTTCGGAGAGCCAATGTAGGCGCCGCCTTTCGCGGTAGTTCCGGCAAAAGAATTAAGTCCGACGACCGTTTCGCCGTCCTCTAATACCCACGCGCCGCCGGAAGCTCCGTTAGAAAGCTTGCCGCCGCGTATCATCCACGAATCGGCTCTTTCGCTGACGGTGCCGGTTATGTACATCATCTGTGCGCCGTCGAATATATCTGTGGGGTAGCCCGATGCAGTCACGGTTTTGCCGACAAGGTTTTCTTTACGGTATTGCAGGGGCTTTTCGACTGTGGAATCTCGGTTCAGAATGGCGATTGCATAGTCCCATTTGTTGTCCTTTTCGGTATACCAGTTCTCTTTGAGCGCAACGGTGCGGAACGTGAAATCTTCCGTGGAAAGCTCGCCCGTATAGCAGCGCTCAAACACGAAGTTTTCGGCAAGATGACCTGTGTTGTCGTCCTGCACACAATGTGCCGCGGTAAGCAGAAGATTATTTTTCATAAATATATTTCCGCTTGCGACGTAATCCACGCCGTCGAGGGTGAAGAACAGTTTTCCGCCCGTGATAAAGGGCATTTTGCTCATATCCGCCTGCTGGGGGTCTGTCGTAGGAGCAGCATTTGCAGCATCGGGAGGTGTGTCAGGCTCGTCAGGCGCGTTTGTACCCATTACTCCCATATGTGCTCTGTGCGCAGGGATAGCCGCATTCTTTCGCTCAGGTGTCCAGTAAGCACGAACGTCCTGCGGTGATTTGTCAAGAGTCTGTCGCTGAAAGGTGAGAAAATCGCTGTTGCCTGTTGTTACAGCCATTGCAAGCCCTCCTTTGGAATAGTTTTTCAGTCTTTTTTCTTATTTTAACATTTTAAAGGGCAGTTGTCAAGGGGTCAGGCGTTAAGATCGAGAACCTCCTCAACGACCTTTTCCGCATCATCCTCGCTCACGCCAAAATCTCGTATAAGCATCGCGACCAGAGAGTCTATGCTCCACTCGTCGTTGCTCTTTTCATGCACTGCATCTGCCATTTCAGACGTAATTTCTGTATTGCCGACTTTCCACATAATTTATACCTCCTGCTTTATTATCCCAAGTCTTATAAAAATGCTGTACAGATAACTTGCTCCGAAAGTTCCGAGCTTTTTAGGTCCTGTAACTATGCCGTTTAGTTCAAGCGCTTTTCTATACGCCTGCATTACAGTTGAACGAGTGATAGACTTTTCTTTTGTGCTGACGAACATTTCGCCGCACCATAAGCCGTTTTTATCCTTCTTTATGCGATATGTAAACTCCACTCCGCCTTTGCCGTTCCTGCCCGAGGTCTTGAAAACTTCATCTTGCATTTCGGCAATTTTGTTCCATACTTCGTCCTCGCTTTGGTATATATTCAGTGAATTGTTTTCTGCCATAGTATCACCCGAAAGTTCTGTAATAAATGTTTCTGTTACTTCTATTGTACAACATATCAAGACAAATTGCAAGCACAAAAAAGCCTTACCCGCATTTTTGCATTTTACGGATAAGGCTTATTTTATTTGCTCTTTTTAAGTGATACTACCGCGGCGGCTGCAACTGCTATGCCTGCCAGCGCAAGACCTGTTCCCACGCCTGTGGGTTTGTTGCTGCTGTCGCTTTCGTCTTTTACGCTGTCTGTAGAAGTTTCTGTTTGTGATGAACTTTCAATTATCTCTGAACTGCTCTTCGGTTCGGAACTGCTCGGTGTTTCCACACTGCTTGGTTCTTCAGAAACAACTTCACTGCTTGACGGCTCGGCAATATCGGGCTTCTTAGGCTCATCTATACCGATAAGCTCAACGCCCACAAGGTCAAGCGTTTTTTCATTGTCGTTTTCAAAAACAAGCTTTATTTCAGTACATTTCTCGGGTATCTCAACACTTTCAACAACGGCTTCGTACATACTGTCGTCATTAATTTTGAACACAACATCGTCGCCGGTTTCGGCAGTCCATTTGAATGTCTGTGTAGCATCATCGCATACAACTTTGAAGCTGCCGCTGAGTTCGGAGGGATCGTGATCGGTCGATGCAGTAAGTTTTATTTCAGTAAGACCTGAAAGCTCCGAAGCAGAAGAATAAATGCCGTTTTCGCCAACAAGAACTATCTCATTTGACTGTTCGTTTGGCTTGATCGTGTATGCAAAAGCATTCACACTAGCCATAACAGCCAATGCAAAAGCTGAAATACCAGCAAATATTCTCTTCTTCATTTTACGTCCCCCACTCAAATTATGTCGATTATTGTAGAATTATTACAAATTAAATATACTACCGCAGCCGTGTTGTGTCAAGGGGTTAGAAGAAAGTTTAGAGGAATGCACAAAGATGACGTCAAAACCATTCTCGGAATCGTAAAAGTGTCACAAAATATCATCGAACTAACATGGACTTAATAATTGTGCGGCATTTGTTTTTTATTTGCAAAACTGTGTGTATAATTTTAATTTGCCACATTGGTGCATATGCATAATATTTTATTCTTCGGATCCTATCGGTTACTTTTTCTAGCATTCCATTATTTAAATATTTGTTAAATATTTCCGGCGTTAATCCAAGGTTCATTCGAGTCTTCAGACAAAAAGCATGAGAATCCAGTTTCATTTCATCCCAAGTATTTTTAGGAACTTCATATTTTGTGTTATATATATCCGGGAGTTTATTTGTAAGATCTATTAGATTTTCTACCCAACACTCATAAAATCTTGGCATCCATGCCTGCTTTTTCTTTTTTGAAAATATGTTATTGTTTTTTACCTTAACTAAGGCAGCTTCTGTTCCATTTCTCGCAAAAGCTTCAAAGAAATAACCTATCCACCCAAATCCGTAATTATGCCGATATTTAGTGTCATAATCTTTCATTAGAGTTTTATTGGTTTTAATTTCGCTGAATAACTCCAATTTGTATATTGACCAGCCGATACACGTTACCGATATAAATGCCTCTTTCAAAAAGCTAGATTTATCTGTAAACACCTTTCCGAAATTTTCTTGTTTTTTCCCCCAGTAAAATGCAATATAATCTATGCCGTTTTTTATCAATGGAAAAACTTTTTCATCTAACTCGTCAAAATCCTGATACCTTGAATCTCCCGATACCCAAAGATATTTAGCATTAGACTCAAGTATCGGCAGCATTGGCTTATACCCTACCTCAGTTTCCGGAGGGACTTTAACATATTTGATTTTTTTGTGATCTTTGTTAAACTCTTTGATAAAATCTTCTGTTTTATTATTGGTGCTGCTGTCATATACAGAAAGTGAAATATTTCTTTTTATAACTTCTTCATAACAGAGCCTTAGCCATTCTTTAATAAAATCACGCCTGTTATATGTTACAATGGCTATTTCTAATTCGTTATCTTCAAAAATGGTCATACGTTTGCTCCTTCCAAAACGTTGATTTATGAAATATCAATGCTATTCTTTCACTAATAACATATCGCTTACAAGCAAAGCACGCTCAAGTGCCTGATCCATGTTGTAATACTTAAAATCTGCAAGTCTGCCACAACAGTAAAGATTATTTATTTTATCCGCAAGTGTCCTGTATTTTTCATACTGAGCCATACTGCTTTCGGTAAGAACCGGATAATACGGTTCTTGCTTTACCCCGGCTTTATATGGGAGAGGGTATTCTATTTCATATGTAGTGCCGGAAACCTTTTTATCAGGAATCATTTTTTTGAATTCAACGATTCGCGTATATCCTTCTTCTTGAGGATAAGCGACAATAGCCATATCCTGACGGCTTTCAATATCTTCGTGTTTCATATGGAATTCGAGACTTCTGTAAGGAAGTGCACCGAATTTCATATTGAAAAGTTCATCTATCGCGCCGGTATAAACCACTGGGAATGTACAGATCTTACCACAATATTTAAGTTTTCCCTCTTTAATAGAAATATAGTCAAGCGCTTCTCTGCAAAGCTCAACGGAAATATCGGGGTGGCAAAGTAAATTATTAAAAAAATCGGTATAACTTGTTTTGGGTAAAACCTGATATGTATCATCAAAATAATCGGTGTTATAATCAAATCTCAATGGCACACGTTTCAACACGCTTGGATCAATCTCTTTGGCAGATACGCCCCATTGCTTTGAGGTATATAAGCTATAATCATTATCAAAGAGAAATTTTGCATATTCACGCACCATTTCATCATCTGCCGAGAGAACTTCAAGCACAGTAGCAGTTTTTTTGCCTGGAAAGCTTTTTTCAATGCGCCTTTTTAATTCTTTCGCTTTCTCCGGCAGGTAGAAATCATCGATTGTTTTATAGTTGAACGGTGTTGGAGTACATTTGCCGTTGATCTCGGCACCGCAGCATATGCGGTAATCGCTCCATTCGGCAAATTTACTCATATAATTAAATAGTTTTTTATTTTCTGTATGAAAAACATGAGGCCCGTATTTATGAACGACAATTCCGAATTCGTCAACATAGTCGTACATATTTCCACCTATATGAGATCGCCTGTCCCATATCTTAACTTTAAAGCCGTTCTCTGCTAGTCTGCGTGCGATCACGGCACCGGTTATTCCACATCCTACTACAAGAACATCAAAATTCATAATAATTCACGCTCTAATTATTTTTTTGTAATTCTTAAAGGTCATCAGATTTTTGTCTTTTTCACTGATAATAACCTTGTTTTCCCCACCAATAAGATCAAAAGGCCATTTTATGTTGATATCAGAATCGTTGTATATTATTCCGGAATCGCCATCACCGTAAAATACCTCGGCACATTTGTAGCTTACAACAGAATCTTCAATAACAAGATATCCATGTCCAAAGTATGCAGGGACGAGAAGACTGTTCATATTTTCGCCAGATAAATGGAATCCAAGCCACTTTCCAAATGTTTCTGAATCTGGTCGAAGATCGACTATAACATCATAAACGTGACCGCTTATGCAGCGAACAAGCTTTGGTTGCTGTTTTATAAGCTGAAAATGCATAGCTCTTATAACCCCACGTTTTGAAAGAGTATAAAATGTCTCTTTTAATTCGTGGTCTATTCCATTGGCACGAAATGTGTCTATATTATAATCTTTCACAAGCCCTCCGCGTTCGTCGCTTGCAAAAAAAGGTTTTATTAGGTACGCGCCGTTAAGTTCAAGCTTTTGAAAATTAAATTTCTGTATCATATTGTAATTCAATCCTTGTTTCTGATTTTTTTGAGCCATTCAACAGTAAGCTTTATTCCCTCCTCAAAAGGAACACTCGCTTTAAATCCGGTATCTCTCATTAACTTTGAGGAATCATATGCTTCTGTCGGAAGAGGATTACCGTAATACGGTATTGCACCGAGATGAAGTTCGATATTTTTATCAATGGTATCTCTTATAATATAAATATAATCTTTCAGTTTCATAACTTTCCCACTGCCGAGATAATATGAAGCATTTGCCTTTCCCTTATCTGCTGCGAAATATATTGCCTTTGCAGTATCAGTTATATAGACAAAATCATAACTCTGTTCTCCGGTAGTAAAATCGGCGCTCTTGCCGTCAAGCATAAGATTTGCTGCCATATTCACAAAATTATTTGTCGTATTTCCGACACCGTATGTATTTGATAGATAGCACCATATGTGCTCTATGCCGAGAGAAGTGCACAAAGTTTTTGTCATCAGGTGAGCATAGATTTTGGCTATACCGTAAATGCTGACCGCATTTGGTGTTGCGCCGTCTGTCAGATGATAATTGAGAACGTCTTTTTCCGCCAAGGTTCCGGCACAAACAAAGCGCTTAATATTCATTTTCGAAATAGCCTCTATGGTTTTCATTGTATACAATACATTGTTAGTTTGCATAATGTAATCTGCACGTGCCGCACCAAAAGAGCCTACCCATGCAAGGTGAATACATATATCAATATTGTTGTCTGAAATTATCGACGGTAGCGCTGTAATATTCTCAAGTGAGCAGTAAACCAGTTCCACTCCGGGCAGTTCTTTTATACCGTCTATATATTCGTTTTTATTTTTTATGATAGCGTAAGTTTTAACGCCCATCTCACTCATATATCTAAGCAATGCGGTGCCAATAAATCCATTTGCGCCAGTAACAATCGCTGTTTTCATCTTATCCCTCCAAAAACTTGTTTATCTCTCTGTCCATCTCCGCAGGAATATCCTCGCCGTTGAGCCACGCTTTGTAAAACTGCGTGGTGTATTTCATGCACTCGTCTATATTCCAGCGAGGTTTCCAACCAAATGTGGCTTTTATCTTTGAGCAGTCAAGCTTAAGAAAATTAGCTTCGTGCGGAGCATTATTCTCTGCCTGATCTACCCACTCTGCGCCGTCGCCCCAGTACTTGCAGAAGAGGTCTACCAAGTTTCCTGTAGTAACGCAGTCGCAGTCGTCGGGCCCTACATTGTAAAAGCCTGCATAATGCTTATCTTCATACTGTTTTGCAGCAATAGTAAGATATACCGCCAACGGCTCTAAAACGTGCTGATACGGGCGTGTAGAATACGGATTGCGAACGCCTATTTTTTCTCCTGCTTTCATAGCGCGAACGCAGTCGGGTATAATGCGGTCGCTCGCAAAATCTCCGCCGCCTATAACATTTCCTGCACGAGCGGTGGAAACGGAAATATCTCTGTCTGCAAAAAAGCTATTGATATAGCTGTGGGTAACTAGTTCAGAGCAAGATTTTGAGTTAGAATACGGGTCAAAACCGTCTAAAGGCTCGTCCTCTCGGTAGCCCCAGCACCATTCGTTATTTTTGTAAACTTTATCTGTAGTGACGTTAAGAACACTTTTAACGCATTTATTCTGCCGCACACATTCAAGCAGGTTGACAGTTCCCATAACGTTTGTTTCGTATGTATAGCGCGGATCTTTGTAACTTTCGCGTACAATAGGCTGCGCAGCAAGGTGCAGAACGATCTTCGGCTGAACATCTGCAAAAACAGCTTTGAACTTGTCGAAATCTCGAATGTCAGCGATAACGCTGTTCATTTTTCCGTCAAGCCCCGAGATGCCAAACAAATTCGGCTGTGTGGGCGGCTGTAGGCTGTAACCCGTAACTTCCGCGCCGGCGTTTACAAGCATTTTGCACAGCCATGTGCCTTTGAAGCCCGTGTGACCGGTCACGAGAACGCGTTTGTTTTTATAAAATGACAGATCCATTTAGTCCTCCCAAATCTTCCACGGCGCTTTTCCCGATGCCCAAAGTTCCTCAAGCTTGTCCTTTTCACGCTTGGTATCCATGCACTGCCAGAAGCCCTTGTGGACATATCCTGACAGTTGATTATCTGCTACAAGCCTGTTTAACGGTTCACGTTCAAAAATTGAGTCATCGCCGTCAATGTAGTCAAAAATCTTGGGCTCAAACACCATAAAACCGATATTTATAAGGTCACCGTCAAAGTCGGATTTTTCTCTGAATGCAGTGATGCTGCCGTCTGCTCCGATATCCACAACGCCCTTGCTCTGCCCGAAATTGTACATAGACATCGTGCCGATCTTGCCGTGTTCACGGTGAAAATTTAAAAGCTTAGTAATATTAATATCACCGACTGCATCGCCATATGTAAGCATAAATGTTTCGTCGCCTACATAGTTCTTGACTCGTTTGATTCGACCGCCGGTCATTGTATTCAGCCCCGTGTCCACCACAGTCACTTTCCATGGCTCTGCATTTTTGTTGTGGACAATTATTTCATTGCCGTTTGTAAAATCAAAGGTTATGTCAGAAGTATGTATAAAATAATTTGCAAACCATTCCTTTATTACGTGCTGCTTGTACCCCGCGCAGATGATAAATTCGTTAATTCCATGCGCTGAGTAGCCTTTCATTATGTGCCATAGTATAGGCATTTCGCCGATCTCTATCATCGGCTTGGGCTTATATGCGGATTCTTCCGATATCCGCGTGCCGAAACCGCCGGCGAGTAATATTAGTTTCATTTCTTTTGTTCCTTCCTGATCTATATAAGTTTATTATATACGCTTTAAATTTTAATTGAGAGTTATCTTTCATTATCTTCATGCGATGCAAGTCGTTTTTTTAATGATGCATAGCAACTTTTAACTATGTTCGATGTAAACTCATCGCGTAGTATTAGAAGTAAAATGAAATAACTTGCAATTCCACACAACACAGATGCGAAAACACGCATAATATATTTATTAATAATGCTCTTCAAAATGACTACGATTACTGCCATAACCACAGATGCAAATGCCGGGCGCAAAATTAGTGTAAAGTTACTCAAATCATGATACTCTTTTTTTAAATAACGAATACAAAGAATTGCAATGCAAATTTGAGAAGCCATTGTTGTAATAGCGGCAGCATTGATCCCAAACTTAGGAATAAAAATAATATTCGCAACAATATTGATTACTGCGGAAATAGAGCATGCAAATAAACATATTTTGTCTTTCCCGGCAGCTAAGAGGTTAATATTTATAATGTAATTATTTATTATTGCTGTGGCTAAAGATAATGATAAAAGTCGCAATGTAAAGGCAGCCTCAATATAACTTGAGCCTCCGACAGCATAAATCACCTCAGGGCTTAAAATAAACAACCCAACTACACAAGGTATACCGAAAACTGCCGAAAACTGTATTACATATTTTAGGATTTTTTTAACATCATCGACTTTATGCTCTGAATATGCAACACTTAACTGAGCCATAACGACCCAAGTAATGGAACCCATTATTTGATTTAAAATACTATAAATCTTCACTGCCGTACTGTATAATCCCACTTGGTAATCTCCCAAAGTCAAACCAATAATTGTGGTATCACTCATTACAAAGATCTGTTGCGCTAAAAGCATGGCAAACAATCCAAGAATAGGTGGCAGATGCTTTTTTAAGTTACATTTAAAAGTAAATCTTGTTTTACAGTATTTTCGCCGATATATTATGTTTAAAATATTACCTCCGCTTGATGATAAAACAGTTATTATAGCATATTTAAAATAATCATTTGGCTCTCTCACAAAGATAAACATTAGGATCACAGAAATTACTTGAAAAGCTACAGTTCGTATCGTGATATACTTGAAATCTTCCATAGCTGTATTGAGCCAATCTGCGCCCAATGTTGTAAAAATAACAGACATACTTTGGATCATTATGAGAAGCCTGTAATCGCGAAGCTTTCCGTATAATAAAAGAAAAAGCGCTAAAACAATATATGCGATAAATGTAGTAAACAAATTTATCGATATGATCTCCCCGGATAGCTTTCCTAGTTCTTCTCTGTCATTTTTTACTTTTGAGCATTCTCTTATCGCATAAGTTGTAACTCCGAGAGTAGCAAGCAAAGATATATAACCTACAATAGAATTTCCAAAGTTTATTTTGCCGATGTTTTCCGGTTGCAAAACTCGTGAAATATACGGAAACGTAATTATCGGAAATAAAATAGTTGATGCTGTTTTTATTATGTTATATACCGTATTCTTCTTTATACTTGCGCTGCTCATTTTAATTCTCCGATTCAACCATGTATTACACCGCTCAGGGTGTTTCGCCAATCTTCTAATTCACAATGCAAATTTGTCTTGATTTTCGATTTATCCAACCTCGAATTAAACGGTCTCTTCGCTTTTGAAATGCCATATTCAGCCGTTGTAACAGGAATAACTTTTGTATCTTTGCCTGCCTGACGGAAAATCTCCTCTGCAAACTCCGCCCAGCTTATGTAACCGCCCTCGTTAGAGGCGTGATATATGCCGTATTTCTCAGCTTCTGCCATATCCGCAAGCAGTCTTGCAAGGTCGGGTGTGTATGTAGGAGTGCCTATCTGATCGTTTACTACCCGTATTTCTTTGTACTTTTCAGATAGCTTCAGCATCGTTTTTACGAAATTGTTCCCGTGGCTGCCGAACACCCAGCTGGTGCGCACTATGTAATACTTTTCAAGAGTGTTTCTTACCGCAAATTCGCCTTGAAGTTTTGTTTCACCATAATAGTTGAGTGGAGCAAAGTCCTCACAGTCGGGACTCCAAGGTTCTGTGCCCTCTCCACTAAAAACATAGTCAGTGGAAATGTAGATCATCTTGCAGCCGGTTTCTTTGCAAGCCTGAGCAATATACTTTGTTCCAAGAACGTTTATCGCGTATACTTTCGGCTTGTTTTCCTCATCTTCCGCAGCATCAACGGCTGTCCACGCAGCACAGTGAATTACTGCATCCGGCTTTATCGTTGTTATTGCTTCGCGTACAGCGTTCTCGTCGGTGATGTCAAGCTGTATGTATTTGCAGTCCTGTTCAAAGCTGTCTGAAATATCGGTCGCTGTAGGATCGTGACCGCGCTTTTTAAGCTCCAATATCATATCCCAACCAAGCTGACCGTTTGCGCCTGTTACTAATACTTTCATCTTTTCACCTGCTGCCATACATCTTCTCATAATAATCCCGATACTCACCGGAGATAATAGTCTCCCACCATTCGCGGTTTTCAAGATACCATTTTATTGTTTTCTTTATGCCGTCTGCAAATTTAGTTTCCGGCAGCCAGCCGAGTTCGTTGTGTATCTTTGTCGGGTCTATAGCATATCGCATATCGTGTCCTTTGCGGTCGGTAACATATGTAATGAGGGATTCGGGCTTGCCAAGCTCTTTACAGATAAGCTTCACAATGTCTATGTTTCTCATCTCATTGTGTCCGCCCACATTGTACACCTCGCCGACTTTTCCTTTGTGTATGATCAGATCTATCGCACGGCAGTGATCTTCAACATACAGCCAGTCACGAACGTTTTCACCCTTGCCGTAAACAGGAAGAGGCTTGTCCGCAAGCGCATTCGCTATCATCAGCGGAATGAGTTTTTCCGGAAAGTGGTAAGGCCCATAGTTGTTAGAACAGCGGCTTATCGTAACAGGCAAATCAAACGTTCTGTGATACGCCATAACAAGCAGATCTGCTGATGCTTTTGAAGCAGAATACGGAGAACTTGTATGTATCGGCGTTTCTTCTGTAAAGAATAAGTCGGGTCTGTCAAGAGGAAGATCACCGTACACCTCATCGGTAGATACCTGGTGATAGCGCGTTATACCATACTTTCTGCAAGCGTCCATAAGCACCTGCGTACCGAGAATATTTGTCTGCAAAAAGACTTCGGGGTTCTCTATAGACCTGTCTACATGGCTTTCTGCTGCAAAGTTTACCACTATATCGGGGTTTTCTTCTTCAAACAGTCTGTAAACTCCCTCGCGGTCGCAGATATCAAGCTTTACAAATCTGAAATTCGGCTCATTCATCACAGGCTCTAGGGTGGACAGGTTTCCTGCATACGTCAGCTTGTCCAGACAAATAATGCGGTAATTCGGATATGCTTTGAGCATATGAAAGATAAAATTGCTGCCTATAAATCCGGCACCGCCGGTTACGATGATCGTCATAATCACACCTCAAAAGTTATTTTTGATTCGCTGAGTTTCGGGTGATGCTTGTCCTTTTCACTCAGGATAGGTTCACCGTCAAACTGCCAGTCTACGCCGATATCGGGGTCGTTCCACATGATCCCGCCCTCGTCTTCGGGGTGATAAAACTCATCACACTTATATGCAAATTCAGCAGTATCGGATATAACTACAAAACCGTGCGCAAACCCTCTGGGTACCATAAACTGGCGTTTGTTCTCCTCCGAAAGAAGCGCTCCGACCCATTTGCCATATGTACCGCTTCCTTTTCTCAGGTCAACTGCAACGTCAAATACCTCGCCTTTCAGAACACGCACCAATTTTGCCTGCGGATACTTTTTCTGAAAGTGCAGTCCGCGCAAAACGCCTTTTCTTGAGCTTGACTGGTTATCCTGAACGAAAGTATAATCAAGTCCTGCTGCCTTGAAGTCGGCTTCATTATATGTTTCAGCAAAATAGCCGCGGTCGTCTCCATATACGGTCGGCTCGATGATATACACGCCGTCTATATCTGTTTTGATAAAATTGAACTTTCCCATCAGTACACCAGCTTTCCTTCAGCAACATTTTTTAGATGCTGCCCATAAGGCGATTTTCCGTACTTTTCAGCGCTTTTCAGCAGCTCGTCTTTTGTTATCCAACCATTCTTATATGCTATTTCTTCCGGCGCGGATATCTCCGTTCCCTGGCGGTTCTGTATCATTCGTACAAAATCCGTTGCTTCTGCCAGACTGTCCATTGTACCGGTATCCAGCCATGCAAACCCTCTGCCGAGCAGCTGTACATCCAAAAGTCCGTCGCTTAAATACATCTCGTTAAGAGTTGTAATTTCAAGTTCTCCGCGAGCTGACGGCTTGACCTGCTTTGCTTTTTCTGATACTCCCTCAGGGTAGAAATACAGACCAGTAACTGCATAATTAGACTTAGGCTCTTTCGGCTTTTCCTCAATAGACACAGCTTGTCCGTTATTATTAAACGCGACTACACCGAACCTCTCCGGGTCGGGAACATAGTATCCGAAAACAGTCGCACGGCCTTTTTCTGCATCAGCGACTGCTGCACGAAGCGACTTGCCGAAGCCGTTGCCATAGAATATATTATCACCCAGCACCATAGCGCAAGGCTCGTTTCCGATAAATTCTTCACCTATGATAAACGCTTGTGCGAGTCCGTCGGGAGAGGGCTGTACTTTATATGTAAGAGACACTCCATAGTCCGAACCGTCGCCCAGCAGTCTTTCAAAGTTGGGCAGGTCTGTCGGTGTGGAGATTATAAGGATATCTCGTATCCCTGCCAGCATTAGTGTTGACAGGGGATAGTAGATCATTGGTTTGTCGTATATTGGCAACAACTGCTTCGATGTTACCATTGTCAGCGGGTACAGCCGCGTGCCGCTGCCACCCGCGAGGATTATTGCGCGCATTTTATTCGTCCTTTCACTCTTTCTGAGGAAGCCATGACAGGTCTGTATCTTCCGTAACAGGTTCATACAGCTTGTCTATATTTTTCTCAACGGTTTCTTTATCCAGCTTTGAATAATCGATTTTCATCAGCTTTTCTATTATTTCAGGAGAAAATCTATACTTAATAACTTTTGCCGGTACGCCGCCAACAATTGCATATGACGGTACGTCTTTTGTAACGACCGCACCTGCTGCAACTACTGCGCCTTGCCCGATATGCACTCCGGACATTATTGTCGCTCCGTAGCCTATCCATACGTCATCGCCTACTATGATGTCGCCTTTGGCAACTCCCTCAAAGTCGTGCCCCAATGTTTTAACTAAGAAAGGATAAGTGGAAATATTATTTAAATAATGATCTGCACTTAGTATAAAAGTTACATTAGGTGCAATAGAGCAATAATGACCAATAAACAACCTTGTGTTTTTATTATATGTAAGTATATTTAATCCGCCATATGTGCCTTTTCCCACTGAAACAACCTGTGAAAAAAACAATCGTGCCGGGATTGTTTGGTTGTGTGAATTGTATTTTTTCCATTTCATCTGAAATAATTTATTTTTCACTTTGGAAATAAGACCCATGTTCCACACCTCCTAAATCATATAACAATCGATGCATCTCACTAGCTTTCATGAAAGTGCCATATGGGATATGCAAACAGGAAAAATTTACTTGCTGTCGGTCTGACTGTCAACAGCACGTTTCAGAGCCTCAAGATACCCGTATCCGTACCGCTCATCAGGTTCCAGATACGCCCCTTCTGCCCATTCGTTCCATGCATTAATAAATATAATGCCCATAGCTGTATCCTTTTGAAGCAATTTTTCCATATAAATACCGAATTTTTCAGGAGTTGAGCCTTGATAAACCTTTCCACAAACATTACGAGCAGTATTGTCCCATGCAGTAAAGCCACCACTGATTATTTTCTTACCTTCAGGCTCCATGGTGAGAATCACATCCCAAGTGGCATCATAGTCAAGCACTGTCAGCTTTGTAGGCTTCTCTTTTCTAATGTTCTTGATACTCTGAATCACCTTTTCTGCATGCAAAGCACGAAAGACGGACTTTATTTTCGATTTAACCCTAGACTGAATTCCATCATGTTCAGCATGGTACTTTGTGTGTGTAGCCATAACAGGCTCAAATTTAATAAAGTAATCAATTTTCAATTTTTGGGCAGAATTTTCAAAATATGCTGTAGGATATTGCGATAGTATACAAATGCCAGTAAACCCTGCCTCTTTGGCAAGGGCATCGAAGCATTCCCGCATCTTATTGAACTGACAGATTTCCTCTGGTTTATATATAACCAGAATTGGTGCTCCCTTGTAAGTCATGTATCTTTCATCACAAAAGAACCTGAGCAAATACGCAAAGTGCTTTTTCCAATCATCCATGTTACCGTAATCCTGTTCCATCAACAGTTCGCGATTACCACCATCCCAATTTCGGCTCCAATTTTCGTTTGCCCAGCATGTACAAAAAGGAATATCCACTTTTTTATCTTCCAGCATATTTTCGATTGGTTTTTCAAGAAGTTTTTTCCCATCTTTAAACCAATAATGATAGTAGCAGAATCCGAATAAGCCATATTCTTTAGCCATCTTTGCTTGTCGTTCCATCACTGTAACATCTGACAAGTCATAATATTGATAATGCAAAGGTGTTTTTGGTTGCTCATGTCCTTCAAATAATGGTTTAGCTTTTTTCGTATTTGTCCATTCTGTAAAACCTTCTCCCCACCATTTGTCATTTTCTGGTATTGTATGATATTGAGGTAGATATAAAGCAATAATTTTCTTTTTATCATTCAGGGTAATTTCCATAATTTCCTCCAATTCAAAATATATAAATAATCGTCAGTCGATAACTTTTCTATAAAAGATCTCATACAGCCCTTTTACGGTTCAATTACACAGAAATCTTTGAACCTTTTTGTTTACTTTTTATATCAAAAATACTTTCACGCCGCTCTAGTAGTACCCCAATTATTAATTCAATTTGCATAACCCATGGAAACTGCATTCCATAAAAAATGCCGCCAATAATAATCGAAAACAAGAATATCGTTGTTCTTTTATCTATTTTCCATGATTTGATAACCATAATAAAAAGCCAAAGATAATAGCAAACAAAACCAAGCAAACCTGTACTGTATATGAAGTTCATCGGATCAGATTCTACTGACCAATATGCTATATTATACTGATGGAAAATTTGCGATATATAAGCACCAGAACGGCCTATCCCACATCCGAACAATAATTCTAGAAAACTAACTCTCAACGCAATACTCAGAAAAGCAGTGTAATAACGTAAATGCGCTTGGGTGCTACTATCACCCATCGCACTTATACGGTTGAAGATGTTAACTAATGATTCTCGTATCAATGGCAAAAGACGAATTGCACTAAGCACAAAAACCGTCAATATAACTGGGAAGACTATAAATCTTTTCAATGATATTCTCCGCCTTGTTTTAATTATTTTGTCCTTAGATTTCACCATACTTATTTGTAAAATCAACAGCAATATCAATACAACAATCGTGGTTGAGTTTTTGCTATAATACGCAATAAAAAAAGCAACGGCCCAAATATACCATTTATCACAAATTAAAACCGTCAACGCCAATGTTGGCGCTAAATTAATAGGATGCCAGCACAGTCCACTTAAAACAAATTCTCCACCCACATATCTACTTGCCCCATATTCATCACTTCCAAAATGAAGCATATTAGAAAAAATCACATCATTAATGTCGATCGTGAAGCCTTGATAAGCAATATACTGTAGAACTGACCAAAGTATATGAATGATACAGGACAACCGCAGTCCCTTCAAAAAATAACGTAATTCCTTTTTCTTTAAATAAACCATTTGCCCCGCGCAAAGGTACAAAATAGCATATTCTACAATTCCCTTTATTGAAACATTTAAATTATAAGTTTTATGCATTGAAAAATACAAGTTTAGAACGCTGGAAACTGCTACAATGAATAAAAACATTAAGAAGCTTTGATTGACTTTTCCAATATAGATGGTTCTGTTCACAATTACAATCAATACCAAAGTCAGTGCAGCAAATATCGTAGATAACTGAAATGAGAAAAAATTGATGATATAAAACGTTGAAAATAGGCCCATACAAAACATAGATGAATGCAAGCTGGTTTTTAGCAAATTTTGATTTTTCACATTCTCCACCTACAATAAAAACTTTACTCAATTACACTCTTATCGAAAAAACAAAGCATCATCGCCAATATCTCTTTTGTGCCGGCTTTGAGTCTATCCATTACTTTTAGATATGGTTTCATATTTTCGTTAAAAAACCGCAATGTATCACATCCATATTGCTAGCCACCACCGTTGCAATTTAATAAAGCCATTCCGATAATAAAACTGTACACGTTTAATCTTAGGCTGCTTGCGAATCGTAGACAGATTCGTCAACAATTCCTTATCCTCAGGATTAAGCACTAAGCTCTGAACAAGAACAGTTGCCATATTGCTTACACTATCAAGCCATTTGCGCTTTTGGTTTCCTTGTTCCCCATAAAAAATATGTTTAAGATTACTTATAATTTTGAGCCAAACGCCGAATGCCTCTGCCCCCACCACGTTTCCTTGATGTTGTCGATATTTACTCAAGGGTTGATTAACAAAACAAATCTTTCCTTGTAATGCAGCTACCAAGATCGCCCACTTATCATGCATCCCTATTTTCTCTATATCTGTGCATTTCATTATTTGTTCCACCAATGAATGATTTAATAGCATGGTACATCCCGGTGCAACATTCTGCATGATAAGTGATTTATAATCTGTATTATAGGGATTCCTTCCAGCATATTGCATAAAGGAATTAGAAATGATATTCAGCTTGTCATCCACAACGTAAAGATCTGAGAAAACTAAACAAGGCATTCCAGGAAATTGCAACTCGCACATTTGCATTTTACGATTTTCCTGCTCCACTTTGTGTGGCAGCCATACATCATCTTGATCACAAAACATGACATATGACTCCTTGGCATAATGCAACATGGACATAAAATTGGCGCATGCCCCACCCGTTGAAGGATAGTCAAGAACGAAAATCTTTTGAGGGTTATTCCTTTGGTACTCCCGAATAAGATTTACGGAACGATCGTTCGAACCATCATCATGTATATAGATGTGTATATTTGGATAGGTTTGATTCAACAATGAATCGAGCTGTTCTGCCAGATACTGTTCCCCATTATATACTGAAACTAGAATTGCAATCTCATTCATGCGTTTGATCCTCCAACATCATTTGGTAGTGTCAAAAATTATCCATTGCATTTTTCGCTTAAATAATTTAGCAATTTATTGTAATAAAAGCCTGACAAATGTGCATTGACATCATTTTCTGATATAATACCATCTACCAAAATCACTTCCCACGAAAGATGTGAATACTTATGGACATTAACTACTATTTACTATCCAATTCAAAACCTTTATCAAATGAACTGCTGGTTACTGAATTTCATCAGCAGATACATTTCACTTAAACAATGAACTTTTGATGCTTTCATTTCTAAATACAAAAAAGTTCAAGATTGACGAACTCTCTCGTTACCGAATTCCGCCAGAGCCCAGGCTACAAAAATCCCATCCCGTACTTTAGAGAAACTTTATGTAAGAATTCTTGGTTCGGTCACAATCTGCTCTTAAATATGATATCCCAAAAGTTCACATCGACATTTAATTATTACTTCAGAATAAGTTAAAAAATCTATATTTCTACATATTGTGGTAGATGCTTAAATTCTTATTATTACTGTTCTTTCCATATTTGCCTTAATACTTTCAGCGAGGCGAGAGAATTCTTCAATTCAAACATTCTTTTCTCTTTTCCGTTTTTACATATATTATTGGTTGAAACATCTTCCATGTGCTTAACATTCAGGGACGGACAATACATTGAATTGATCTTATTTTTTTGCGATAGATAAAACAGAATATCTTCCTCTGCATACAAAAAAGTATCAGGATAAAACGCATAGTTAAAAACATCAATAAACGCTTTGGTAAAGATAATACATGAACCATGTAATGGGACGTTTTTCATTTCATCCTTAATGAACGGCGAATAAGTTTTAATATGCCTGCATTTCGGCTTTTTTTGATATAAAAAAGGCATCAATGTTAATTTTAGTCTTATTGTCCAGATCGCTTTTACTAACTCCTTTTTGTTTGTTATACAATTCCAAAGGGGATTTTGATGTATCCCTGTTAAATTTTCAATATCCGGCCCTATAATACCGACGTTATGGTTTTTATGTACCGCTAATAACTTTTTACAGAAGTTCCTATCTTCAATGATTACATCGTTATTCATGACAACAATATAATCCGCATTATACTTGAATTTAGCCAAAAAATAGCCAACATCATTTCCTTTTGCAAACCCATAATTTTTTTCAAGTGCTACGACATCAACTTTACTGTTATTCAAATATCTAGTTTTTAAATTTTCTACTGACCCATTATTTGAGTAATTATCTACAATTATTATTTTATAGTTATCATAATTTTGCATCAAAAGATTTTCTACACACTGGATTGTAATTTTTTTAACTTTATAGTGTAATATTACAAATGAAATCTGCTGCATTCTTCTATTTCCTTCCTAACTGGTTCCATCCTGTAATCCCACAAAAAATTAACATTTGTATTTTTTATTGTATGATCATTTTTCTTTATAAAAGAGACCCATTCAGATGCATCATTTGTAATCTTTATTGTATTTTGAAACTCTGAAACTCCGAGAATGTTTGTTGTAATAATTGGTTTGTTTTGAATGAGATACTGATAAAGTTTTAAAGGATCTCCTCCGTTTTCAGCCTTTCCAACAGCATGAGGAATTGATAAAATATCGAATTCATTCATTACAGCATACACATATGCCGATGGGACTGCACTCAATTGCAACACATTATTTCTTGAAGCAAATAATGATAATAGTTTTTTATTTATTTGATCTTTCAAATAATTACCAACAAAAACAAACAAAGTATCTGAACAGACGGAAGATATACTATCTATTAAATCAGCATCAAGCCTTCCTCCAAGTTTACCAATATATCCAACACATTTTTTAAATGATCTCTTTTTATTTCTAATCTTCTTAATAACAGGCAAATCATTCATTAATTCAAAAGGTTTTTGTTTGAATACGCCATTTTTTACCAAGATGATTTTTCTCCCTGTTTGATGTTGCATATACTCGCATGTTTGTAAAGAATTTGCTGAAACAATATCAGCAAATTGCATTATGCTTTTATATCCCTGAAGCGCTCCATTATGCTCCTTTTGGCTAAGTGATGGATGAATTGCAAAATTATCCATGATGTCAAAATAAATCACAGCACCATTATTATGCAATATTTCGAGAAGCTGTGAAGCAAATGGGTTGTCTGAATATACAATTGATTTGTTTGGTATAATTTCATTTAATAACTTTTCTTTATTATGTATGTATCCTTCTGACCACCAACATCGTCTTTCCATTATTTGTTTTATACTAACAATTGGTTTATACTGAATTGTTTTTGCAAGATCACAATATTCTTTGACAGTAAACTCAATCGTTCCTTTTGGATAATAGTCTTCATGTATTATATATCGAGGAGTGTCCAATGATGTCCTTGGTTTTTTTACATTAATTATATTTGTAAATCCCATGTTTCTAAGAAGATATAGCATTGCAAATTCGCGAGTTAATATACCATCTGAATAAAAGTTATCCGTATCCTGATATGGAATAAAAATTAAAGTTCCCTGTTCCATAATTGATCCTCTATATAAATGATTTGTTATAAATGATTTGTTCAGTATGATGTTATAGTCTCCACCATTCTATTCCTGCTTTTGTCAGTGCATTAGTATCAAAAATACCTTTAACATCAACGAGCACCTTAGTAGCGTTCTTTTCTTTTTTATACAGTCGACTGATTCCATCAGTGCGCATTGACTTGAATTCGTTATGCGCCACAGCTGCTATAACGCAATCAGCATCTGTAATATCTTCAAGAGTTGCAAGTTCAATACCATATTCCTGCGTAACCTCTTCTTTTGATGCCCATGGATCTACTACAATAGGTTCTATACCATAATCATTTAATTCTTTGATTATATCTATAACTTTGCTGTTACGTATATCAGGACAGTTTTCCTTGAACGTAAGTCCCAGTATAACGACCTTGCTAGTCTTAGGGGCTTGTCCTGCTTCAACCATTTTTTTAATAGCAGCATCAGCAATATAAGCACCCATGTGATCATTTACAATTCTGCCATTCAAAATAATTTGACTGTGATAGCCAAGCTTTTCAGCTTCATAAGTAAAGTAATACGGATCTACACCTATGCAGTGACCACCAACAAGACCTGGTCTGAACCCAAGTGCATTCCATTTGGTATTCATTCCATCAACCACTTCATTCGTATCTATATCCATACGATCAAATACCATTGCTAATTCATTCATAAAGGCGATGTTTATATCGCGTTGGCTGTTTTCAACCACCTTGATTGCTTCTGCCGTCCGAAGATTTGAAACTGGATATGTACCCACTTCAATAACGATATCATAAATCGCTTTTATCTCCTGCAACGACTCCTCGTCAATGCCTGACACGACTTTTTTTATATTGTGAAGCCTATGTATCTTATCTCCCGGATTAATGCGCTCCGGGCTATATCCGACTTTAAAATCCATACCACACTTAAGCCCGGATTCTTTTTCAAGGATAGGAATACATATATCTTCCGTACAGCCCGGATAAACCGTAGATTCATAAACTACTATTGAACCAGGAACTAAATTTCTGCCAACAATTTCTGATGCAGAGATGACGGGAGCCAAATCAGGCGTATGGTCTGTATTAACAGGCGTGGGAACTGCAACGATATGAAACTTTGCTTTCTTAAGATCTGTCTCATCGGATGTAAAATAGATTTTTGTCTTAGCTATTTCTTCGTTTCCAACTTCATTTGTCGGATCTATCCCATTTTTGTAAAGTTCTATTTTAGTTTTATTCAGATCAAAGCCAATTACATCAATCCCTTTATTAGCAAATGCGTGCGCAATAGGCATTCCAACGTAGCCGAGACCAACAACAGACAGCTTTTCTTTATTGTTTTTTATTTTTTCATAAAGGCTCATTTTAGTTTCCTCCATTGAAAATTTTGGTTTATTCATTCTTTAGTTTGACAGAAAATTTTTATGTTCTAATTAGTTTCAAAGGCAGTTTGTAACCAAATTTCGGTATATTTACTACATATAAATTTCCAGCTATATGCAGTTCTTATTTTTTCCTTCGCTCTTTTTCCCAACTGTGTCATTTCCTCATCATCTTGCATATCAGCATTCTCGATCAGCTCCGCCAAATTGCCTTCAGCCTTTGTCCAGTACAGTGCTGCATCTTCTGCTACCTCTCGGTTAAATCCAACATCTAAAAGCAGATTCAGATCTGTACTTCCCAGTGCTTCAAGCAAGCTCGGATTTGTACCGCCGACCTCATGGCCATGGAGATATCCGTAAGCATTCTCGCGGATCTTCATTAAAAGCTCCTGGTCATACACAGTGCCGACAAACTTTATCCTTGGATCTTGCCTGAAATGCAGCTTATTTTCCAGTTCATCAAGAAATTTGTCATTCACATTTGTTATGATTGCAAAATCACGTTTGGTCCGGCTCTTCATGAACTCCCTGATCATGGTTTCATAGTTGTTCTCCGGCACAAACCGCCCAACAACCAGATAATAATTTTTTGCGGACAATCCTTTCTCTTGATACCATTCCATAAGCTGTGGCGAATCATCAGAAAGCGTACTCTTTCGCGTTTCAGCTCCATATGCAATAAATGTTGTTTCAGGGTCAGCGCCCTTTATTCCTTTTCCATCGTAAGATTCATGAATGTATTTTTCTATTGTGACGGAATCGCAGATAACTAAGTCGCTATATTTCACCATTAACTTCTCGGAGAGCTTCCAATACTTTTTTATAGGGGCAGACCATTTTGCACGAAGAAATTCATGACCGTCAGGATTAAGATACATAACACCGCCAAGCTTATGGATCTGATTATAAAAATGCCTCATGAACGGACCTATACGGCACGCCATTATATAAACTATCGGATGTTTTATCTTTTTACGTCTGATGATTTTGCAACACTCTTTCAGCGCAGCTATATCGTAGTATATCGCCTGTGCCGATCCCAGTTTCTCCGGGACTTTGATCATAAAACAATGAGCATTATGATATGTAAATTCATTATCACTGATGATAGTTGTGCCTTCGGTTTTGTATGGATCCATGCAGCCGTCACCATTTGCTTTGCAGGCAACATGATATTTAATTTTACTGTTGTTCTGGTGGTACTCCGTAAGCTTGTTTACAAAGGTTTCGTATCCACCGTAAGCCCCAAGGCTTTTTGCGCCCACCAGAAAAACATGCTGTATATCTATATCATGCATGGATCTGCACTCCTAACAGATAAACGAATTTTAGAAATTTAACCACTTTTTTATCAGAAAGATTATCACGCCAGTGAAATAATCGGATAATCATCATGCTTTTTCACGCTGCTGTACACTTCCTTTGGTTTTATATGCCTTTTACACACAATGCGAGAAGCCGCAACTTAGCTTCTCTGCACTTTTTAACTGTTATTCCCTCTGAATATCGACCCTATCGTCTTAAAAATTATGACAATGTCCGTCCTTACCGAGCGCTCATTTATGTACCTATAATCAAGCTCCAACTGTTGTTCGTCAGACATTTGGGTTGTATCTTCAAGCTGCCAATAGCAAGATAGACCCGGTTTTACAAGCAGTCTGTCCTCGGGCAGCTGTGCTTGCTCTGACGGCACAAAAGGTCTCGGCCCTATGACTGTCATACTGCCTGTAAGCAGGTTTATTGCCTGCGCGGTTTCATCTAAACTTGTGCGGCGCAGGAACTTACCGACTCTTGTAATTCTCGGGTCGTTTTCCATCTTGAAATGCACGCCGCGACACTCGTTCTGCTCTTTCAGCTCGACTTTTATCTGCTCGGCATCCATACGCATAGTGCGAAACTTTACCATTTTAAAGACTTTATTGTTTCTGCCTACGCGTTCTTGAATGAACAAGGGATTACCGGGGTCGTCTATAACAATTGCAAGTGCGATGATGAGATATACAGGCAAACCTACGGTAAGGCAGAGGAGAGATACAAAAATATCGAAAGCGCGTTTTATGAAATCATAAACTGGCTTCTTTTTATAATCGAGCTTGACAGGAGCATGGGTAGTGGTTTCGATGACTTCGGGAGCATCTGCCAATGCTACGTTTCCTACAACATCTTCGCTCATATGTACATTCACTCACTTTTCTTTGTTTCCTGACTTTTGCGTACTCTTTTTCTGTTTTTTTCTGCGATCTTTACCCGTTTGCTTGGTATAATCGTATTTGTAGGAACATAACGCAAAAAGCCTCAAATAATCGAATAAAATTTGCGCGGCATACCCCGAAAAACCATAAAATCGCCGCATTTTCAAGCAAAAAAATCTGAAAAATATTTCATAAAAAGCGGTATACATACAAGTAAATACAAACAAAAATGCCCTTATCTGAGAGGAGAATTGCTTTTCAGATAAGGTCACAAAAAATTTAAGATATTTTGAAAAAACATCTTGAAAAATTCATAAATATGTTGTACAATAGAATTGTAGGCGAACGGGCAGGTGAGTGTGTTTATCAAGGAAGTGGCGGAAATGTATTTCAAAGAGTGGATATTAAAGCGTTATCAGAAGAACAGCCCGTATGCCGAGCTTGCGCAGTTCGTGCATGACGATGCCGACTTTCCCGAGTCAAATGCAAAAGTGCTTGTCATAGCGCATTTGAGAAACATGAATGTCTACGACCAGTTCAGCGATATTTTTGAAAAAGCATGGAAAATGTTCCGCGCCGCGGAGCGCAACAGAACGCTTCCGTACTATATGCCGAAAAAGTAATAGATAAAGATCCAGCGTTTGCCGAGAGGGCGAGCGCTGTTTTATTTTGCCGCGCAGGCGAATAACTATATATTGCATGATTATGTAATGATAGGTAACTTATTGACAACGCCGACCGGTTGTGATAAAATTATAATATATGCATTGCAGAATATGTAATAACATAAGCTTTAGATGATTGGAGAGATTATTATGAGCAATACCGCAGACCTTTCGCTGCTTCAGCCCGTTCTGGACGAGTACGCAGGCGTTAAGGGCAGCCTTATTACGATCTTGCAGTCTGCGCAGGAGATATACGGTTATCTTCCGCAGGAGGTAATTTATCACGTCGCGCAGGCAACAGGTTCAAGCCCGGCGCACGTTCTGGGAGTAGCAACGTTTTATACGCAGTTCCGTTTCAAGCCTGTTGGCAAGTATCTTATACTTCTCTGTAAGGGTACGGCTTGCCACGTAAACGGCAGCGACATGATCGCAAAAACAATTTATGAAACTCTGGGCATAACCGACGGCGAGACCACCGAGGACGGTCTGTTCTCGCTTACGTTCGTGGCGTGCCTCGGCTGCTGTTCACTTTCGCCCGTAATGCTTATAAACGATGATACATACGGTTCGCTCACGCCTGAAAAGGTAAAGAGCATAATCAGCGAGATACAGGCAAAGGAGGCGGCAGTATGAGCTATACTATTATAAATGTAGGGCAGGGCAGCTGCGGTATAGCGGCAGGCGCAGGAAAGGTAAAGAAAGTCCTTGATGAAAAGCTTGCAGGCAGCGGCATAAATGTCGGGATCGTAGGCTGTATAGGTATGTGCTGGCTCGAGCCTATTGTTGATGTTTATGAAGACGGCAAGCTTCACAGACTTGTAAAAGTAAGCGAAAGCAGCGCGGAAGAAATTGCCGCGGCTGTTTTATCGGGCGACTTTGCAGCTCTTTCTAAATATGAAATAACCGCCGATGATAAAGATTTTCTCGACCAGCAAACAAGGATAGCTCTTCGTAACTGCGGTATCATAGACCCCGAAAGTATCGAGGCTTACATAAACGCAGGCGGCTATAAGGCTCTTGAAAAGGTCGTCACCACTATGACCCAGCAGCAGGTGATAGACGAGATAAAAACTTCGGGTCTCGCTGGACGCGGCGGCGCAGGCTTCCCGACATGGTTCAAGTGGAATGCCGCAAACCAGTCGGCAGGGGAGACCAAGTACCTCATTTGTAACGCCGACGAGGGCGACCCCGGCGCATTTATGGACAGAGCGGTTATCGAGAGCGACCCCCATACTCTTATCGAGGGTATGCTTATCGCCGCGTATGCTATAGGCGCTTCGGAAGCGGTCGTTTATGTAAGAGCCGAGTATCCGCTGGCAATAGTGCGCCTTAAAAAAGCAATAGCACAGGCTAAGCAGGCAGGCTATATCGGCAAGAATATTTTCGGTACTGACTTTTCGTGCGAGTTTACTATAAAAGCAGGCGCAGGCGCGTTTGTCTGCGGCGAGGAAACCGCGCTTATCGCTTCTTTGGAGGGCGAAAGAGGTATGCCCAGGCTCAAACCCCCGTTCCCTGCGCAGAAAGGTTACTGGCAGAAGCCCTCAAATATCAACAACGTTGAAACTTTTGCAAACGTTGCGTGGATAATCAACAACGGCGGCGCTGCCTTTGCCGCTATGGGTACTGAAAATTCTAAGGGTACAAAAGTTTTCGCTCTTACAGGTAAGATAAAGCGCGGCGGCTTGGTTGAGATACCTATGGGTAAAACCTTGCGCGATGTCATTTTCGGCATCGGCGGAGGTATTAAAGAAGATAAGAAGTTCAAAGCCGTGCAGATGGGCGGCCCTTCGGGAGGCTGTATACCCGAGCAGCTTCTCGATACCGTTATAGATTATAAAGAACTTTCCGCAACAGGCGCGATAATGGGCAGCGGCGGAATGGTCGTTATGGACGAGACTACCTGTATGGTCGGCATGGCAAAATTCTTCCTTGACTTTACCGCTAAAGAATCCTGCGGCAAGTGCGTTCATTGCCGTATAGGCACAAAGCGTATGCAGGAGATACTTACAAGAATAGTTGAGGGAAACGGCAAAGAGGGCGATATAGAGCTTCTTGAAGAGCTTTGCTCCGCCGTCAAGGAGGGCGCTCTGTGCGGTCTTGGTCAGACTGCGCCCAACCCCGTGCTTACTACTATAAAGTATTTCAGAAATGAGTATGAAGCGCATATAAACAATAAAAAGTGCCCTGCGCACGAGTGCCGCGATCTTATCAGCTACAGCATTGATGCGGACAAATGCCGCGGCTGTACTCTCTGCGCGAAAAAATGCCCTGCAAAGGCTATCAGCGGAGAGGTCAAAACACCGCACGCTATCGACCCGAATGTTTGTATCAAGTGCGGTCAGTGCGCAGCGGTTTGCCGCTTCGGCGCGGTAAAAGTGGATTGAGGTGAACGAGATGATTACTATAACTATAAACGGAAAAGTATGCAAATGCAACGAGGGCGAGTATATTCTCAAAGTCGCTCAGGATAACGGCATTGATATCCCGAATCTTTGTAACGATGAAAGCGTAGCGGTGTACGGCGCGTGCGGTCTGTGCCAGATAGAAGTGCTGGACGACGGTCACGGCAAAGCCCTGCCAAAGCTTATGAGAGCCTGCGCAACTAAAGCACAGGACGGCTATGTTGTAAGCTATGATACCGAAAGAGTAAACAGGTCAAGAAAGGTCGCGCTGGAGCTTTTGATGAGCGACCATGACGGCGATTGCGTTGCACCTTGTCATCTCAATTGCCCCGCAGGAACGGATATTCAGAAGTATCTGAAACAAATTTCGGGCGGCGACTATCACGGCGCGGTAGAGACCATAAAAGAGGCTTTCCCGATACCTGCATCTATAGGCAGAGTATGCCCCCACCCGTGTGAGAAAAACTGCCGCAGAGGCAACGTAGAGCAGCCGCTTTCAATAGCTTTTCTTAAAGCTTATGCCGCAGATAAAGACCTTGCAGACGGTACATATAAACCGCAGTGCAAACCCGAGAGCGGCAAAAAAGTTGCAATAGTCGGCGGCGGTCCTGCCGGACTTACAGCTGCGTTTTTCCTCAGAAGAAGCGGCCACAGCGTTACCGTTTACGATGCCATGGCAAAAATGGGCGGTATGCTGCGCTACGGTATACCTGCCTACAGACTTCCCAAAGATATTCTTGAAAGAGAGTGCCAGGAGATAAAGTCGCTGGGCGTAGAGTATGTAAACAACTGCAAAATAGGCAAAGACGTTACCTTAGAGCAGCTGCAAAAAGACAACGATGCAGTCATAGTCGCAAACGGCGCGTGGAAAAGTATGAATATGCGCGTTGAGGGCGAGGGGCTCGAGGGCGTTGTCGGCGGTATAGATTTTCTCAGAAATATCTCTTCCGGCGAGGGCGAAAGACCCGACCTTACAGGGCTCACCGTTGCAGTGTGCGGCGGCGGCAATACCGCTATGGATGCCTGCCGAAGCGCGGTAAGATGCGGAGCGGATAAAGTCTATGTCGTATACAGAAGAACAAGAGACGAAATGCCTGCCGAGGATATCGAGATAGAAGAAGCTATCGAAGAGGGCGTTGATTTCAAATTCCTTACCAACCCTGCTCAGATAATAGGCGAGGACGGCAAGGTAAAGCAGATGAAACTTCAGGTAATGCAGCTCGGCGAGCCTGATGCCAGCGGCAGACGTTCACCCGTTCCCGTTGAGGGCAAATTTGAGTATATAGATGTAGACAAGGTAATAATGGCTATCGGTCAGAGCATTGAAGTAAGCGGTTTTG
Source organism: uncultured Clostridia bacterium (assembly GCA_947589355.1). Taxonomy (GTDB): domain Bacteria; phylum Bacillota; class Clostridia; order Oscillospirales; family Ruminococcaceae; genus UBA7477. Next base: position 121,976 of record CANPZC010000001.1, read on the forward strand.
ACTGCCTTGAAAAGACAAGAAAAGGCACTATCGCAGCCGATGAGAACACGTTCATGACCTCCGTTGACGGCGTTTTCGCGGTAGGCGATGCCACAAACAGGGGCGCATCAATAGCCATAGAAGCAATAGGCGAGGCTAACAAGTGCGCCGCAGTAGTTGACAGCTATCTCAGCGGCAAGCTGACAGCCTACAGAAAGCCTTTCGTTTCTAAGAGAGACGTCAAGGATATAGACTTTAGCGTGTACGATAAAAAGGACAGAATAAAAATGCCTGCACGCCCTGCCGAGGAGAGAAAGCATGACTTCAATGAAGTGTACCTCGGTTTTGGCGATGAAGAAAAAGTGCAGAGCGAAGCAAAAAGATGCCTCGAATGTGGCTGCCACGACTACGGCGACTGCCGCCTGATAAAGTATGCCAACATCTGCGAGATAGACCCTGCCAGATTTGCAGGCGTAAAGAACAACAACCCCGTTGAAAGAAAGCTCGTTTCCATAGAGCGCAACCCCAACAAGTGCATACTTTGCAGCCTTTGCGTAAGGGTGTGCGACGAGGTAGCAGGCAAGGGAATACTGGGTCTTGTCGGCAGAGGTTTCGGCACGGTCATAAAGCCCGAATTCAACGACGAAAGCGTAATAGAAGCGTGCGCTCAGTGCGGCAAATGCGTTGAGGCTTGCCCGACAGGCGCGCTTAAACTGCTTAAATGACCGTAAGTTATAAACGATAGGGGTGTTTCGGCATAGCCGGATAAAATGATAGGATTTTATGATTATACCGTTGTCCTGACATATATAAGCCTGTTCATTTCCGTTTCGGGAATATTCAGCGCAATGGACGGAAATTTAGACGAAGCAGTTGTATGCCTTATGCTTTCGGGTATGTGCGATATGTTCGACGGTAAAATAGCAAGAACTAAAAAATCCCGCACCAAAGAGGAAAAGCGTTTCGGCATACAGATAGACTCGCTGTGCGATCTTGTGTGCTTCGGCGTGCTGCCTGCCGCAATAGGCTACAGCCTCAACAGCTCCAGCAAGCTGTACCCGATAGTCGGCTGTATGTTCGTGCTTTGCGGTCTTATAAGGCTTGCGTATTATAACGTCACCGAAGAAGAACGTCAGGACGAAACGGACGAGAACCGAAAATATTTCAAAGGTCTGCCGATAACCTCATCAGCGCTTATAATGCCGCTTGCCTACTGCCTTATAAAGTATGCGCCAATACCCAATTTTTCGCTGCTTTATACAGTAACGGCGTTTGTTACCGCAATAGCTTATATCTCGCCGCTGCGTATCAAAAAGCCTAAAACCAAAGGTATGGTGGCAATGTCTGTTGTCGGTCTTATAGAGCTGTTTATGGTGCTTATCGACTTTTCAAAATTCTGATGTGGAGCGGTTTTTATGAGCAGTAAGGTTTTCAGGGTCGGCATAAAGGCAGACTATAATAAAAGCAATGTCTTTCTTCGTTTTTTGTATAAAACCCCCGTTGGCAGAGCGCTTCTTTGCCCTCTGACGATGCCGTGGGTCTCAAAGGCAGCAGCATTGTTTCTCAGCAGCCGCCTTTCAAGACCTATGATAAACAGGTATATAAAGAAGTACGACATTGATATGACCTATGCAAAAAAGCACCATTTTTCTTCTTTTAATGACTTCTTCACCCGTGAGCTGTATAAAGAAGCCAGACCGTTTTGCACAGATGCATCAAAGCTTTGCGCCCCGTGTGACGGCAAACTTACCGTATTTAAAATAGACAGCGACAGCGTTTTTGAGATCAAGGGTACGCCCTATACGCTCAAAGAGCTTTTGCACAGCGGTAAACTTGCCGACAGATTTTGCGGCGGCTGGTGTTTTATATATCGGCTGGAGCCGTGCAATTACCATAGGTATGCGTATATAGACGACGGCGCTAAATCGGATAATTTCTATATAAAAGGCGTGCTGCATACCGTGCAGCCTATTGCGATAAACCGCTGTAAGGTGTTCAAAAACAACTGCCGCGAATTTACGCTGATGAAGACCAAAAACTTTTCCGAAGTCGTGCAGATCGAAGTCGGCGCGCTGTGCGTAGGCAAAATAAGCAACCACCATCAGCGCGGCGTAATACACAAAGGCGACGAAAAAGGAATGTTCGAGTTTGGCGGCTCAACTATAATACAGCTTTTCAGAAAAGACGTCATCTCGCCAGACTATGATATACTGATAAACACCGAAAGAGACTGCGAAACACCCGTGCTCATGGGCGAAGCGGTGGGTTATAAACTGCCCGAAAATCAGTAATTTGCAAAAAACAAAGCCACATCGTAAAAAAGCGGTGTGGCTTGTGAATTAAATACCAAAATTTGCCATAGACTATATAGAAAGGGGGACAAGCCATGAAAATTGTAATATCAATAGCTTTGGCAGCTGTAATATTCGTAAGTCTGATGTTTCAGTCGCAAAGCGTTCTGCCAAGCAGTGGGGGAAAGGCTGTAAAACAGCAGAGAAGCTCGTTTGGCAGCATATCAATGTTCAAAAACTTAGTGAATGACCACAACTTCCCGAAAAGCGACTATCAAGCGCTCAACTATGATGAGCAAATAGGCGTGTGGATATCATATATCGACCTCGGAGAGATGATGAGCGATGCGACCGCCGAGCAGTTTCGAGAAAAGATATCGCAGGCTTATAAAAATATCGTCTCCGTCGGCGCAAATACAGTCTATGTCCATGTCCGCGCCTTTGCAGATGCCTATTATCCCTCTGTCATGTACCCTTACACTACCTCTTTCGGCAGCACCGAACCTTACGATGCCCTTGAAATAATGGTCGAAGAAGCCCATAAACTGGGGCTTTCATTCCATGCGTGGATAAACCCCTTGAGATGTCAGACCAAAGAAAGTTTTGAAAGCATGAGCGATGAATACCCCCTGAAAAATTTTTATACCGAGCATTTCGGCGAGTATATAAACTCAGCTGACGGCAGCCCGTTTTTGTGGCTAGACCCCGGAGCCGAAGAGGTGAGGGAATACGTCGCTGATGCGGCGGCAGAAATAGTCTCACGCTACGATGTTGACGGTATACACATCGACGACTATTTTTACCCCACCACCGATGAAGCTTTCGATAAGATAAATTTTGAAAAAAGCGGCGCTCAGGATCTTTCCAAGTGGCGTATGAACAATACCACAAAGCTTGTCCTGCAAATGAATATGTCTATAAAAAATATCGATCCTACAGTAATTTTTGAAATATCACCGCAGGGCAATATAAACAACAACTATCAGCAGCTTTATGCAGATGTCGGCAGCTGGTGCGCAAGCCCACTTATCTGCGACTGTATAATTCCGCAGGTCTATTTCAGCTACGGCAGCACATCTCCATACCTAGAAACGATAGGGAAGTGGAGCGAAATGACCTCCGACAGCGGCGTTAAACTGGTGATAGGTCTGGGCGTATACAAAATTGCCGAAGAAACAGAATTTTTAGAGACCGAAAATATCATAGCCAAGCAAATGACCGATGCCTTCTCGCTTGAAAACGTCAGCGGCGTGGCGCTTTATAACTATTCAACGCTCTTTGAAAGCGACGAAACACTTGCAGATAAAATGTCCTCAGAGCGCGAAGCTATAACCGCCTGCGCCAATTCGCATACCGAAAAACTCAGCAGCTGAAGCGCCACAGCAAGGAAATTTTATTAAATTTTAATGAAACACTTGCCAATCGGCAGATTTTGTGGTACAATACTATTTAGTGAAAAATTGAAAGGAAGTCGTTTTAATGAATATGTTTATCACAATGCTCGCCGATGAAGCAGCAAATACCAATACAATGGGCTATTTTTCAATAATATGGCTTGTAATAATCTTAGTTGTATTTTATTTTCTGCTCATAAGACCTCAGAGAAAAAAGGAAAAAGCCGATGCTGCAATGCGTGAAAAGCTCGAGGTAGGGGACGAGATAGTCACCGCGGGCGGAATAGTAGGTCTTATTGTTTCTATCAAAGACGATACCGTAGTTGTAGAAACAGGCGGCGACAGAAGCAAGATAAGAATAATGAAATGGGCAATAGCCAAAAACAATACCGAGCATGACGAGTAAGGCACATTTCGCATAAACTTTAAGTTTCCCGAATAAAATGGTGTATAGCATCATTTTAGGAGGGATCTTTTTTGCCCAGGTTTGTTCGCCGCCGCAAGCGCAGGATGTCTGATTCAGGGCTGTATACCATTCTGGTCTCGGCTGTCATGGGAATAGGAATGATAATAATTTGTCTTATGGGGTTCGCCTTTATCCTCAGCAGAATAAACGCCCCTGCCGTAATGGTGTCAGTCCTCGCAACCGTTGCCCTCGGCATAGGCGGATATTTCGGCGGCTACTTCTGCGCAAGAAAACGCCGCAGAAACGGAATGTTCATGGGCGTAATGTGCGGCGTGCTGATATTCATGACCGTTCTGATATTCGGAGCAGTGTTCGCTAAAGCCGCCCTCGGCATATCTTCCGCCGGCAAGCTTATGATAACCATGCTTTGCGGAGCTGTCGGCGGCATAGTCGGCGTGAATACCAAAAAGCACAGATATTGATAAAAAGAGAGCTCTCACTCTTTCGTGAAAGCTCTCTTTGTGTTTTAGTATAGACCTTTAATGTACTTCGCCGTGAACCTCTGCATTCTGCTCATCTTTTCATAGCATATCTCGCGCACCTTTTTCAAAAGCGCGATCATCTGTTCGTTTTCTTCATGCGTAATTTCTCCGCCGCTCATGCCTGCTTCTACAGCCAGCCCACACGCAGCCCTCAGTTCATCGCCAAGCCCCGTGATACCTGCCTTTTCCAGCATACCGCACAGCTTTTCGCACCTGTCCTTGTCCGAGATATTCTCACCGCACCTTATGCCAATGCACGCCAGATATATTAGCACAATGTCGTAAATGTTCACAGCGCGCCTGTTTTGGTTTTCCTCGTTTATGCTGTCTTTCAAGCCACGTTTTATAGCGCTTATGCACGCCAGATACGCCAGCACGAACATCGCAATTATCAGCGCTGCCGCGCCCACCGTCAGAAGTATGTCTTTAACTTTCGAGCTGCCGCTGCTTCCCGAATTTTCGTTTCCGCTGCCGTTTTCGGTAGTCGTAATCGTCTCGCTTTCGCTGACCTGCGGAGCGGTAGTTACCTCGGTCGTTGTCGTGGTGCTTTCAGTAGTCGTCGTTACCTCCGTCGGCGCGGTGGTAGTGGTGGTCGTCTCACTGCCGGACGCAGTTTCCGTGCTGTTGCTGCCGTAGAAGCTGCTTACCGAAAGCGTCAGGTCAACAGGCAGCCAGCCCACCCCGGGGAGAAATACTTCTGCCCATGCGTGAGCGTAGTTGTCTTTTACGTCTATGGAATACTTGTTGTCGCCGTTTATCTTCAGACCGCTTCTCAGATCCGAAGATGGTATCATAAACCCCTCGGCGTATCTTGCAGGTATGCCGTAGTGCCGCAGTATCTCAACAGCCGCGCTGGAAAAATACGTGCATGAACCCGTGTTCATGTCAGTCAGAAAATATTCAATAAAATCTCTGCCCGACGGCGTTTTCGGGTTTTGCAAAGAGTATGTGTAGTGCTGATCAAAGTATGTTCCTATCGCGCTTATAACCGTATTAACGTGTGATATGTAGCTTATTATAAACGGCATACCGCCAATTGTCATGTATCCGCTCAAAAGGTCATACTGATCGTCCGCGACCCTCTGCTGCTCATAAAGACTGTCCAGTTCTTCAAGCACAGCCTCGTCAATGTTTATGTCGGGCGTGGTGTAGTGTTCAAATGCGTAATTTGTGTAAATACACTCACTCTCACGTTCGCTGACCGACGAAACCTGATTTAAATAATTTTCGTAAGCCAGCCTTGTAAGCGTATCAAGATCAGAATCCACAGGCCTGATCGTGTAGTCGTTATTGTTCAGAACGTCCAGCCGTATCGGGTATCTTTCAGCTATAGTGCCGCCTTCGCGGTACTCTTTTATGTGCGCGTAATACTGCGGCTGATCCAGCCCCGCATTAAGATATATGTTCAAGCCGCTGACAAGCTCTTCCATGTATTCTTCTTCAATACCCAGCTTCTGCGACAGCTTTGTCAACGGTATCTGCTCCAGCACCGCCAGAGGTGTCACGCTCTCATCTTCCTGCGCTTTCTGTGCGTATGTAGCAGCAAAATATGAAAACGTATCAAAATCAAAAGCGCTGTAGCTGTAATTATATGCGTTATCCATGCTGGGAAAACTTGCACCGCCCTCTATGAACGTCAACTCATAGCTGCTCTTGTCGGCTGTTATGTTGTCGTATGTTACGTCCTTTATTTCATCGATCCCCAAATACGACGAATAATATGGCGCAAACAGTGTTCCGCTTTTCATAAGGTCGGTTATTGCAGCCCTGTTTTGTTTGAGACCTACATCTGAGAAGAAAAAGTAAGGCATACTTAAATTATTAACGGGATATTTTCCTGCCGCTTCATTTATCGGTGTTTTTTCACTGCGCCAACGGCTGTCTGAATATTTTCCTGCCGCGTACCCTCTCAGATATATGCTGCCCCCCGGGTAGCTGTCAAATGCTATCTCCATAAGTGTTTTGTTCTGGAATCTTATGTCGTTTACCTTTCTGAGATCCCCCTTAGCCATTCCGCCCGATACAGAAGCCGCACCCAGGTCGGATACAGAGGGCGTAAACGGCAGTTCTATGCCGCTAAGCTCACGCAGCGTGTTTACTATAGTCTTTACAGAAAAATCATAGGTAAGGTTTCTGCGCATAATGTTTATCTTGTCGCTGCGTTCATACCCCGAGAGCGCCGAGCCTGCAATACCCAGAAGCAAAGCCGCCGCCATAATTATGCACAACTGCATTGAAAGCTGCCCGAACGCAGAGTTTTTCATACCGCGCTGGGTCATATAGAAAATGTTCTTTTTCTTTTGCCGTGTAAAAATGTTATTTTTGCCTGCGCGGTTAGCGTGGTAGTCGTTCAGCTGCATAGCAAAAACGCATACCCACGCCGCCACCAGCAAAAACGCCGTAAAATAGTTGGGCGCATTGCCGTTGTAAAGACCCACCTCGGGCAGTATAAAGCTTACCGCAAACGTGAATATGAAATTCTTTGTGATAAAAACGCTGTAGTATAATACCAGTATCATCAGCAGCATATACGCGTGCAGTAAAAGAGTCATCGCCGCGCTGCTTGTAAGATCGGTTGCTAAAGAACTTGATATATTGACCGAAGTACCCAGCAGCTGCGCGTATTTTTCTATCAGTACAGCCGCCCCGTATACAACATCATCTCTCCGCCATAAAAGCAAAAGTATGCATATCAGCACTGTGCCGATCTTGTATGACTTTTTCGGCGCAAAGCAAAGTATCGCGCTAAGCAGTATACTTTCAAAGAAAGGCCAGAAAAGCGGCAAAGATACATTTATATAGCTAAGCCCCGTCAGCAGGCTGCACAGCGCGATAACGTTCAGAAGTATGTACTGTATGAGACCGTCGGAGAACTTATACTCGCGTTTGGTTATCATGCCAACATCGGGCTGTATGCTTATCTTTGACGGGCTGTCAAAATTCAGCTTTTTGCTTATTTTCATTTTACGCAAACCTCTTGGTATATATCATGTTATCAGATTATCATGTCCGAAAGAGCCGACATTCCGCTTTCTCCTCCGACAAAAATAAACTGCGTCAAATCGTCAGTTTCCTGCGGCAGAGGAGCTTTTTTAGAATTTGGCAAACAGCATATAACAGTCTTTTTAAGTCCGCGCTCATCGCTGCCAAGACTATCATATAACTGCTCGTCCGCGCCGTCGGTAATTATAATAACGTGCGAAAACTTCGGCGCTTCACCGCTGCCCAGCTGCGAAAAATACTCCTCTATCGCATCATACGGCTTTGAAACATCTATCTTGTATGAAAATATCGCAGACAAAAAATTAAGATAGCTCTCTGTATCAGCCACCGCCGCAGATATGTTCTTTCCGTTCGCGCTCCATATAAACGTGTGCAAAGCATCGTTTTCAAGCATTGCAAAACTCAGCGATGCCGCGGCGCACATTATCCTGCTGTAGCTTTCTGCAATACCGCAGTCATTCTCTCTCATGTGCGACGGCGGACAAATTACGAACGCAATGTCATTGGATACAGGCTTTGAAAATTCTTTTACAATAAGCTCGTCTTGCCGCACCGATGCTTTCCAGTGTATGCGGTTCATCTTGTCGCCGGGGCGGTATTCGTGCAGCTGAAATATCTCCGATGGGTCGTCGCCTGCCTGCCGCTTTGAGAATCTGTCGCTTTCGCTGTCAAAATTCTGATAAAGCGCCAGCTGCGGCTCAATGGGTATCATCTTCGGGCATACCATAACGCTCGCAGTGATGTTTTTGCAGCGCACCCTTTTTGAAAACAGCCTTATCATGTCGTATATTCGCGCCTTTATCAGCTTTACCTCTATAATACCGCAGTACTGCGCCGAAATTTTCAAACATATCTGCTGTTCGTTTTTTGCAAACACGGGGGTGTGTATCTCCAGCCGCTTTTCAACTCCGTCAAGCAGATTTCTATACCCCACGGTTATTTTTATGCAGGATACCGCGAATATCGAATCGTTCTTAATGCTTAGCACCACAGGGGCGATCTCACCCTCGCTGCAGCTGTTTGAAAGGCTTAGCATCGACATTTTTATCTTCCTTGCACATATCAGCATGACTATAAGCAAAAGCACGGGCGTAATTATCGCCGCAAGGAGCAGATAGAACGAAAAAATATCAACATAAAGCACATAAAACAGCGCGCAGCCTATAAGTATTATCAGATAAAAAATACCTATTATAAGCATATCATCTGTCCTTTGAAACGCGCGGCACCGGTATCTGTCCTATCACCTGCGAGAGTACGTCAGAGGCAGTCGCACCGCTTGCCTTTGCGCTCGTGCTTAAAAGTATCCTGTGCGCCGAAACGTTGTTGAATACGTATTTTACATCATCGGGCGTTACATAACTTCTGCCCGTAAGCAAAGCGGTCGCCTTTGCAGCCCTGCACAGCGCCAGAGAACCTCTCGGGCTGAGTCCCAGCTTTATCATCGGGTGATTTCTCGTCGCATCTGCAAGCTTTGTAATGTACTGAAGTATAGCATCGTCAACGTAAATGTTCTCTGTCACCCTCTGCGCGTCTATCAGCTGTTCTTTCGTAATAACGGGTACTACCTTGTCAAGAGGGTTCTCATTCTGGCGCGCTTTAAGCATATCAACTTCGCTCTCAATGCTCGGGTAACCCATGCTCAGCCTTTCCAGAAATCTGTCCAGCTGAGACTCCGGCAGCATCTGCGTTCCCACTGAACCAATAGGGTTTTGCGTTGCAATAACGAAAAAAGGCTTTGGTATCTCACGCGTAACGCCCTCAACGGTTATCTTTCCTTCCTCCATTATCTCAAGCAGCGCCGCCTGCGTTTTGCTCGAGGTACGGTTTATCTCGTCGGCAAGAAGAAGATTGCACAGCGCCGCGCCCTCCGAATACTCAAAAGTGCCTTTTTCTTTGTTGTATATTGAAAATCCCGTAATGTCGCTCGGCAGAACGTCCGGCGTGAACTGTACGCGCTTGTAGTCCAGAGAAAGCGCCTTTGAAAACGCCAGTGCCAAAGTCGTCTTGCCAACGCCGGGGTTGTCCTCCAGAAGAATATGTCCCTTTGAAAGTATGGCAATAAGAACAGATATTATAATATCGTCCTTGCCCACTATAACTTTTTTTACCTCGTCAACCACCGCACGAGACCGCTCCAGTACCGCGGCGTGCTCCTGCGAAACCTTGTTCATCGGTATCATTCCTTTCAATTTTTCTTTTAGTATTTCTATATAGAAAAGAAGTGCATAATTTCCAAACAAACAGAAAAATTATCATACATATATAATTATACAATTTTTTCGACAGAAATGCAAGAGTAAAATATTCAAGTCATAACGCAGTATCTTGCAACATATTATTATTTAGGACGACCCCTTATGTTAAACGGAAAGGATCGAGAATATGGAAAAGCAGATAAGTAAAATAGACGGTGTTTTAGGGCTTTTGCCGGACGAGCTGTCGCAAAGCGTGCGAATGATACCCGAGCTTGAAAGATACCGCATACAGGAAATAAGGCTTCGGCGTGATAAATTTTTATCCTGCACAGTGTTTGATAAAGAATATTTTATCCGCGCCGACGGTAAGCTTGTAAATACTCCCGAGCAGGCAGTAAAGGTCAGCGGCGATAACGTAGATACAACCATGAAACGCGCCCTGCAATGCTCCGTACATAGCTATGCAAAAGAGATCTCCGACGGCTATATGACCGTAGCAGGCGGTTGCAGAATAGGCTTCAGCGGTACAGCGGTGCTAAGCAGACCCGTAAATTATACCGTAGAAACGGTCAAAAATATATCTTCGGTCAATATCCGTATCGCGCGCGAGGTAATAGGCTGCGCCGATGAGATAATGCGCAGCGTGTTTTCCACAGACCTTAAAAGCCTGCTGATAATCGGCGTGCCCTCCAGCGGCAAAACTACGGTACTTCGTGACATCTGCCGTTCTCTGGGTAAAAAATACCGCCTTTCTTTAATAGATGAGCGCAACGAGATAGCCGCAGTCTCAGACGGCAGAGCATATAACGATGTCGGCATACTTACCGATATTTTCACATCTTACGATAAATTCGACGCCATAATGACCGCCGTCAGAGTAATGTCGCCAAACGCTCTGGTCTGCGATGAAATAGGCTCAAAAGAGGATATGAAAGCCTTGGAATATGCCGTAAATTCGGGCGTAAAGCTAATTGCCACCACCCATGCCCCCGACTACGACAGCGCCAAACGCCGCAGCGGTGTTGCAAAGCTCATCAAGGACAAGGTGTTCGACTATGCCTGCGTTCTGGGTACCGGCAGTTTGTGCGGCAAGGTCACGCGCCTTGTGAAGATAACAAATGATTAAGATACTCGGCGCGGCGGCAGTGGTAATGTGCGGCGGCATACTGGGTGTGCGAAAATCAAACTCCCTGCGTGAAAGGCTGCGGCAGCTGAAATGCCTGCAAAAGGCTTTTTGTGATATCTCAATAGCCTTGCAGTATGGCAGCGCAACCACAAGCGAGATAATCTCCATGCTCTCACGCGGCGGCAAACTCTCATTTTTTTCAGAGCTTGACCCGCTTGACCTGCCAAACTCGCTTAAAAACAGCGAAAGTTTTGAAGCCCTTAGTATAAACGCCGAAGAGCGCGCCATAGTGTGCGATGTTTTCTCGCAGCTTGGCTGTACCGACCTTGCCACCCAGCTTTCTATGATAGAGTTTGCCAAAGCAAGGCTTTCCTCTGCCATAGCCGCCTGCGAGGAAGAATGCTCTAAAAAGTGCCGTCTTTATGATACTTTAGGCTTTCTCGGCGGCATATTTGTCTCGCTGCTAATAATCTAGAAAGGTCATCAGTGTAATGGACATAGATCTTATTTTCAGAATAGCCGCAATAGGCATAATAGTCGCGGTGCTGAATCAGCTTTTAAAACGTGCCGAGCGCGACGAACAAGCGCTTATGACAACGCTGGCAGGTCTGATAGTGGTGCTTTTTATGATAATCACCGAGATAGGCGGCTTGTTCGAGAGCATAAAGAGCATTTTCGGTATATACTGATGAGCATATTCAGCATCTGCGGTCTTATACTCTGCGCCTGCGTTATCGCAAAACTCATCGGCAGGCAAGACCCCGATATGAGAGTGCTCCTTTCTCTTTCGGTGATAATTATTTCAGCCGCAGGATATATGGACTATTTCAGCAGCGTTGCAGACAGGCTGAGAGCTTTATTTGAAACCGCGGATATAAACAGCGAGTATGTATCCATTCTCCTGCGCGCTGTCGGCATATGCATAGTAGCGCAGCTTTCCGCCGATTGCTGCCGCGACTGCGGTGAAAGCGCCCTCGCCTCGCAGATAGAGATAGTCGCAAGGGTGTCATTGCTCATTATATCACTGCCGCTTTATACCGCAGTAATGGAGCTTGTAACAGCTCTTATAAACAGTTAGATTTGGAAGATAAAATAAATGAAATTATCAGTGTATTTGCGATTTTTTGTATTGCTTCTCACCGCGTTTGTATTCGTTATTGCTGCACCGCCGCTGACCGCCTTTGCAGACTATGCCGAAGATATTTCCGAACAACTCGGTACTGCCGAAAACACCCTGAATGATGAAGCCAAAGATGCCCTCGAGCAGAGCGGCTTTGACGATATAGGATCTTCCACAGCGGACAAGCTCACATTTGGCGGCATGGTAAAATACATAGCAAAAAGCATCTCGGGGCAGGTGTCGCTGCCATTAGCTCTTTTGGGCAGACTGCTTGGCATAATACTAATATGTACCATGTTTTCGTCACTTTCCGATGCCTCGGGCGAACTTAGCGGCGTTCTGGGCATAGTGGGAACTCTGGCGGCGGCAGGCGTGCTTTATGAGCAGATAAACACCGCCTTGTCGGTCGTGTGTATCATGCTGGGCGAACTCAACGCCTTTATGATCGCCTATATCCCCGTGTTTGTCAGCCTGCTGACGGGCGGCGGCTATGCCACAGCGGCATCGGGTTACTATATCTCGCTTATGGCGCTGTGCGAAGTCATAAACATAGTCTCCGAAAGGCTCATAGTGCCCCTTTGCAGCGTAATACTCGCCGTTTCTGTCGCCGAAAGCATATGCCCTTTGTATTCGTCAAGCATATCTTCAATGATGAAAAAAGCCGTACAGTGGTCGCTCGGCGTGGCTGCAACAGCTTTCGTGGGTGTGCTTTCAATAAAGAGCATAATAGCCTGCGCCGCCGACAGCGTTGCAGTAAGAGCCGCAAAATTCACAGCCTCCAGCTTTGTGCCCGTAATAGGCAGCGCAGTAGCAGATGCATATACCACAGTAAGCGGCAGTGTTGCGCTCATACGTTCCGCGGCAGGCAGCTTTGGCGTTATGGCAGTCTTTTTTACCGTTATAAGACCAATAGCCGCAGTGCTGCTTCTGAGCGCATCGGTAAAAATATCAGCCGCAATTGCCGATATTCTCGGTCAGAAAAATGTCGCCAGGCTGCTATCGGGCGCAGCAGATGTCTTTTCAATTATCCTCACCATTGCAATACTTATGAGCCTTGTCTTCATAATCGCCACCGCCATAATGATGCTCATGTGCATAAACGCAGGTTAAAAGGAGCGTGAAAAAATGCTTAAAGCTGCAATACTGGCAGGGTGCGCCGTCGGCATAGCGGCTTCTCTTGCCGATATTACCGTCAGCCAAAAATACCGCACGCAGATACGCACAATTATCGCGCTTATTCTGATAGTCGTCATCTCGGGCCCTTTCATGCAGACCGACTTTGACTCGTTCATCTCGCAGTATATCGAGGAAATGGATACCATAAAAGAGCAAAACCTCTCCCAGCAGGCTATGGCGCAAAACGTTATACAAACCGCCGAGGATAACCTTTCAGAATATATCTCTGCAAAACTTGTTTCAGCCGGAATAAAACCACAGTCTGTCAGCATAGAATTAACTGTAACGCAAGACGGGCAGGTGCAGCTTAGCCGCACAAACGTAGTTATAGATAAAGAAGATATTGAGTTTTATGACGACATAAAGCGCATTGTTACAGATGAGCTTTTGCAGGGAGAGGTAAATGTAAGTTGGGAGGATAAAAGTGCTGAAGAAACTCAAAAATAAGCTCTGTGACCCTAAAACGGGCAAGCTGAAAACAAACGTTTTTGTCGCCATAGGCTTAATAGGTATAGCTCTCATCTTTTTGTCATCTCTCGATTTTGGGAAGACCCGCGCTCCAAACGATAGCGATAAACCTGAAACTACAGCAAGCGCGGAGGCTTTTCGCGAGCAGCAGGAATCGCGCCTTACAAATATCCTCACAAAAATATCGGGGGCAGGCAAGGTAGATGTCATGATATCGGTCGAGGGCTCGACCGAATATGTCTATCTCCAAAAGTATGAGAATAAGTCTGATACCGCCGATGGCGAACAAAGCGTAGACTACCGCAGCGAACCGGTCGTCATAAAAGACGGCAGCCCCGTAATTTCAAAGGTCGTCAGTCCCAAAGTCACGGGCGTGCTTATAGTCGCAGACGGCGCAGGCAGCGCAGCAATAGATGAAAAGCTCATAAACGCCGCAGCCGCAGCCTTGGGCATATCAACAGCTAATATATGCGTCGCGCGCCGCTCAGGCTGATATAATATTTGAAAGAAATATATAAATATTTTACATAATTTGAAAGGAATGTTTCTTATGAAAAAACCACACGTTGTTATCGGAAAGCAGCAGATAATCCTCGCAGGAATGACGCTTATACTCGGTCTTGCCGTGTATGTCAACTATGTCGCATCGCAAACCGCCCCCGAGCTTAAAGCTACCGAGGTGATAGCAGGCGGCACAAGCATAGCATACGGCGATACCCAGTCGGTAAACGGCGCAGCGCCCGACAACGCCGAGTATTTCGCGCAGGCAAGAATTGACAGAACACAGTCTCGCGACGAGGCTATCGAAACTCTCTCGCTTATAATGAACGGCGGCGACTCCACCGCGGAGGAGCAGACAGTCGCGACTGAAAACGCAGTCGCCATGAGCAAGCTCATCGAAGCCGAGAGCAAGGTAGAAAACCTCATAATTGCCGCAGGATTTGAAGACTGCGTGGTCTATCTTGACGGAGAAACAGCGAATATAGTAGTAAAATCCGAGGGTCTAACAGCCCAGCAGGCAGCGCAGATAAAAGCCATACTCCTCGGCGTTGTTGACGTTAAAAATGAAAATATCAGAATTTTTGACGTAAACTAGTTGTACTTATTGAAAATATGTGCTATAATAGAAGTAGCAGTGCGGCATAGCGCCCACAAGGCACAACTTCTATACAGCAGGAGGTATTTTCATGGAGAAAACAGAAAAGGACGTTAAGGGCAGACTGATGATAAGCGAGGACGTTATTTCCACAATTGCGGTAAACGCCGTCAAGGATATAGACGCAGTAAAGGAAATAAAGCCGCAGCCTAAGTCGGTCATAGATATAATTACCCAGAAGCCTGAGAGCCGCCGTGTAAAAGTAGGCTATGTCGATGACGTGGTAGAGCTTTCAATAAGCATTACGGTAAAGAATACCGCAAAGGCAACAGCAGTGGCAGAGCAGGTGCAGGAAAAGGTAAAGTCCGCCGTGCAGTCAATGACGGGGCTTACCGTGGCAAGAGTTAATGTAACGGTCGCTGATATAGCTTTTGACTGAATAATAAACGTGGTCGAGCCTGCCCCCTTACGGGGGTGGGTCAGACTGCTTTTGTGTTAATGCGCTAAAATACATAAGGACGGTAAAATTATGCCTACAAGACATGAAATAAGAGAAACAGCCTTTATAATCTGCTTTGAGGAATTTTTTGTCGGCGGAGACATCGAGGAGATATTCGAGATCGCCGAAAGTTTCGCAGGTCTGCCTGTGAATAAAGATGTAAAAAAGCTTGTAAAGGGCGTTTTGGAAAAGAAAGACGAGCTGGACAGCATGATAGCTAAGTACAGCGATAAAAGAACGGTTGAAAGAATACCGAGGCTTGACCTTGCTATATTGCGAATAGCTATATATGAATCACTCTATAACGATAGAGTGCCCGTGAACGTTGCTATAAGCGAGGCGGTGCTTTTGGCGCGCGCCTATGCATATAACAGCGATGTTTCGTTTATAAACGGCGTTCTCGGCTCGTTTTCAAGAGATCTGGAAAAGAAAGAAAATGGCTGAATATATTCTCGGTATCGATACCAGCAACTATACGACCTCGTGTGCGCTTCTCAATATAGAAACGGGCGATGTTTGGCAGGAAAAGCTGCTCCTCCCCGTCAAAAAAGGCGAGGCGGGCTTGAGGCAGTCAGATGCGGTATTTCACCATACAAAGCAGCTGCCAATGCTCTTAGAAAAGCTCTTTGAAGAGCAGGGGAGACCAAGAATTTGCGCGGTGTGCGCTTCTTCACGTCCGCGAGAGGTCACAGGCTCGTATATGCCGTGTTTTCTCGTCAGCGAGGGCGCGGCAAGGTCTATAGCAGCTGCCACGGGCTGTGAGCTTTACCTCACCACCCACCAAACAGGTCATGTGCTCGCAGCTCTCTATTCCGCGGACAAGCTCGGCTGGCTTTATGAGAAGCAGCCGTTCATAGCGTTCCATGTCAGCGGCGGAACTACAGATGTTCTTTTGTGTACGTCGCAGAAAGACAGTCTTCTCGATATACAAACCATTTGCTCCTCGCTTGACTTAAAAGCAGGACAAGCCATAGATAGGGTAGGGCTTATGCTAGGGCTTGATTTTCCTTGCGGCAAGCAGCTTGAAATACTTGCAAACCAAGCCGACAAGCGTTATAAATGTAAAATAGTTTTGAAAGACGGCTGCTGCTGCCTTTCGGGTATAGAAAATCAGTGCGCCAAAATGATAGACAGCGGCGAAACACGCGAAAATGTCGCTAAGTTTTGCCTAGACAGCATTGCAGACGCCCTTTTGGGAATGACCGAGTATGCGTACCAAACCTGCGGCAGGCTGAACACCGTCTATGCAGGCGGCGTAATGTCAGATAAACTTTTGCAAAAAGCAATTTCAGAAAAAACAGCGGCGGCGTTCTCAGCGGCTGAATTTTCGTGCGATAACGCGGCAGGCACAGCCCTTTATGCCGCAGCTGAAAGAGGATGTGTAAAATGGCATCTACATTAACGGTATCACAACTCAACAGGTATCTTGCTATGAATATAAAGCAGGATATGAAACTTAATAACATAGCCGTAACGGGTGAACTTGCCGACCTTAAAGCAAATTTCCGCAGCGGTCATATGTACTTTTCCATAAAAGACAGCGATGCAAAAATAAGCGCGGTAATGTTTTCTTCCTGCGTGCAAAGGCTGCGTTTTATGCCAAAAGACGGTATGCAGATACTTGCGCTGGGCAGTATTGAGTATTACGAGCGCGACGGCAAAATGGAAATTAAATGTACAGATATGACACCGCTGGGCGAGGGTGCTCAGAAAGCCGCCCTTGAAAGAGTGAAGCAAAAGCTTTCACAAATGGGCGTTTTCAGCGATGAAAATAAAAAGAAACTGCCTGAAAGCCCCCGTAAAATAGGCGTTATAACATCGCTTGACGGCGCGGCAGTGCATGACGTTTTAAGCGTTATAGAAAGGCGTTTTCCGTCAGCGCAGGTAGTTATTTCGCAAACTTCGGTGCAGGGCGTTTATGCCGAGCAGGATATCTGCAAAGCCATAAAGCGCGCCGATAACTGTGGCTGCGATGTGCTTATTTTAACTCGCGGCGGCGGCTCGGGCGAGGATCTTAAAACTTTCAACGCCGAAAGCGTTACCATGGCGGTTTATAACTGTAAAACGCCTATAATCTCCGCTGTCGGGCATGAGGTAGATACCACCCTTTGCGATTATGCCGCAGATATGCGCGCACCAACACCCTCCGCAGCGGCTGAAATAGCAGTGCCGCAGTCAAAAGACCTATCAAAAACTTTGGCGATTTACGAAAATTCCATAAATACAGCCATGAAAACCATGCTCGATATGTACTACAGCCGCTTTGAAAGGCTTTGCGGCAGAATGTTGTCAGTTTCTCCTTTTGGTACTATAGAAAAATATGAAACTAAGCTCTCGCAGCTTGATAAACGTATAAATACCGCGGTAAATTCGGCGGCTGCCTATCGCTGCCATACCCTTGAAAGAGAGTATTCACGCCTTTGCGCGCTAGACCCTCTTGCAGTGTTGAAACGCGGATATGCCCATGTTACAGATGAAAACGGCAAGACCATAACAGCAGATACAGCGAATGTCGGCAACACCATAAATATAAAAACTTCAGAAATTGAAATGACGGCAAAAATACTTACAGTAAATAAAGATAATTAAAGGGGCTGTAAAAATATGAACACTGATATGACCGTTGAAGAGGCTCTCAAACGCCTTGAGCAAATAAACGCCGCGCTTGAAAGCGGCAAACCCTCGCTAGATGAGGCAATAGAGCTTTATAAAGAGGGCGTGGAGCTTTCGGCAATGTGCAAGAAAAAGCTCGATAACGCCAAAATGCAGATAACCGTTCTCGGCGAGGACGGCACGGAACAAAACGTGAGCGGTGCGGAATATGAAGACTGAACTTGAAAGCATCTGCCGCAAAATAAACGACAGACTGTGTGCCTTAGTGCCGTGCGATAACGCCCTTACGAGCGAGGTCTCACAGGCTGCTGTGTATTCGCTTTCGGGCGGCGGCAAAAGGCTTCGCCCCGTGCTGATGATGAAATTCTACGAGCTTTGCGGCGGCAAAGGAAGCGACAACCTTTTAGATATTTTCTGTACTATAGAACTTGTCCATACATTTTCGCTGATACATGATGACCTGCCGTGCATGGATAACGACGACTACCGCCGCGGCAGACTCTCCTGCCATAAAGCATACCCCGAAGCCATTGCGCTCCTTGCTGGCGATGCCCTCAGCGTGCTGCCGTTTGAAATAATATCACAAAACGCAAAAAATGGCATAATTTCGTATGAAACAGCGGCAAAGCTGACCTATGCTCTCAGCCACGCAATAGGGATAGAAGGCATGATAGGCGGTCAGGTAATAGATATGCTTTCCGAAAATACGCAAATATCCGAAGAAACGCTCTATGAGCTTCAGAAAAATAAAACGGGCGCGCTTATCTCGGCGGCTTGCGAAATGGGCTGTATTCTGGCAAACGCAGACGACAAAACTATTTCGCTTGCGAAAGAATATGCCGATAAACTCGGTCTTGCATTTCAGATACGCGACGATATTTTAGATGTCACTGGTACTTTTGAAGAACTCGGCAAGCCGATAGGCAGCGATAAAGAGCAGAATAAATCTACCTTTGTAACGCTTTTGGGAATAGAGAAAGCCGAAAAGCTTTGCAGAGAACTTTCCGAGCAGGCGGTTAAGATTTTGTCACACTTTGAAAACAACGAATTTCTTACCTCTCTTACCGAAATGCTCATAGACAGGCGCAATTAACTTTGAAACGAGGACGTAAAAATGGGCAATACAAATTCTGTAGACTTGTATAAGCTTGATCTCCCGCGCGAGCTGAAAAAACTCACGCCCGAGCAGTGCGACAGCCTTTGCGAGCAGATCCGCAGGCTGCTTGTCGATACGGTATCAACAAACGGCGGTCATCTCGCGTCAAATCTCGGCGTGGTGGAGCTTACCGTTGCCATTCACCGTGTGTTCGATTCGCCGAAAGATAAAATTATCTGGGACGTCAGCCACCAAGCTTATACTCATAAAATTCTGACGGGCAGACTAAAAGATTTTTCTACACTTCGGCAAAAGGGTGGTATTTCGGGCTTTTCAAGACCCGGAGAATCTCCCCATGACTGCTTTGTATGCGGTCACGGCTCAACGGCTGTTTCAGCGGCGCTCGGCTTTTCTACCGCTATGCGGCTTGCAGGCGATAAACGTCACTGCGCGGTGGCAGTTGTGGGCGATGGCGCGGCAACAGGCGGTATGTTTTATGAGGGTCTCAACAATGCAGGGAAAAGTGACACAAACACAATAGTCATACTCAATCATAACGAGATGTCCATTTCTAAGAATGTCGGCGGCTTTGCAAAATATCTGTCCACTTTGCGTACAAAAGATAGCTATATAAAAACCAAAGGCGCGGTCGAAAGCGTTCTCAACAAAACGCCTATCGTCGGCAAACCGCTGGCGAATACTATACGTGTTTCAAAAAACGCCATTAAAGAAGCGCTTATTCACAGTACCATTTTTGAAGATATGGGCTTTGAATATATCGGCCCCGTTGACGGTCATAACATCGCAGAGCTTGAATTTGCGCTGAAACAGGCAAAGGCGATGAAAAAGCCTGTCATCGTCCATGTAAATACCGTCAAAGGCAAGGGCTATGCGCCTGCCGAAGCAAATTCGGGCGAGTACCACGCAATAGGCTCTTTTGAGGTCGAAACGGGTCACCCCGATATCGAGACCAGCGACAGCTATTCTTTGCGCTTCGGTCAGAAAGTATGTCAACTTGCCGCTGATAATAAGAAAATTTGCTGCGTTACAGCCGCCATGAAGTACGGCACGGGTCTGCAATATTTCGCGGCAAAATACCCCTCACGCTTTTTCGATGTCGGCATTGCCGAGGAGCACGCGGTAACATTCTGCGCAGGTCTTGCAAGTGCAGGGTTAGTGCCTGTTTTCGCAGTATATTCAACATTTTCGCAGCGCTGTTTCGATCAGCTCGTGCACGATGTTTCAATTGCAGGTCTGCACGTTGTTCTGGGTATTGACAGAGCAGGCATAGTTCCAGGCGATGGCGAAACGCATCAGGGCATTTTCGATGTACCCATGTTTTCATGCGTGCCGGGGGCAACCGTGTATTCGCCCTCGTGCAGCGAGGAACTGGAAATGTGTATTGAAAAATCCGTCAATGAAGATACAGGTCTGTGCGCCGTAAGATACCCCAAGGGCGAGCCTTATGAAAGCGCAGGAAAGTACGATCTTTCTACAGAATTTACCTATACTAAAAGCGGCAGCAAAACGCTTGTGGTCACCTATGGCAGAGTGTATAACAACGTTTTGACAGCCCTTGAAACTCTTTCAGAAAAAGGCATAGCTTGCGATGTTTTAAAGCTAGTAAAGGTCTTTCCGCTCAGCGATGAAGTCGCAAAGATAGTTAAAAAGTACAAAAAAGTGTACGTTTTCGAGGAAAGTTATAAAGAAAATTCCGTTGCCGAAAGAATAGCGGCAGTAAACAAAAACACCGTTTCTACGTGCATAAACGGTTTTCTGCCCCATGCAGATGTTGACAGCCTTTTGTGCGACTGCTCACTTTCTGCCGAAAAAATTGCCGCGCTTATAGAAAGCGGCGAACCCCATGCGAATTGACATAGCCGTGGTGCAGCGCGGTCTGTGCCCCTCCCGTCAAAAAGCCAAGGGGCTTATATTAAGCGGCTGCGTTACCGTAAACGGCAAGACCATAATAAAGCCCTCTTTTGAGGTGTCAGACAGCGACAGTATCACCCTCACGGGCGGCGAGATGAAGTATGCCTCACGCGCAGGGTATAAGCTGGAGCACGCCGCCAAGGTCTTTGATATATCTTTTCAAAATATGGTTTGTGCCGATATAGGCGCATCTACAGGCGGTTTTACAGATTTCATGCTTCAAAGCGGCGCAAAAAAGGTCTATGCGGTAGATGTCGGTCACGACCAGCTTGCAGATAAACTCAAAAGAGATAAACGCGTAAAGAATATCGAGGGCGTAAACGTAAAACAACTGTGCCAAGGCTTTTTTGATGAAAGAATAGATGTTATGACCGCCGATCTTTCGTTTATATCGCTGAAAACTGCCTTGCCTTTTATGCTCTCATCACTTGAAAAAGGCGCGAAACTTCTGCTTCTTGTAAAGCCCCAGTTTGAGGCTGGCAGGCAAGCGGTAGGCAAGGGCGGCATAGTCAAAGATAAAAAAGCGCACATTCGTGTTATAAACGAGGTTTGTAACTCGGCAGTGCAGGGCGGCTGTGCTGTAAAAGGCGCTGCATTTTCGCCTATAAAGGGCGGCGACGGCAATATTGAGTATCTTCTGTATGCCGTGTATGATGAAACCGCCGAAACTTGCATAGTTGACAGCGAAAACATTGTCAGAAATGCGTTTGACACGCTCAAAGCTATATAACATATATGCAACAAAGTTAAGGTGAACGTTTATGAACAAACAAAATGAAAAGATAAAAAAAGTCTACCTTTCGCCCAATCTTGAAAAAGAAAACTGCCTTGAATATACCAAAAAAGCCTGCGAAATTCTTGCCGCTAACGGCTGCAGAGTTTTTGCAGATGAAAGTTTGAAAGGCTTCTTTAATGGCATAATTTTCGGCAAGCCCGAGGAGCTGCTGCCACAGTGCGATATAATTCTGGTCTCGGGCGGCGACGGCACGATACTAAAGCACGCAAAAAAATATTCTGCTTATGATAAAGCTATCCTCGGTCTTAACTGCGGCAGGCTCGGTTTTATGGCAACTTTAGAGCACGACGAACTTCACCTGCTTGAAAAGCTCTGCGAGGGCAGCTACAGAATTTCAGAAAGAATGCTCATTCAGGCAGATGTAACCTCGTCAGGCGAGAAAAGAACGTTCACCGCGCTTAACGATATAGTTTTCATGAAAAGTGAGGGCTGCAAGATTGCCGATTTTTGTGTAACTAAAGAAGATGCCGTAGTTTCATCTCTGCGCGCCGACGGACTTATATTTTCTACCCCCACGGGCGCAACGGCATATTCGCTTTCGGCAGGCGGGCCGCTGATAGAACCCGAAATGCAGTGTATAGAATTTACGCAGATATGTCCACACTCCCTTTTTGCAAGAACTATGATATTCACCTCCGACTCATCGCTTAACGTAACGTTTTCGTCAAAGGGCGGCGGCAAAGTTATACTTACCGTTGACGGCGTTGACGAAATGCACATTTCCGAGAGCGACAGCGTGCAGATAAGCAAGGCGCTCGGCAGCGTAAAACTTGTCGATATAACGGGCAACAGCTTCCATAATTCAATAAGTAAAAAACTCATGACACCCATGAAAGGCGTTTGAGCCTGAAAGGAAAAAACTATGAAAAAAGAGCGCCAGCAGGCAATAAAAGAACTTATAGAGCAGAAAAATATCGATACGCAGCAGGGACTTAAAGCAGAGCTTGAAAAACTCGGCTTTAAGGTAACTCAGGCAACCGTCTCGCGCGATATAAACGATTTGGGGCTTGTAAAGGTGCTGCGCGGTCAGGGGCAGTATCGCTACAGCGTTATGCCGCAAAGCAAGCGCCGCCTCTCACCGCTCGAGGAGCTTTATTCGCTGATGAAAACACTTACGGTATCTCTCGACTACGCAGGCAATACCGTAGTTATCAAGTGCCAGACAGGTATGGCGCAGGCAGTTTGTGCTAAACTTGATGCCGCAGCCCTGCCTCAGGTAGTCGGTACTCTTGCAGGCGACGATACCATTTTTGTTCTTGTAAGAACCGGTGAAGATGCCGCGCGGCTTGCAGATGTTTTAAGCAGCGCAGCCGACGGTCTTACCGACTGACGGACTGTTTTAATTAAAAAGAAAGGAGATGTACCCATGCTCAGGGAACTTTATATCGAAGATCTCGCGGTAATAGAAAAGGCTGAAATTCAGCTTGCAGACGGTCTGAACGTCTTTTCGGGCGAAACAGGCGCAGGCAAATCTATACTTATAAACGGCATAAACGCGGTTTTGGGTCAGCGTATGACAAAAGATATAGTACGCGGCGGCGAGAAAAAAGCCGTTATCACCGCGGTTTTTGACGATATAACCGAGCAGCTTTCCGCGGCTCTGAAAGAAAACGGCATAGATTGCGATGACGACCAGATAGTCATAAGCCGAGAGATAAACTGTGACGGCGGCAGCGTTGCAAGGCTAAATTCGCGCCCCGTAAGCGTTGCGCTTTTGAAGAACATCGCACCCATGCTTGTGAATATCCACGGTCAGCACGACAGCCGATCCCTCCTTTCAGCCGAGCGGCACTTAGAGCTTATAGATATTTTCGCCGCAGATGCAGACGTTTTAGAAGACTATAAAAAGTCGTTCAGGCAGCTGCAAAATGTATCGCGTGAGCTTAAAAAAGCAAGCGCAGATTCTCAGCAGAAAGAACTCCGCACCTCGCAGCTTGCCGCTATTGTGAACGATATAAAACCTCTTGAGCTTTTGCCAGACGAGGATACCGATATTGAAAAACGCTTTGAACTTGCCGACAGCTCGCGCGAACTTTCGCAGGTGCTGTCAGCGGTCGTAACGGCAATATACGGCAGCGATGAGCAGTCTTTCGGCGCAAGCAGCAGCGTTGCAGATGCATCTCAAAAACTTGCGGCTTTTCAGGAAGAATTTTCAGACCTCGAGCCGATAGTGCAGCGGCTTGACAGCGTAAGAATAGAGCTTGACGATATTTCTACACTTCTTATGAGATTTATAGGCAGCGTTGAGATTGACCCTACCGAGTTTGCGCGCCTCAGCCGCCGCCGTGACGAGATACTACAGCTAAAACGAAAGTACAATACCGATGTAAACGGGCTTATTAAGCTTTGCGAAACTTCGGGCGACGAGCTTTTAAAACTCACCGGAAGCGAAAGCAATATAGCGCAGCTGCAAAAAGAGCGTGCCGAGCTTCTGAAAGAGGTCTCTCAAAAAGCCGCCAAGCTTTCAGATATAAGAGAGAAAGCAGCCAAGCGTTTTTGTGAAAGTGTAGCCAAGCAGCTTGAATTTCTGAATATGCCCAACGTCACACTGAGTTTTGAGCATACCAAAGGCAAACTTACCGTCAGCGGCATGGACAGCATTGAACTTCTTATCAGCGCAAACCTCGGCGAACCGCCAAAGCCTATAGCTAAAATAGCCTCGGGCGGCGAACTTTCAAGAATAATGCTCGCCCTCAAATGCGTTATTGCCGACCGCGACGACATACCCACTATGATATTTGACGAGATAGATACGGGCGTAAGCGGCAGAGCGGCTCAGAAAATAGGTATAAAACTAAGCGAACTTGCCGCGCACAGACAGGTGATATGCGTAACGCATCTTTCGCAGATAGCCGTTCAGGCTGACGAGCATATACTTATAGATAAGCGCACCGCAGACGGCAGAACAACAACAGCCGTTACAGTGCTTGACGAAAAGGGCAGGGTAGACGAGATAGCCCGTATTTTAGGCGGTGAAAGCGTTACAGAAACCACCATCAAAAATGCCGAGGAGCTTATAGCCGAAGCGGCAAGTCTTAAGTTAAAAAGTAAAAAATCTTAAAAAATTATTAAATCTGTTGATTTTTCTTGTATGGATATGATACAATACAGAAAGGGGCAGCCGCTTGTTTGGATATGTAAAAACGTATAAACCGCAAATGCGCATCTGCGAGTATGAAACGTATAAAGCGGTGTATTGCGGTCTTTGTAAATATATAGGCAAGCAGTATGGGCTTGTTCCGAGAATGGTGCTGAGTTACGACTTTGCGTTTTTGGCGCTTTTGGATCTTTCTCTGAAAGGCTGCCGACCCGATGTAAAACCGTGCAGATGTATCGCGCACCCGATAAAGAAAAGACCATGCGCTTTTTGCGGTGAGGGGTATGAGTATTCAGCCGCATCAGCGCAGATACTTATATACCATAAACTGCGCGATGATGTCTACGATAAAGGCGGCATAATGAAAAAACTCGCGGCAAGGCTGCTTTTGCTGTTTATGAAGAAAGGCTATAAAAAAGCCAAGGGTATGTACCCCCAGCTTGCCAAAAGTATAGAGCAGCAAATGATATTCCAGCAGCAGACCGAGCGCAAACAGAACATTAGCATCGATGAAGCGATACAGCCCTCCGCCGCCATGATGGAAAGTATAGCCTCGGGTCTTTCAAAAGATTGCGATAAGCAGCAAATTTTGCGTAAGTTCGGCTATTTTATCGGCAGATTTGTGTACCTGTGCGACGCCGCCGATGATCTTCACGACGACATAAAACGCGGCGGTTATGACCCTCTGATAAAAGAGCTCGATCTGCACGACAGCATCAGCGAGAGCGACTGCGGCAGAATTAAAGAGTATATGATAAACAGCGTGAATATGACGCTTTCTGCGCTGGCAGACTATTACGTACAGCTGGAGATAAAAAATTTCAAACCCATACTAGATAATATCGTGTATATGGGGCTCAAAGCCTCCTGCGAGGCAGTGCTTGAAAAGAGATTTTCTATAGAAGAAAAGTAAAATATACATAAAACAGAAAGGAAAATAAAATGACAGATCCTTACAAAATTTTGGGAGTTTCGCCCTCAGCAAGCGACGACGAGGTAAGATCGGCTTACAGAGAGCTTGCAAAAAAATATCACCCCGATAACTATGCAGACAATCCACTCAGCGATCTAGCCAACGAGAAGATGTCCGAGATAAACGAGGCGTATGACCAAATAATGAATATGCGCCGAGGCGGCAGCAGCACAGCAGGAGAGAGTACCGCATACGGAAACGCAAGCTATAACCACGTCCGCGAACTTATCCGCAGCGGCAATGTTTCAGAAGCCGATAATATCTTAAACGGCATACCCGAATACAGCAGAAACGCCGAATGGTATTTCCTCAAAGGCAGCGTAGCCTATTCAAGGGGCTGGCTGAATGATGCCTATTCAAACTTTTCGCGTGCCTGCTCGATGGACCCTTCCAACAAAGAGTACAGTGCAGCCATGAACCAGATGAACCAGCGCCGCAGCGGCTATATGAACGGCGAGGGCTCTCAGCACTATAATATGGGCAGCGACAGACCCGGCTGCGGCCCGTGTGATATGTGCCAAGCGCTTATCTGTACCGACTGCTGCTGCGAATGTATGGGCGGCGACTTCATTTCCTGCTGCTGAGAAAAGCGTGTGAAATATGAAAAAGAAAAGTTATAAAATTGCCCTCGGCGGCGTGGTGTCGTCACTGAGCTTGGTCGTCATGCTGCTTGCCTCCGTGATACCGGGGCTTGAATATACTATCCCTGCGCTGGCAGGCATTCTGCTTATAGTAATAGTTATCGAGATAAACCTGCGGTGGGCGCTGCTTTCGTATGCCGCCGTCGCACTGCTTACGTTTTTTATCGTGCCTAATAAAGAATCAGGTCTTTTGTATATCACATTCATGGGCTATTACCCTATAATAAAATCTGTATTTGAAACAAAGATAAAGCCGCGCGCAGGGCAGTGGGCGGCAAAATTTGCGCTGTTCAACGCCGCGCTTGTGGTGTATTATCAGCTTGTAAAACTGCTGGTAGTAAGTCAGGAGCTCACCGAATCGCTCGGCAAATACGGCAAATATTCGCTGATAATTATGCTGGGTCTGGCAAACGTAGTGTTCCTTGTGTACGATGTAGCCCTTACCAATATAATAACCGCCTATATGAAGTGGTTTCGCAAAAAGTTCATTAAACATATAGATAAGTAGAGAAAGAAAAGGATAACAATGGGAGAATACGATAAGTACCTGCTTGACAAAAATTCGTCAACATATAAACGGCGGATCATAGTAAGAGTGATAACCTTGGTGCTTGTCCTCGGCATTTCAACATACCTCGTGTTCAAGCTCTATCCATATGTAGAGTTTATAAAAACACAGGAGGGCAGGAAATACCTCAAAAGCATCGTCGATGACAATATGCTAAAAGGTGTGCTGCTGTTCACTGCGTGTCAAGCGCTGCAAGTTATAATACCCGTCCTGCCGCCGCTGCAAATCGTCAGCGGTATGCTCTTCGGCTCAGTGCTCGGCACATTGCTTTCAATACTCGGTATAGTGCTTGGCTCAACGGTGGTGTTTTTTCTCGTCAAGTGGCTGGGCTATTCGTTTGTGCAAACCATGCTTGACGAAAAAAAGCTGCACCGCTTCAAATTTCTGTATGACGAAAACAAAGT
Source organism: uncultured Clostridia bacterium (assembly GCA_947589355.1). Taxonomy (GTDB): domain Bacteria; phylum Bacillota; class Clostridia; order Oscillospirales; family Ruminococcaceae; genus UBA7477. The sequence goes on from CANPZC010000001.1 coordinate 149,394, forward strand.
CGTCACCATAATGGCAATAATGTTTCTCGTCCCGGGCTTCCCGAAAGATATGCTAACATTCGTGCTGCCGCTCACAAAAATGTCAAAGAAAGACTTCTTTTTCGTAATAATGCCTGCCCGAGTGCCTGCCTTGGTGCTGTCATCGGTCGTCGGCGGCTGTATACGCAGCGAGAATTATATCGCAGCAGGCGTGTTCTCGGTCTGCGTGCTTGCGCTCTCTGTCATCGGCATACTCTACCGCGATAAAATAGTCGAAAAATTCCATAGAGAGCATTCTAAAAATAAGTGAATATTATTATATTTTGCGCTTACGCGCAACCTGCGGAGCTGTTCAACGCCCCACCTTTGCACCACACATTATCTGTCCCTAGCTCCCACATACTAAAAACAATGCGCCACGGCAAACCGAGCTCTGAAAGGAAGATATTATGACTGATTTTAGCATCAATGAAATGTTGGATATGCAAAAGTCTTCAGGATAAATACAAGGATAAATGGGAAAATTATCGTGCGAAACGGGCAAACAAGCTGCTTTGGATGATAGGCGAAATTGGCGAAGTGATCGATGTTATCAAAAAGAATGGAGACCTTGCGGCGTGTGAGGATGTTGAAACAAGAAAACATCTCGTTGAAGAAATGGCAGATGTTCTAATGTATTACAACAATGTTATGCTTTGTTATGATATTTCTGCCGACGAATTAAAACAGGCATATACTGAAAAGTTTGAAAAGAATATGACACGTTGGTAAATGCATGATTTTCTGCCTATATCAAAATCACCGAAAACATAGATATCACCTTGCACAATTTGCTGCAACACCGAGTAATTCATTAAAAATAGCACCTGAGGAACCCATATGTCAACAACTAAAGATATCTCAGCTTCCTGTCCGAGCAGCTTAGCTCTCTTGACGGAATATCATTCCGTTCAATGATGGGCGAATATCTGATATATTACCGCGGCAAGACTGCCTCCTATGTCTGTGACGGCCGCCTTTTGGTAAGACCCACACCGTCAGCAGTAAAAATGCTGCCCGATGCCGAATATGACTCCATGACCGCCGGCGGCAGAAAGAAACTGCTCCGAGTCGATAACATCGATAACAAAGAGCTTTTAACAGAGCTGTTTACTGCTATGTATGACGAACTGCCCGAACCAAAGCCCAAGAAGCATAAGTGAACAAAACACCCCCGAGAACACCCAAGTTCCCGGGGGTAAATTTATGCATTTATTCGTGTTATTCGCCTATAAACGTGACCACTTCATCAAGCGGTCTGCGCTCTCTCGCACCCTTGTCGTATTTTGGCACGCCTATCGTTATTATAGCCGCAGGTGTGTGGTGTGCAGGTATGGAAAAATGCTCCCTGCACTTTTCAACGTCAATAGGGCCAATCCAGCAGCCGCCAAGCCCCATGTCAGCAGCTTTGAGCAGCATATGGTTCGCAGCTCCTGCAGCGTCCTGATACGCAAACAGCTTTCCGCGCTCCTCGCCAAACTGCTTCTGCAATCTCTCAACTACCTCATTGTCAAGGCATATCACCACAAGAAACGGTATGTCGCTTGCCCAAGGTATGTTTGCCGCCTTTTGGTGATAATCCGCAATAAGCTTCCTGTCAAGTGTCGCGTAAAATCTCCATGCCTGATAGTTGCACGAGTTAGGCGCTCTTATCCCTGCATCGAGAATTTTCACCGCCTGCTCTTTCGTAATGCCCTCACCCGTGTAAGAGCGTATGCACCTGCGTTTTTTCAAAAGTTCCGTAAACTGCATATCAATCACCAAACGAAATGCCAATGCGCCGCGCCGCAAGCACCATCTGATCGTCTTTGTCAACAAACTTTGTCTTGCCTGCAATGTCCTCCAGCTTGTTTTCGGTTATCTCACCATCAACCATAGCCACAGTGTAGCCGAACTTTTCTTTGAATAACAGCTCTGCCGCGCGTGTGCCGAACTGCGTAGCCAGCACCCTGTCATAAGCCGACGGACTTCCGCCTCTCAGCATGTGTCCGGGTACGCAAACTCTCGTCTCAATACCGGTGTTTGCCTCTATAGTAGCCGCAATTCTCGCCGAAGCCGTCTTTTCTCCTGCCTCAACGCGCTTTTTGGCTCTCTCTTTCTTCTTCATCTTCGCTTCTTCAGTGTCAAACGCACCTTCTGCTACCGCCATTATTGAGAACGCCTTGCCTGCCTTTTCGCGCTTTTCGCAAGCCTCGCACAGCTTGTCAATGTCAAACGGTATCTCGGGTATAACTATCATGTCAGCGCCGCCTGCAACACCAGCGTACAAAGTCAGCCAGCCTGCCTTGTTGCCCATTATCTCAACTACCATTATCCTGCCGTGTGAGTTAGCCGTAGTGTGCAGCCTGTCAATAACGTCAGTCGCAATATCCACCGCCGTGTGAAAACCAAACGTAACGCTCGTTCCGAAAATATCGTTGTCAATCGTCTTCGGCAGCCCGATAACATTCAGCCCCTCGCTTGCCAAAAGGTTCGAGGTCTTGTGCGTGCCGTTGCCGCCCAGCGTGAAAAGACAATCCAGCTTCTGCTTTTTGTAGGTATCTTTCATTGCCTTTACCTTGTCAACGTTGTCTTCTTCAACCACCGTCATCATCTTGAAAGGAGTCCTCTTAGTGCCGAAGATAGTGCCTCCCATAGTCAATATTCCCGAAAAATCCGACGGCTCCATTTCCTTGCATTCGTTGTTGATAAGTCCCGAATAACCATCGTTTATACCAACAATTTCAATGCCGTCAGTGCCGAATTTTTCATAGCACGCCTTTGCAACGCCGCGAATAGTAGCGTTAAGTCCCGGGCAGTCGCCACCGCTGGTGAGTATGCCTATTCTTCTTTTCATAATTGTTACAACTCCTTTGTGTATATTTTAGTATGTGTAAAATTTATCAGTATTTGTCGTCCTCGTCGTCAAGAACTATCTTTATCGCTCCGTCATCGGGGTCGTCGCTCGGGTATGCGTACTTAGACATAAACGTTGCAGGCGCATCGCCGCCGTCCTCAGCCGTATCCGCATCATCGTAGTAATCATACTGCGAACCGCCCGAAGAATGTTTGTCCGACAGCTTGAAACGCGCTATCATGTTTTTCAGTATCAGCGACTGGCTCGAAAGCTCTTCGCTTGCAGATGCCGAGCCTACCGCCGAAGATGTATTTGCAGCAACTACAGCAGATATCTGGTCTACCCCTGCGTTTATCTGTACTACCGCTTCCGACTGATGTTCCGAAGCCTCCGAAATATCCTTGACAAGCTTCTTTATCTGCGCCGAATTTTCAACTATATTGTGCAGCGAATCCGCAGTAACAGTCGCAATTCCCGAGCCGCGTTTAACAGCCGCCGTAGATTCTTCAATAAGCGATGCCGTCTGTTTTGCAGCCTCCGCGCTCTTAGCCGCCAGACGTCTTACCTCGTCCGCAACAACGCTGAATCCCTTAGAACCCTCTCTCGCCGCCTCAACAGCCGCGTTAAGAGCCAGAATGTTTGTCTGGAACGCTATCTCATCTATGACCTTTATTATCTTAGATATCTGCTCCGACGACTCGTTTATCTCGTTCATAGCCGTCAGCATCTTCGTCATGTCATTGTTGCAGTCGTTTATAGAGTTGGTGTTGTCGTGTACTATCTTGTAAGCATCTTTAGCAGCGTTAGCGTTGTAGGTTATCTGGTTCGCAACATCGGAAAGAGTAGCCGAAAGCTGCTCTATAGAGCTTGCCTGTTCTGTAGAACCCTGCGAAAGCGCCTGTGCCGCGTTAGATACCTGCATAGCGCCGCTGTTTACCTGTTCCGCAGCCGTGTTTATCGAAGCGAACGTGTCAGACAGCGACTCTAAAATAGTATTGAACGTGCTCTTTATCTTGCTGAAATCGCCCTTGAAAGTGCCCTCCATTCTGTGGCACAGATTGCCCTCGGAAATGTTGGTCAGCGCAACGGTTATAAGGTTTATGTACTGTCTCAGCGAAACTATCGTCTCTTCCAGAGATTTAGAAAGTACGCCCAGTTCATCTCGTGAATAGTGAACGTCCACAGGGTCGGTAAGGTTGCCCTGCGCCAAAGCCCTTAGACGGTTCGTAGTGCTGGTAATAGGCTTAGTGAAAGTCTTTGCAAACAGGATAGTGAAAACTATAACGGCAACAACAAGTATAGCGCAGGCAATTATTATCGTGTTCATCGAATTTGCCGTGTATCTTGAAAAATCATCGGTAGGCACTGCAATTATTATCGTCTGATTGCGACCGTTGAGTTCCGCATAGCCTGCCACATATTCTTCTTTTTCATATTCAAAAACGCCGTAACCGCTCGTGCGGCTTACAGCCAGCGCGGCAAAGTCGGATATAGATCCATACTTTTCACCGCTTGCCGTTAAGATGTTCTCCTCATTGAAAAAGTCAGCAGTGTTCTTGCCTTTGTATGCAAACGTGCCGCCCTTGTTTATAACGAACGCAAGATTGCCGTCGCTCACATCGATACTGTTCAGTATCTTGTCAACGTCGGTATCTCTGTTCTCCTGTTTTATCATGGTTATCTTGTCAGCAGTCTGAGTTGCCAGCGGCAGCAGGCTGTTTTGCAGCACCGCCTCTGTTGAGCTGTTTATCGCGCTGAGGAAGATAATTGATACTGTAATAATGATAACAAACGCCACGCACAGCATCGAAGTCATGATCTTTGCACGAATAGTTTTCATTTATCTCACCGTTCCTAATCCCCGAAATCGTTCGGAAGTTTTTATTGAATTTCATACATTTATATTCTATCATATTTGCACAACTTTTTCAATAGTCTTTTTTGATTTTTGAAGTATTTTTACAAAACGAGCGCAATATATTGTTATATATCAACAAAAACAGGCGGTGCTTTAATGTGTTAAAACAAAGTTTTACGACCCCAAAATTAAGTAAAGCGAGCAAAGTGTGCGTTCTCTTATCGCTTCTCACAGCCCTCGTGCTGATTTCTATACCTTTAGCCTCTCACTTTGGCAGAAATGAAGAACTTCCCACCGAGGTCAAGGTCGAGCAGGTTTTCGTACCTGTCATAATGTACCATAGTATATTGCGCGATGAAACCCAGTGGGGCGATTATGTTCTCTCTCCGGAAGTCCTCGCAGAAGATATACAGTATCTTAAAGAAAACGGCTATGAATTTATCCTCACAGCCGATCTTATTGAATATGTACAGGGCGGTAAGCCCCTGCCAAAAAAGCCCGTTATTCTGACCTTTGACGACGGCTGCTATAACTTTCTTTCCTATGTCGAACCAATTTTGCGCGACTCGGGCGCAAAGGCGGTGCTGTCGGTAGTCGGCAGCTATGCAGAAAACGAAAACGGCAAGCAGCAGCATTCAAGCTATTCTTACTTAAATTATGAACAGATACGCCTGCTTTCAAAATGCGGCTATGTAGAAATTGCCAGCCACAGCTATGATATGCATAAACTCGGTCTGCGCCGCGGCGCTATGAAAAAAGACGGCGAAAGCGAAGAGGATTACCGCAGTGCATTCATCTCCGACCTGCTTCTCAGCATTGACGGCTTAGAGAAAAACTGCGGCATTACTCCGCAGGTGTATACATACCCCTATGGTCTTGTCAGCGAGGAGAGCAAAGAATATGTAAAGGCTTGCCACTTTACAGCCAGCTACGGCGTAGAAGAAAAGCCAAACTTCATCACGCGCAACTCCGAATGCCTCTACTGCATGAACAGATATAACCGCCCCAGCGGCATCTCCACCGAAGATTTCATGAAACGCGCGCTCTCTACAGAATAGCTCCCGTAAACTTTCTGCAAAACTCACTTTTGTATGGATTTCCTGCGCACATCGCCAGCGCACGGTTCGAAATATCGTCCAAAAATGCCAGCCTTTTGTCACCCAGCTGCGAAAGAGAAGTGTACACCTCTATCCCTCGCGATCTCTCTTTTATCTCTTTCAGAAGCCCTTGTCCCTTTTCGTTGAACGCCAGCACTCTCGCTTGCGGCGTAAGCTTCAAATCTTCGTAAGTAACACCTAAATATGCATTTACGAACGCCCTCGCCGTCTTTGCATATGTAAAGTTTTTGCACTTTACAGCCTTTATAAACCCGTCAAATGTGGTGTATTCTTCTGCAGAGGCAAACTTTGCCACTCTCTGCGCCAGTTCGTAGTCAAGATCGGGTACGTTTTTGTACTCTCCGCTTTGTACCACCTGCAACAGCCGCAGAATTATCGCACCGCCTATTCTTTCAATGTCGCAAACATCGCTTTCTTCGCCCGTGTAAGGCAAAAGACCCGTAGTGTCCTGCCCTGCGCGCGCCATTTTGCGTATCTGCGTGCCGCTCGCTATCCCTGCGCAGAAAGTCTCCCCACCGTGCGGCGCGCCAAAGCGTGTAACAGCCAGCGGCATGATTTTGCTTTCACGCTTTTTCAATGCCTTTATATACTCTATCGCCAATACATTGTTCGGCAGCCCGAAAATCTCCGCAGCATCTTTTCCGTGCTTTTGCAAAACTATCTCCGATACCGCCGCAGGGTAGCTGTACCCCGAAGATACTAAAGCGGCAACGTCTTTGTCATCTGCCAGAGAGAGCGATATTTCAGCGCATTTTTTCAAAATACCCACATCGCCGCACTCGCATCCGAACGAAAGCTCGTCCACAACGCCCAGCCTGTCAGCAATGCCCACCGCGCTGTCTGCAAAAACTTCTGCGCACGAGCAGCAAAACGGGTAGGGGAGTTCTATCACAAGGTCAGCACCGCCAAGCACCGCTTGCCTTGCCCTGAAATGCTTGTCGTGAAGTGCCACATCGCCGCGCTGCGTGAAAGCTCCGCTCATTATCGCAATTATGTGTGTCGCGCCGTTTTCGCGCGTTTTGTCTATGTGGTATCTGTGTCCGTTGTGAAAAGGGTCATATTCCGCGATTATTGCCGCAACTTTCCTGCCGTTGGTCATGCCTTACGCCGCCTTTCCTGAAATAATTAAATATGTTAAATAAGAAAATTCTCGCAAAACACTTGAAATTTTCGTCATAATGTTATAATATAATAAAGACAGGGCATTGTCAAGTATAACTTTGCCAAAGGACAAAATCAAATAAACGTAAGGAGAAGTACAATGAAAATACTTGTAGTAAACGCAGGCAGCTCATCACTCAAATATCAGCTTCTTGATATGACCAACGAAGAAGTTATAGCCAAAGGAAACTGCGACAGGATAGGCATCGGCGGTCATATTTCCGCAAAAACGGGCGACGGCAGAAAATTTGAGGCAGACTGTGATTTCCCCACCCATACCGAGGCTTTTGAAAAGCTCGTTGAAGTGCTCACAAGCGGCGAGACCAAAGTCATAGACTCCATGTCGGAAATTTCCGCGGTAGGTCACAGAATAGTACAGGGCGCAGATATTTTCGATCATTCCTGCCTTGTTACAGATGAAATAATCGATCAGATAGACGACCTCGCAGAGCTTGCACCCGTGCATAACCACCCCCATGCACTCGCTTTAAGAGCCTGCAAAAAGGTCATTCCCGAGGGTACGCCGCAGGTAGTTGTTTTCGATACCGCGTTCCACCAGACCATGCCCCCCAAGGCTTTTATGTTCGGTATGCCGTATGAATGTTATGAAAAGTTCCATGTAAGAAAATACGGCTTCCACGGCACATCTCACAGATTTGTAGCTTCAGAGCTGGCGCGCGCCATGGGCAAAGACGTGAAAGACCTAAAAATAGTTTCCTGCCACCTCGGCAACGGCTCTTCCATAACCGCTATAGACGGCGGCAAGTCGGTAGATACATCTATGGGCTTTACACCGCTCGACGGCGTTATCATGGGTACCCGTTCGGGCGCAGTTGACCCCTCCGCAGTTACCTATGTGGCTAAAAAGCTCGGTCTTTCACCGTCCGAGATGAGCGATTACCTCAATAAAAAGTCGGGCTTCCTCGGTCTTACAGGCAGCAGCGATAACCGCGATGTCCAAAGCGCAGCCAACGAGGGCGATGAAAAAGCCCTGCTCGCCGATGATATGCTTAATTACGAGATACAGAAGTATATCGGCTCATATGCAGCGGTAATGAATGGTTTAGATGCAGTTTTGTTCACAGGCGGCATAGGCGAGAACTCTTGGGAAGTAAGAGAGGGCGTCTGCACCGGTATGGACTATTTCGGCATCAAGATAGACAAGGAACTCAACCGCAGCACAAGAGGCAAACTCGTTAAAATTTCCACACCCGATTCAAAGACAGAAGTTTGGGTAGTGCCCACCAACGAAGAACTTCTCATAGCAAGAGATACCCTTGCTATAGTGAACGAGAGTAAATAATTTATTGATTTTATTCGCGCTTACGCGCAGCGCAGGAGCGCAGTGTCTTGCTGTCTGCTGAAGCAGACGCAAGCCACAATGAAAGAATTACTTCGGCGACTTTTATTGGGTCGCCGATTTTGTTTTCTGAAAGTCTGAAGCCTTTCAGAAAGCAAAACCGTAATTCTTTTGCACAGTGCGTCTAATATCTAAAGCTATAATTCCTGTCAAAAAACTAAAAGTTTTCGATCGACCCTTTTTCAAAAGGGTCGCAGGGGTATGGGGGCAGCGCCCCCGAAAACACGTCAGGCGCTCCGAAAAAGGTGAATTTCAAAATAGTCCGGTGGACTATTTTGAAAGAGGAAAATCCCTGCAAGAGAGGGATTTTCCTTTGAAAAAACCTTAGCTCTTATGCCGCGTTCTCTCAGGGAACGCCGTGCTGTATAAACGTTTTTGCTGCTCTGAAAGCAATTAAATTCTGATTTATCTTAGGAATAATTTTGTATAAAGGAAGTATATTTTTGCCGTGGCTTTTGCTGCGGCGTTTTTTGTCAAAAAATATGTCTTTCAGGTCTTGCAATGCGTGCGCATTTGTGATATAATAATACTATATGTGATAAAAAAGGGGAACTCTTTTGAAAAATCTTTCTATATCTTGTGTACCGAGCCTTTCGGAAGAAAAACTTCGCCGGCTTCTGGCAGATACATACCCAAAACCGCCTGCCTGCTATATCCATACCTACGGCTGCGCCCAGAACGTCAGCGACAGCGAAAAGATAATGGGCATACTCAGCGGTTGCGGCTATGTGTTTACAGATAACCCCGAAAACGCCGACCTTATAGTCTTAAATACCTGCGCCGTCAGAGAAAACGCGCACGACAGAGTTTTCGGCAACCTCGGTATCTTCAAAAAGCTCAAAGAGCAAAACAGCGATCTTATCATATGCGTCTGCGGCTGTATGACTCAGCAGCAGCAGGTGGTAGATACCATAAAAGAAAGCTATAAGTTTGTAGATATAGTTTTCGGCACATACGGCGCTAAAATGCTGCCCGATATGCTGTATAAAGTCATTACCGAAAAAAGCCGCGTGCTCCACCTCTACAGCGAGGGCGACCTTATTTCCGAGGAAATGAAACAGTACCGAAGCGACAAGGTAAGGGCAAGCGTGCCTATAATGTACGGCTGCAATAACTTCTGCTCTTATTGTATCGTGCCGTATGTCAGAGGCAGAGAGCGCAGCAGAGAGGTAACGGCTGTCTGCGACGAAGTAAAACAGCTCGTAGGTAACGGCTGCAAAGAAATAACGCTTCTCGGTCAGAACGTCAATTCATACGGCTACGGCTTTACATCGCTGCTCGAAAAAATAAACGCCATAGACGGCGATTTCCGCATAAGGTTTTTAAGCTCCCACCCCAAAGATGCAGGTAAAGATCTTATAGATGCCATTTTGTCGCTCGATAAGGTGTGTAAGCATCTGCATCTTCCCGTGCAGTCGGGAAATGACGAGATACTTAAAAAAATGAATAGGCATTATACCGCGCAGGATTATTTAGATATAGTAGATTACGCGCGCTCGAAAGACCCCGATTTTTCGTTCACTACCGATATTATTGTCGGTTTTCCGGGCGAAACTTACGAGCAGTTTTGCGATACAAAAAAGCTTCTGCACCGCGTTAAATTTGATAATATTTTTTCGTATGTGTATTCAAAACGCTCCGGCACAAAAGCTGCCGAGCTTGAAGATAACGTTTCCGATAAGCAAAAAGGTCTGTTGCTGCGTGAGCTTTTAGACGAGCAAAGGGTAATTACAGAAGACTGGCTCAAAAGGTTTGTAGGCAAAACGCTCACAGTGCTTCCCACCGAAAAGGGCAGAACAGGCGAAAACCGCCTTTCGGGCAAGTCTGACGAGAATATAATAGTTGAGTTTGACGGCGGAGAGCGGCTTATAAATACGTTTGTAAAGGTAAAAATAATAAAGTCTATGAACTGGGCGCTTCTCGGCGAAGTGCTTTAGCGCATGGCTTAACTAAATATTTTTAAGAGGAGAATTTTTATGACAGTTATCGAACTTACAAGAGAATTAGGCAGAGCTTTGCAGTGCGACGACAGATATATCGCATATAACTTAGCAAAGCAGACAAACGATCAGGACGTAGAGCTTCAGAACCTCATCGGCGAATTTAACATCGTCAGAATGAAGTACAGCCGGCAAATGCAGAAAAACGAAGCCGAGCAGGATAAAGAGCTTATGAAAAAGCTTGATGAAGATATGAGGGAAATATACGGAAAAATAATGAAAAATGAGAACATGGTGCGCTTTAACGATGCTAAAGATGCCATGGATAAACTTCTCAATTCCATCAACTTCATTATAACCATGTCGGCAAACGGCGAAGACCCGATGACCTGCCCCGAGGAGCAGCCGTCATCTTGCGGCGGAAGCTGCGCGACCTGCGGCGGCTGCCACTAAAGAAAAGCATTAAACAGCGTTTGGAGGTGTTTTCTTGTTAAGACTTGCAGATGTAGATATAGAAAAGCTGTCGCCTATGATGCAGCAGTACGCTATAATGAAGCAAAAGTATGATAAGCATATACTTTTCTATAGATTAGGCGACTTTTATGAGATGTTCTTTGAAGATGCAATAACTGTCTCTCAGGCGCTTGATCTTACCCTTACAGGGCGTGACTGCGGTCTTGACGAGCGCGCCCCCATGTGCGGCGTGCCTTACCATGCCTGCGATATGTACCTTAAAAAGCTTATTGAAAAAGGTTTCATGGTCGCCATATGTGAGCAAATGGAAGACCCCACGCTTGCAAAAGGTCTGGTAAAGCGCGAGATAGTGCGCGTTGTCACCCCCGGTACGCTTATAGAAAGCAGCCTGCTTGACGAAACAAGCAATAACTATCTCTGCTCTTTCTATGCAAAAGCCAAAGAGTGTGCGCTCTGCTTTGCAGATATCTCAACAGGCGAAGTGCACCTTTTCAGCTTTTCGGGGAACGATATGTCAAACGAGATAATCAACGAGTTTTCGCGCTTTTCACCGTCCGAGATACTTATAAACGACTACTATCTTGCAATGAAGTCCGTCAGTGACTTTGTTAAAGATAAGCTGAAAGCCGCAGTTTCTCTTTTAAGTGAAGATGATTTTTCCGTCGAGCGCGGAGGGGAGAGTACCGCAAAGCAGTTTTCTGTAGATAGTATAGAGCAGCTCGGTCTTAAAGCAGATACAATAGCCGCAAAGTGCATCTGCGGTCTTTTTTCCTATATAGGAGAAACACAAAGAGCCGCAGTCGGCAGGTTTTCATCTATCACCACGCACGACAGCGACCCCATAATGACAATAGGCTTTACCGCCAGACGAAACCTTGAAATAACCGAAACTCTGCGCAATAAGGAGAAAAAAGGCAGCCTCCTCTGGGTGCTTGACAGTACCAAAACTTCTATGGGCAAGCGCCTTTTGAAAAGCTACCTAGAGCAGCCGCTTGTGAACCCTGCAAAAATTATCGCAAGACTGGATGCAGTCGAAGAACTTACCCGTTCGGCAGTAGAACTCGGAGAGCTTACAAGCCAGCTCAGCGGCGTTTATGACCTCGAGCGCCTTATGACAAGAGTAATGTATAAAACAGCCTCACCGCGCGACCTTAAAGCATTGTCTCTTACCGCGCTGCGGCTGCCAAGTATAAAAGAGATGCTCTCCGGCTTTAAGTCAAAGCTTCTTTGCGAGATAAACGGCGGCATTTCAACGCTGGAAGCCGTATCCAATCTTGTAGAGAACGCCATAGTCGATGAACCCTCGGCTAATATCAAAGACGGCGGCGTTATCAAAGACGGCTTCAATCAGGAGCTTGACAGCCTGCGCAGTATTATAGACGGCGGCAAGGACATCATAAAAAATATCGAAAACAAAGAAAAAGAGGCCACAGGCATTAAGAACCTTAAAATAGGCTATAACAGAGTTTTCGGCTACTATATAGAAGTCACCAAGTCTTACTATGACTTAGTGCCCGAGCATTACATAAGAAAACAGACCCTCGCCAACTGTGAGAGATTTATAACAGATGAGCTGAAAACAGCAGAAAACACTATTCTCGGCGCAAGCGATAAGGTGCTCACCATGGAGGGCGAAATATTCGCCGAGGTGCGTGACTTTATCGCAACACAGCTGCGGCTGGTGCAGGAAACGGCATCTTCAGTTGCCGCGCTTGATGTGCTTTGCTCTTTTGCGAATGTCGCAGTCAAGAACAACTATTCAAAGCCCGAGATAGCCATAGACGGCATAATAAATATCAAAAACGGTCGCCACCCCGTCGTAGAGCTCATGCAGCAAGATGAAGTTTTCGTGCCTAATGACTGCTACCTTGACCGCTCCGACAATAGAATGCTCATAATCACAGGCCCCAATATGTCGGGTAAATCAACATATATGCGGCAGGTCGCAATAATAACGCTTATGGCGCAGATAGGCTCGTTCGTGCCTGCCGACTATGCCAAAATATCGGTGGTCGACAGAATATTCACAAGGGTAGGCGCAAGCGATGACCTCACAGCAGGTCAGTCAACATTTATGGTAGAAATGACCGAAGTCGCCGAGATAGTCCGCCACGCCACCAAAAACAGCCTCGTTATTTTAGATGAGGTCGGCAGAGGCACTTCAACTTTTGACGGCATAAGCATCGCCAGAGCAGTATGTGAGTATATATGTACTTCTAAATCGCTCGGCTGCAAAACGCTTTTCGCTACCCATTACCATGAACTTATAGGTCTTGAAAAAGACCTTGTAGGCGTGAAGAATTTTTCTGTAGCAGTCAAGAGAAGCGGCGATACCATAAAGTTTTTAAGAAAGATAGTCGAGGGCGGCGTTGACGAAAGTTATGGTATAGAAGTCGCAAAACTTGCAGGTCTGCCGCCGAAGATAATAAACCGTTCTCGTGAACTTCTTGCAGAGCTTGAAGAAGAAAACCGCCGCAAGAACGAGCTTGCCGAAAAAGCGCGCCGAAGCGAGGAAGAAAACGGTCAGATGGAACTTAGCAGGATAGGCGAGGGCATAGTTATAGATAGGATAAGAAAGACCAGTATCGACGAGCTTTCCGACAGCGAACTGAGAGAATTTTTCAAGGATATAAGCAGGTATCTGTAAAGCAGGTGTAAGGCAAATGGGCAGTATAAACGTACTCGGCAAAGAAATTTCGGAGCTTATCGCCGCAGGAGAGGTAATAGACAGACCCTCTGCAATAGTTAAAGAGCTTACCGAAAACGCCATAGATTCGGGCGCGAGCCTCGTTACAATAGAGATAAAAAACGGCGGCAGAACGTTTATCCGCGTTACCGATAACGGCTGCGGCATAGCCTATGAAGACGTGCCGACAGCGTTTCTTCGCCATGCCACCAGTAAAATTTCAAAGCAGTCAGACCTTGACAGCATAATGACACTTGGTTTTCGCGGCGAGGCGCTGGCATCTATATGCGCAGTCGCAAAGGTAGATGTACTGACAAAACGCCCCGAAGACAGCCTCGGCTGTAAGTACCGCATATGCGCCAACGTGCAGGAAGAATATGAGCAAACAGGCTGCCCCGACGGCACTACTGTTATAGTGCGCGATATTTTTTATAACGTGCCCGCGCGCCTGAAGTTTTTGAAGAAAGACGTCACCGAGGGCAACGCTATAGCTGCAATAGTCAGCAAACTTGCGCTTTCTCACCCCGATGTTTCGTTCCGTTTTATCCGCGATAACAAAAACGATCTTCTCACCGCAGGCGATGGCAAACTGCGCTCGGCGGTGTATTGTGTTTTCGGCAAAGAATTTGCAGCATCGCTGCTGCCCGTAGATTATAGCTACAACGGAATAAAAGTAACGGGCTTTACCTGTAAGCCGCTAATGGCAAAGGCAAACCACTCTTTTCAGAACTTTTTTATAAACAACAGGTATGTCAAGTCAATGACCTGTATGCACGCCGTCGATGAAGCCTATTCCAACAGTATAATGACCGGCAAAGTGCCTTCCTGCGTGCTTTATCTGGCTATACCGCCCGAAATTATAGATGTGAATGTACACCCTACAAAGATAGAAGTCCGCTTTTCAAATGAGAAACTTATATACGACAGCGTGTATTTTGCAGTAAAAAATGCCCTTATGACCGAGGATAAAGAGCATGAAATGAATATCACGCAGCCTCAGCGCAAGTTTACAGATGCCCAGCTTCACCCTATGTTCAAAGATGAAAAAGCCGAGCAGCTGAAAATGACCGCGCCGAAAGTAGAGCAGGTAGCATTTCAGCAGACCGGAAAACCTGCATATACACCAACTGCACCGCTCAACAGCCGCGTTATTCAGCGCCCCGAGCCTGCCGTTGATGTTCAAAATGATAAAGATGATAAAGAGCCTTTGGAAGAAAACGAAAAATTTCAGTATATCAGTCAGTCTTCTTTTGAACGCCCACAGCAGCCCGTAAGCGAGCCTGTTGCAGAAAGCGAAATAGAAGAAATAGTCCCCACCGTTATCGGCGAGGTCTTCAAAACATATATAATAGTGCAGGCAGGCGAGGACATCTATATGATAGATAAGCACGCCGCCCACGAAAGATTTATCTTTGAAAAGCTCAAAAGCGATGTAAAAAGTTTAGACACCCAGATGCTGCTCGAGCCCGTAATGGTGCAGCTCTCGTTCGAGGAGTACGATGCAATAGCGCAAAATCCCGAAAAGGTTCAGAAAACAGGCTTTATCATAGAGCCCGACCTTGCCCCCACCGTCGCGGTAAAGGGCGTGCCGGTAATGATAGCCGATATAAACCCTGCCGACCTCGTTCCGCAGATAGCCCAGAACCTTATAAACTCTAAGGTAGACCCGCAGCTTGATATTTTCGATGAGCTTTTTCATTCAATAGCCTGCCGCTCCGCAATAAAGGCAAATGACGACAGCTCGATAAGCGAGCTTGAAGTGATAGTCAAAGCCGTTTTCAACAGCGATAATTTGAAATATTGCCCTCACGGCAGACCGATAATGATAAAGCTTTCCAAAAAAGATATAGAAAAGCAATTCAAACGCATAGTCTGAGGTTTTGTTTTATGAAGAATGATAAAATACCTCTCGTGGCAGTCGTAGGGCCTACAGCTTCAGGAAAAACAGCAGCAGGCGTTATACTTGCAAAGCAGTGTGGCGGCGAAGTCGTTTCTGCCGATTCAATGCAGATATATAAGGGTATGAGCATTGCCACCGCAAAGCCCACCGCGCAGGAAATGCAGGGCGTAAAGCACCACCTTGTTGACGTTTTAGAGCCTACCGCAGATTTTTCTGTTGCAGATTACGTCACCCTCGCACAGGGCGTTATCGCAGATATCACAGCGCGCGGCAAATTGCCCATACTTGTCGGCGGTACGGGGCTTTATGTCAATTCTCTTGTGGATAATATAACCTTTGACGATACCGAAAAATGCCCCGAGCTGCGAAGTGAGCTTTTTGACTTTGCCGAAAAAAACGGCACTCATGCCTTGTGGCAGCAGCTTTTGCAGCTTGACCCCGACAGCGCCGCCGCTATACATGAAAATAACGTCAACAGAGTTGTGCGTGCAATAGAAGTTTGTAAGATAAGCGGCGAAAAAATGTCGGTAAGGCAGATAAAGAGCAGAGAAAATGCTTCGCCTTATAACAGCTGTATAATAGGTCTTAACTTCCGCAGCCGAGAGGCTCTGTATGAAAGAATAAACAAGCGCGTTGATGTAATGATAGAAAACGGTCTTTTGCAGGAGGCTGAGGAGTTTTTCAAAAGAGAGAACGTCTCTACCGCCGCGCAGGCAATAGGCATTAAGGAACTTAAACCCTATTTTGACGGCGAAGACACCCTTGAAAACTGCGTGGAGAAAATAAAACGGGAAACACGCCGCTATGCAAAAAGACAGCTTACTTGGTTCCGTAAGCGTAAAGATGTCAACTGGATATACCTTGACGATATAAATTTGTTAAATTTTAATGACGAGTTCACAAAAATTTTAAAAATTACTGTAGCCAAATCGAATATTTTATGTTATAATTATAATATGTAAGTATGAACAGACAGAAACATAATGCAGAAACTAAATTAAGGGGACATAAAAAATGAATAAGAATCTCAATCTTCAGGACGTGTTTTTGAATCAGGCAAGAAAGGATAGGATACCCGTGACATTCTTTCTTGTCAACGGCTTTCAGTTCAAGGGTGTCGTAAGAGGCTTTGACAGCTATATCGTCATCGCCGACTGCGACGGAAAGCAGTATGTGATCTATAAGCACGCCATTTCTACTATAGTACCTGCCAAGGCTATCAATATCCTTGATTCCGGTTCGCAGACCGAGTAAATGCTATGTCAAGGACGTTAAAGGTAGTCGGCGTTTTGCTGTCTTTATTTCTGATAGCGACAGTGTGCAGCCAGATATACTTTGTCACTAACGATAAGTGTACATATAACGTCGCGCTGGAATATTCAGTCTCGCAAAGTCTGTCATTCAAAGGCGTTATCGTCAGGAATGAAACGGTCATAACATCTCCGTCTGGAGGGGTAGTGGACTATTGCTACAGCGACGGCAGCAAAATTTCCGCAGGCGCAGTAATAGCCAACTGCTATGCATCTAAAGCCGAGATACTTTCAAAGCAGAAAAAAGAAAGCTATGAAAGCGAGATAGCAGGCTTAAAGCAGGCTCAGAGCTTTGTAAATACCGAGTATTCCGATGCCGACAGCGTGAAAAGACTTATAGACGAAAAGTACGGCGAAACGGCTGACTATATCCGCCTTAAAGAGTATGAAAAGGCTAAAGACAGCGAAGCCGAGCTGAGAGTTCTGATGAATAAGTATAACGTCATCACAGGGCTTGAGAGCGACTATCAGCAGCTTATTTCCTCTCTTGAAGATAAAATATCGCTGGTAGATCAGGTGTATAACGAGCCGACGAGTTCCGTTGTCTCACAAAGCGGCGGCTATTTCGTATCTGCTACCGACGGCTATGAGCAAAGCCTCAACTATGATACCATTTATGACCTCGATAAAGAGGGCATAGAAGAAATAGTCAACGGCAAACCGCAGCCCGTGCCCAACGCCATAGGCAAAACGTTCGATTCCTATAGCTGTAAGATAATAGGCGTTATAAATACCGATAACCCGTTTTTTGCAGATACCTATGTAAATTTCAAGCTGTCTTCCAGCAGCAATGTCTACAGCGCCTATGTAGAGAAGATAGATAAGATAAACGATAAAGGCGACTGTATCATTATCCTTGACTGCGAAATGATAGACGAGTTTATAATTAAGAACAGAGTAGAGCAGATACAGCTCATATTTGACGACTATGACGGCATAAGAGTACCGCGTAAAGCGATAAGGTTCAAAGATAACCAAAAGGGCGTCTATATCATCTACGGCGAGGAATATGTGTTCAAGAAAATAAACGTCGTTTATGAGGGCGACGATTTCGTGCTATCTGAAATAACCGACGATGAAGACAGCCTTATGATATACGACCAGATAGTTATAGACGGCCGTGGAGTCGGGGTGTAGAAAATGACCGAAAATGAAAAATATCTTGTTGAAAATTATAAAACAATATGCTATAATGTAAACGAAGCCTCGGCAAAGTATGCAGGCGGCAGAAAAGTGCGTATAATGGGCGTTACCAAAACTGTCGATCCGCAGCTTGTCAACCGATCGATAGACCTCGGCATTGACCTGCTAGGCGAGAACAGAGTGCAGGAGTATCTTTCAAAAAAAGATATTTATAAACCATGCGAGGTGCAGTTTATAGGCAATCTGCAAACCAATAAAATAAAGTATATTATAGACAGCGTTTCTATGATACAGTCGGTAGGTACTCTGCCGCTCGCGCAGGCAATAGATAAACAGGCAGAGAAGCACGGCAGGGTGATGGATATCTTAGTGCAGATAAATATCGGCAGCGAGCTTACCAAAGGCGGCTTTGAAAAAGAGCAGACAGACGAAGCCATATACGCCATAGAGCAGCTTAAAAACGTAAGGGTGCGCGGTCTTATGACTATTCCGCCCCCGGGCTGCGGTGAAGATGTGTTTGACAGTATGCATCGGCTGTATCTTGATATGAAAGAAAAACATGACCGTAGCGGCTGTTTTGATACGCTTTCTATGGGAATGTCGGGAGATTATGAGACCGCGGTAAAGCACGGTTCAACTCTCGTAAGACTGGGAACAGCTCTGTACGGAGCAAGAATATATAAAAAATAGATCTTTGGAGGAAAACAAAATGAGTGTATTGAACGGATTGAAAAGTATGTTCGTCGGCGCCGATGACGATTACGAAAATGAAGATGCGGGCTATACAAGAGAGACACAGCCCGAACGTTCTTCAGCAAGAGAAACAAGAGAACCAAGAGAAACAAGAGATGGAAGGAGCAGGGAAGTTAAAATGATCGAGACAACAACAACATTGCAGATAGTTCTGGCAAGACCTAACGATTTTTCTGAGGTAAAGTCAATAGGCGATGACCTCAACGACCAGAAAACAGTTCTTCTTAACCTTGAAAGCGTTAAGGGCGAGGACGCAAGAAGAATACTTGACTTTCTTTCGGGCGTGGCGTATGCAAACGGAGCCGATATAAAGATGATGGCTCAGAAAACATTCGCAATAATGCCGAAGAATGTAGGTTTTCAGGGCGTTGACCTCATGAGCGAGCTGGAGAATAACGGTTACAGCTTCTGATGAGCGAAGAATTTTCGTTTTTGCACGGGCTCACCCGTGAAGAAGAGGTCTTTGCACGAAATATTTTGGATAGAGTTTCGGCAGCCGATAAAGCAGGCTATTGCAGATATACCATGTTCCTCGGCGAGTGGCAGACCGATATAGCGCTTGCGGTAATGAAAAGTAAGCGCTTTGAAAGGTATTGCTTTTTCGGCGGCTACAGCGGCGAGGAGTTTGAATGCAGCAGAAAAATGCTTGCCGTATTCGGTGAGTATGCAAAGCCGACGTTTGAGGATTTCCCCATAAGAGCCGTGTCTTTTCGCTTCAAACCGTGCTATAAGCTCACGCACCGCGACTTTCTCGGCGCTTTGATGTCGCTTGAAATAAAGCGTGAGTGTATAGGCGATATTTTGGTAGGCGAGGGCGCTTGTGTAGCATTTTTGGCAGAGCATATAGCGAAAGATGTGCTGCATATAGATAAAGTCGGCAATGTCGGCGTCGAGGCGCTTAAGGGCGTTTCTGCCATTTCTGAAATAGACCTCTCGCCAAAGCTTAAAATTATCGAGAGTACAGTTTCATCACTTCGCGCAGACTGTATCGCGGCTGCGGCGGCAGGCGTTTCGCGTGAAAAAGCGCAGAAAATACTCGCGGCAAAAAATTTTGTCGTGGCAGGAAAAACGGTAGAAAACAGCGACGCTCACATCGAAGAAGGCACTGTGTTCTATATAAAAGGTCACGGTAAATTCAGGCTTTCACAGGCAGGTAATGTTACGCGCAAAAACAAAGTGCGTATCGTGATAGAAAAATTTGTGTAAAAAATAAAATTAAGGAGGCATTTGTACTATGCTTAGTCCAAGTGAGATCAGAGGAAAGGTTTTTGAAAAGTATACATCAGGCTACAGACCCGAGGACGTAGATCAGTTCCTCGCGCAGGTGGCTAACGACTATGAAACACTTTATAACAATAACGCTGACAGCGAAGAAAAAATTATGAAGCTCGTTGATAAAATAAACGAGTATCGAGAGGACGAGGACGCCATAAAAGACGCGCTTCTCTCCGCACAGAAAGAAAGCAAGCGTATCCTTGCCGATGCAAAAGCGCAGTCAGAGCAGATGATAAACGAAGCCTTGGCAGAGCGTGAGCGTGTTGAAAAAGAAAGCGAAGTTGAGTGCGAGAGAATAATCTCCGAGCATAAGGAGTATTGCGCAAAGGTCATCTCCGAGAATACCGCCGAGACCGAGAAGAAGATACAGCAGGTCAAAGACGAGTATGCGCAGCGGTCTAAAGATCTTAAAGAGCTCAAACTCAACGCCGCTCAGTTCAGAGAGCAGCTTACCGAAATATACAGTCAGCAGATACAGCTCGTTATGCAGATGCCCGACATGGAAGAGATCGAAAATGAAGATGCAGCAGCCGATGACAGCGATGAAGCTCCTGCCGAAGCTGTCATAACCGAAGAAGCCGCACCTGCACAAGAAGAAGCTCCCAAAGCTGAGGAAGCTGCCCCTGCCGCGCAGGATATACCGGCTCTTAAAGATGAATCGGTGTTCACTCACCATAAACCAAGAGAGGTCAAATTCTCCGATCTCAGATTTGGCAACAGAAAGTAACGCACCTTGCAATATATCATATTTAAAATAAAGTAAACTGAGAGAATTCATTTCTCTCAGTTTACACATTTATCGGCGCAGCTTTAAAACGAGCTTATATAGCGAGTTTTAAAGCGTGAGGGTAACGAAGCCGATGCAGGAAGGGGTACACGGGGAAACCAGTTCGGGGTGTCCCCGTGAAGTGACGACATCGTCGTCGCGCGTTAGTTGTCATTCATCGTAATGGCAACTTGTTTTTTGAGAGGATATTTTTCATAATGATGTTGTTTGTATCTCTGGCAGCCGCCGCACTTTTAGTCGTAATAGACCAGCTCAGCAAACTTTATATCACAAACCACTATGCCATAGGGCAGATAAAAGAGCTGATCACGATCGCCGGGCATAAGATAATTTCAATTACCCATGTGCGCAATTCGGGCGCAGCGTGGAGCATATTGCAGGGCAGCACTGTGTTTTTGGTGGTACTGCCTATACTGCTCATAGTAGCTTTGATAGTGCTTATGGCAATGGGCAAGGTGCGCTCAAAGCTTGAGTATGTATCGCTTGCGCTGATAATAGCAGGCGGCGTTGGCAACCTTATCGACAGAATACGCCTGCACGAAGTCGTTGACTTTATCAAGTGGGAAGTGTTTCAGTTCCCCGTGTTCAATTTTGCAGATATCTGCGTGGTCTGCGGCGCGATAATGCTGTGTGTCTACTTTGTTTTCTTCGATAAAAGTGACAAAAAAACGGACAGTAAAACCGACGAAGTGAAAGCCCCCGAGGAAGATAACAATGTGCAAGAGCAGTGAGTTTGATTTCTCCGTTTGTGAGCAGCACGAGGGTGTGCGACTTGACGTATTTATCGCCGAAAACTGCGATGTCACACGCTCTGCCGCGCAAAAACTAATTGCAGACGGCAATGCTTTTGTCAATGGTTTCCCTGTAAATAAAAGCTGTAAACTAAAGAGCGGCGACAGCGTAAAAGTCACCGTGCCGCCTGCCCACGAGCTTGAAGCAGTACCCGAGAATATCCCCGTGAATATAGTCTATGAAGATGACGATCTGCTTGTGGTAGATAAACCCAAAGGCATGGTAGTCCACCCTGCCGCAGGCAACGAAAGCGGCACTCTGGTCAATGCTCTTTTGTATCATTGCAAAGGCAGACTTTCAAGCATCAACGGTGTTATAAGACCCGGCATCGTCCATAGAATAGATAAAAATACCAGCGGTCTGCTCATGGTCGCCAAAAACGACCGTTCGCATAATTTCCTCGCCGATCAGATAAAGGGGCATTCATTTGTCCGCGAGTATAAAGCAATAGTCTGCGGCAGTTTCAAAGACGACGAGGGCACAATAGATGCCCCGATAGGCAGACACCCTATAGATCGAAAAAAGATGTGCGTAACGCAGAAAAATTCCAAAAATGCCGTAACGCATTATAAAACGCTGGAGCGCTTTGGCGGTTATAGTTTTGTAAGTTTCAGGCTCGAAACGGGCAGAACTCATCAAATAAGAGTACACTGCGCCTATATGCACCACCCCGTGCTTGGCGATGACGTATACGGCAAAGCGGTAAGATATTTTGAGGGGCAGTGCCTCCATGCGTGCAAACTCGGCTTTATCCACCCTGCAACAGGGGAGTATATGGAGTTTGAAAGCGAGTTGCCGCAGTATTTCAGCGAAATTCTCACAAAACTTCGGGACGGCGAAAATATATGAAATCAATATCTGATGTAGTTCTTTTAATGGATATGGACGGCACAATTCTGCCGCCCTCTAAAATACCATCGCCGCAAGACCTTGCATCTATAAAAAGATTTACAGCGGCAGGCGGAAGATTTTCCGTAGCCACAGGCAGAGCCTTGCAGTCTGTAGCGCAGTATTTTGATGAGATAGAGGTAAATTTCCCTGCTATAATGTGCAACGGCGCGCTGGTCTATGATATCAACGAAAAATGCGGCAAAATGAATGTATACCTGCCCACATCTACAAAAGATATCATCGCTAAAATTCTTAAAGATAACCCGAATATCGGCTGCGAGATACTTACTATTGACCACGTTTATGTTCCGCAGCTCAACGAAACTGAAAGCACGCATATTTCTATAGCAAAGGTAACACCCGACTACATACCTATAGAAGATACCCCACCCGATAAGTGGTATAAAGCGCTTTTTGCAGATAAACAAGAAAGAACCGATAAACTTGTTGAGTATGTCGCACAGCAGAATTTTGAGGGAGTCGATTTTGTCCGCTCCAGCAAGCATTATTACGAGATACTCCCCAAGAATATCTCAAAGGGCAGCTGCGTTGATTTTATACGCGAGCATTACTGCACTGAGAGCGATGTTATCATCTGCGCAGGCGATTATCATAACGATATTGAAATGCTAAAAGCCGCCGATATAGCGGTGTGCCCTGCGAATGCGGTAGATGCCGTCAAGGAAATATGCGATATAGTCCTTGAAAGCTCCTGCGAGCAAAATGCCGTCACCGAGCTTGTAGATATGATACTCGGCGGCAAGATCAATTTGTAAATTCATCAATATTTCTATATATCTGGAGGTAAAATTTATGGACGAAGCTTTGAAAAAACAACTGCAAATCACAGCCTGTAAAGTGCGTATGGGCATTATCGAGGGCGTGTATAACGCAAAGTCGGGTCACCCCGGCGGTTCGCTCTCTATAGCTGATACGCTGACCTATCTGTACTTTGCGAAAATGAACATCTACCCCGATAAGCCCGATCTTCCTGACAGGGACAGACTGGTGCTTTCAAAAGGTCATACCGCCCCTGCGCTCTATTCAACTTTGGCGCAAAGAGGTTATTTTGACGTCGAGGAGCTGAAATCCCTGCGCCATGTAGGTGCGCTTTTGCAGGGTCACCCCTGTATCCATATCCCCGGCGTAGATATGTCTTCGGGCTCTTTGGGTCAGGGCATCTCGGCAGCCGCAGGCATGGCTCTTTCGGGCAAAATATCTTCCCAGCCGTATAAGGTGTATGCAATACTCGGCGACGGCGAAATAGAAGAAGGTCAGGTGTGGGAAGCAGCAATGTTCGCAGCCCACTATCAACTCGATAACCTCGTCGCTATCGTAGATAACAACGGCTTGCAGATAGACGGCAAAATTAGCGATGTCTGCTCACCTTACCCCATAACCGATAAGTTCAAGGCTTTCGGCTGGCACGTTATTGAAATGGACGCCCACGACTTTGATTCTATAGAAAAAGCCTTTAACGAAGCCGAAACAGTCTCGCAGATGCCCGTAGCTATTATTCAGAAGAGCGTTAAGGGCAAGGGCGTTTCGTTTATGGAAGATCAAGTCTCTTGGCACGGCACAGCCCCCAACGCGGAGCAGTACGCCGCCGCTATGGAGGAACTTCAGAATACTTTGAAAGGCTTGGAGGGTTAATATATGTCAGATGTTGTAAAAATAGCCACAAGAGAAAGCTACGGCAATGCCCTTGCTGAACTTGGCGATAAATATGAAAACTTGTATGTCCTCGATGCGGATCTCGCAGCCGCCACAAAAACAGGCATATTCAAAAAGAAATTCCCTGATAGATTTTTTGACTGCGGCATAGCCGAGGCGAATATGATGGGCGTAGCGGCAGGCTTAGCTGCCACAGGCAAAATACCTTTCGCTTCGTCGTTTGCAATGTTCGCAGCAGGCAGAGCCTTTGAAATTGTCAGAAATTCCATAGGCTATCCGCACCTTAACGTAAAAATCGGCGCTACCCATGCAGGCATTTCTGTAGGCGAGGACGGCGCAACACACCAGTGCAACGAGGATATCGCCCTTATGCGCACCATTCCGGGCATGACCATAATAAACCCTGCCGACGACGTTGAAGCAAGAGCGGCAGTCGCAGCAGCGGTCGAGTATGTTGGCCCCGTATATATGCGCTTCGGCAGACTTGCAGTGCCTGTTTTCAATGATAAAGACACCTATAAATTCGAGCTCGGCAAGGGCATTCAGCTTCGTCAGGGCAGCGATATAACTATCATTGCTACGGGTCTTATGGTGAACGAAGCTCTCATAGCCGCCGATACACTCAAAGAGCAGGGCATAAGCGCGCGAGTTATCAATATCCACACCATTAAGCCTATAGACCGCGAAATTATCGCAAAAGCCGCCGCCGAAACAAAGCTTATCGTCACCGTTGAGGAGCATAGCATAATAGGCGGTCTCGGCAGTGCGGTTACAGAAGTCGTCTGCGAAGAATGCCCCTGCAAGGTAGTGCGCATCGGCGTAAATGATGAGTTCGGCTGTTCGGGCCCCGCGGCAGAGCTTCTCAAAAAATTCGGTCTTTCTAGCGAGAACATCATCAAGACCGTAAAGCAGCTTCTCGGCAAGTAATATACTATATTAAATACTAAAGTCATCGCCATAGCGCGGTGACTTTTTTTTGCTTTTCTTCGTTCACAAAAATATCATATTTAGTTTACAAAACGTTTACAAAAAACTTGTAACATTTCCTGTGTAACTTGTGTACTTATTATTGAAAACATAAATATTGCCGATTTGGGGCGAAATATGCATTCAGAAAGGAAATGATGTTATGAAAAAACAGGTAAGAATTTTCACTCTGGCAGTCGCGGTAGCGCTTGCGGCAAGTATGCTGACCGCCTGCCAAAGCAGTGAAAGAGAAACCTACTTTGAAGAAAACTCCAAAGGTGAGATAGTTGACAGCGAACTACTGGAGAAGATCGAGCAGGAGGCAGAGCAGCTGAATACCCACATCTTGGGAGACTACAAGCAGCCTACAGTAAGCGGCGGACAAAGAAGTGATATTACGCTGAGCGACAAGTATGCGTATGTATTTTGGTTCATGGGGGATATGGGGTATATAAAGGTAGACCTGCAAACAGGCGAGGCTATTCCGCTTTGTGATGTAGCAGGCTGTACGCATGATTACAATCAATTTCCCGAATGCATAAACAACAGCTTTTGGCTAAATCCAACTCCCGTCGGCGATTCGATTTGGCGCACCGACGAGAATAAACTGGTGGAGGAAACCCAAGACGGCGAAACGTGGAAGAATTAGACCATGGTAATTGTATCGCACACCGCGATATGATATACAAAAATCTTTTTCAAGGAGGAGAATAAAATGAAAAAAGTATTGACAGCTTTAACTGCACTGGTGCTGACATTCGGCATGACAGCGTGTGCAGCAAAAGCGCCCCCGGCACAAACAGATGCTGCGGTCGCTGTTTCTGTGGAATACGTGCCCGAAAGCGTCGAAACCGCAGAAGAAACTTCTGTGACCAAGTCAGAGAAGTTTGGCGAGAGCGGCGATATCACAGGTTTTTCCTGTGGTTATAACGTTCTGTTCCAAGCAGAAAACGGCGGAGTTATATCCGCTATCTCTGAATCTATGAAAAAGCCCCTGAACATAAACGAGGGGCTGGATCTCACGCTCTTTATCAATGTCGGCTTTGCCGAAGATTGTCTGGGCAGTGAGTATGAGAGCCTCGCAGAAAATGACGGTATAAAAGCCGATGTCCGTCTTTTCTGTAACGGCAAGGTGGTCAAACATTCGCTTGACAAAAACGAGCAAAAGGTATCTCGTAAATATCGCCAAATAGCACTCCTGACTTAAATGCAGCACAAAAAAGAGAGGCAATATTGCCTCTCTCAACTGCATTGTTCAGTATGTACAAAAATCCGACAAAATTTTGTACATTCATACAAACTTCAAATTCTTTGTAACATTTCCGCCCCTCAGCGTGTACTTATTTATGAAAGCATTTTATACGTCAATAAGTCAGAATTTGAAGCACTTCTGAATATCCTTTATCCCACCGATGACAAAAACATTGTCACCCTCCTGCATCTGCGTGTCGGGTGAGGGTATAAACACTTCACCGTTTCTTTTCAGCGTAAGAATGTTTATGTTGAATTTCTTGCGTATGTCTATCTGCGAGAGCGTCTTTCCGTACCAGTCTTTCGGTATTATAAGCTCGTATATAGAGTAGTTGCTGTCCAGCTGTATGAAGTCAAGTATGCTGTCAGAAGCGTACCTTGTCGCAATGCGCAGAGCCATCTGTTTTTCGGGGTATACAACTTCGTCAGCGCCGTTTCTCAATAGAAACTTCATCTGTATGTCGTTCGTCGCGCGCGAGATAACTTTCTTCGCACCAAGCTCTTTCAGAAGCGATGTAGCCTCCAGCGAAGACTGAAACAAGCTGCCCAGCGCCACAAAGCACAGGTCAAAATTGTCTATCCCCAAAGAGCGCAAAAACTCTTCGTTTGTGCCGTCGCCGATGTTCGCAACGGTAACATACGGCAGCACCTCGTTGATGCTCTCTTCGTTGGTGTCAACCGCCATTACCTCGCACCGCAGCTCCGCCATTCTCTTAGCAATAGTGCTTCCGAACTGTCCCACACCGATTATAAGTACACTTTTCATTTTTAACACCTATCCTACAGTAATATTTTCAAGGGGCAAGCGCGAATTGTTGCTTCCCGACGACGAGAACGCCGCGTAAATAAGCGTAAGTCCGCCCACCCTGCCAAAGAACATAAGAACCATGAGTATTATACGTGATGAAAGCGAAAGGGAAGTGGTAATGCCAAGCGTGAGCCCAACCGTTCCTATCGCCGAACCCGTTTCAAATAAGCAGTCAATAAGCGGCAAGCCCTCAACGGTGCTGATCATCACGCCGCCCACAAAAAACAGCGATAAATACATAAACAGTATCGCGCCGGCATTTCTCACCGCCGTGTCAGAAATTCGCCGCTTGAAGCACTCAACATCGTTTCGCCTGCTGAATACCGTTATCGCAGATAAAAACAGCACCGCGAATGTAGCAGTCTTCATACCGCCTGCCGTAGACCCCGGCGAGCCGCCTATCAGCATAAGCACCGTCATTACAGCCTTGCCAGATTCGCTCATCTGCGTAAGATCCTGCGTGTTGAAGCCTGCCGTCCTCGTCGTCACCGACTGAAACAGCGAGCTCAGCACCCTGTCACCCACAGACATATCACTATATTCAAAAACAAAGAAATATACCGCAGGCAGCACCACCAGTATAAGCGATGTCAGCAGCACCACCTTGCTCTGTAAAGAGTACCTGCTCAGCCTGTGCTTGTGAGTTTTAATGTCGCGTATCGTTATAAAGCCTATGCCGCCTACCGTTATAAGCAGCATTATCACTATATTTATAAGTATGTTTCCGCCGTATGTGCAAAGCGACGAGTATTGCTCCCTTATCCCCATAAGGTCAAAGCCTGCGTTGCAAAACGCCGATATAGAGTGAAATACCGAGTACCATATGCCTTTAAGTATGCCGAGATCGCTGCAAAATACAGGCATTAAAAGCACTGCCCCCACAAGCTCCGCAACGGCAGTCGCTATCAGTATAAACCCCGTCAGGCGTACAATTCCGCCCACCTGCGGCGCAGAAATAGACTCCTGCATAGTGCTCCTCTGCCAAAGACCTATCTTCTTGCCGGCAGCGCGCATAACAGCAAGGCTCACCGTTATAACACCCATTCCGCCGACCTGTATCATCATGAGTATAACGAATTGCCCGAACATCGACCAGTAAGTCGCCGTGTCGTGAACTATAAGCCCCGTAACGCAGGTAGCCGAAACCGCCGTGAACAGCGTGTCGCTGAAAGGCGTTACCACCCTGTCTTTCGTCGCTATCGGCAGCATCAGCCAAAGCGAGCCCGTTAGTATTATAATAAGAAAGCTGAAAATTATAATCTGAAATGAAGACCTGCTTTTGTTGCTTTTCAATTTGTTTTTGTGAAACATACCGCACTCCTATATTATAGTGTATACATACAATTTTAATTATAACATATTGCCCCTGAAGTTGTTGTTGAGATTTTTAATGATTTGTTAACATTGTGTTAATACTTTACGATTTATAAATTCTTAAACTTTTATTAAACTTGCTTTCCGATTTTTCCAAAAGCATTGACATTTGTCATAATGTGTATTATAATGTACTTAACAAGTATTACGTTTGGTGCGTATAACGCGCTTTATGTGATAAACAAAATTTTTACAGAAAGGTAAGGTAAATAGTATGGTAAAACTAACCAACATCAAAAAGGTCTATAACCCCGGCAAATCAAACGAGTTTGAGGCTCTCAAAGGTGTTTCCTGCGAGATAAAGGACGGCGAACTTGTTGCAGTTATCGGAAAGAGCGGCGCAGGTAAGTCAACAATGCTGCATATCCTCGCTTGTATCGACAGCTATCAGGGCGGCGAGTACAGCATCGACGGTGAACTGGTAAAGAAGCTCTCCGAAAGAGAGTATGCCCGTATCCGCAACGAGAAGATAGGCATGGTAATGCAGGATTTCGCCCTTGTTGAGGACTTCACCGCGCTTGAAAACGTCATGATACCGCTTTCGTTCTCAAAGAAGAAAATAGAGAACAAAAAAGAGAAAGCCATGGCAGCTCTCAAAGCTGTAGGCGTTGAAGACCTCGCAAAAAAGCCCTGTAATAAGCTCTCGGGCGGTCAGAAGCAAAGGGTAGCTATCGCAAGAGCAATAGTCAACGAGCCGAGCATGATACTTGCCGATGAACCCACCGGCGCGCTCGACAGTAAAACAGGCGCAGAGATAATGGAGCTTTTCAAGCAGCTGCACCAGCAGGGAAGAACGGTGATAATCGTAACGCACGACCCCAAGATCGCCGAGCAGTGCGAAAAAGTCATCGAGATATCCGACGGCGAGATAATCAAGACAGCGTAAACGCAAAAAAACCGTCCCAACACAGGGACGGTTTTTTGTATTTCAGTTCATCGCAAATCCCTCAGGGGTATCAGAGGGTGCGCCTACAAGCTCATTGAAAAGGATAGAATATTTTGTGCAGCTGTCGTGCGTAAGCTTTACAGCCCCTGCGCGCAGGCTTATCGGGAGCTCGGTGCCGTCGCAGTTTACCACTTCGCCGTTGTGCGCCATGACCGACAGCGCAAGGCTTTTTACTTCTTCCGGCTCAGAGCAGTCGGTCACAAGTACATATTCATCGCCGCCTATGCGGAACATGAACATATCATCACCGCACGCCTGTTCAATGCGGCTCAGCGATTCCCTTATCGCGGCATCGCCCGCTTTTCTGCCGTAGGTCTTGTTAATGTTGTCTAAACAGCAGGTGTCAAAGCATAAAACATACTTGCCCTCTTTTGAACGTATACGGTCGTACAGTTCTGTAATATCAAACCTGTTTTTCATTATTGGTTCACCTCCTTTGTGCTCCGCTGTCTGCGGAAAATCCAGCTTTGGGAAAAGCTCGGTAAAGCTGCGATCTTTTGCGTACCTCTGCGGAGTTATGCCCCACACTCTCATAAAGGCGCGTGCGAAAGCCTCGGGCGATCGGTAGCCGTAATCGAGCGCAGTATCCAGTACCGAACGACCGCTTTTCAAAGCTCGGGCGGCAAGGGTCATTCTCCGCCTTGTTACATAATCGCCTATGCTTATGTGAAAAACGTATCTGAATAGTTTTTGCAGCCCCGAAAGCGAACACATTGCCGCCGCTGCACAATCTTGCTGCGAAAAGTCACCGCTGAGATGTTCTTCCGTGTACTCCAATGCCCTGCGCAGAGTATCAAGCTTAAAATTATCCATTCAGGCATTCTCCTTTCAAGTGTGGGATATTTATCAGGCTTTTCTATCTAACGTTCCGGAACAATTAAAGTATAACACAATAAATCATAAAAATCCTGATAATTTGAGTAAAAATGCAAAGCCGTCTGAATATATATTGCGCTTACGCGCAAGCCTGCGGAGCCGTTCACCGCCAGTAAGCAGTTGATCAATGTGTGCTGTCATAATTATGCACATAAATTTCTGTAACTTTTCAGCGAGTGCGTTTAACCGTCCTAGAAAACAAAATCGGCGACTCAATAAAGTCGCCGAAATAAACCGTTCCAACCTCTGATAGCTTAAAATATTCTCCTATTCATCAAACAGCGGCGTTGAAAAATACCTCTCCGCAGTGTCGGGCAGTATCGTCACCACCGTCTTGCCTGCGCCCAGCTTTTCAGCCATTTTCAAAGCCGCCGCAACATTCGTGCCGCTCGATATTCCGCACATTATGCCCTCTTTTCGCGCCAGATCGCGCGCCGTCTGGATCGCTTCTTCGTCCGAAACTATGTAAATGTCGTCGTATATCTCCCTGTTAAGAATGTCGGGAATTATCCCATCGCCAATGCCCATTTGCAGGTGCGTGCCAATGTTGCCGCCTGCTAAGATCGCCGCATTTTCGGGCTCTACCGCCCATATCATCAGGTCAGGGTACTGCGAGCGCAAAGTCTCGCCAATGCCGGTTATCGTGCCGCCCGTGCCTATCCCTGAGCAAAAACCGTCTATCTTTCCTGCCGTCTGTTCCAGTATTTCAAGCGCCGTGTGGTACTTGTGCGCGTAAATGTTGTTTATGTTGTTGAACTGCTGCGGCACAAATACGCGGCTGTCCTCCTGCGCCATTTTCATAGCCAGCTCAACGCAGCCCCTGATGCACTTGCCAATGTCGCCGTCGTCGTGCACCAGCATAACCTCAGCCCCATAGTGGCGCACCAGCTTGCGGCGCTCCTCGCTCACCGAGTCGGGCATAATAATTATCGTCTTGTAGCCCCTCACCGCGCCCACCAGCGCAAGCCCTATGCCCTGATTGCCGCTCGTCGGCTCAACAATTATCGTATCTTTTGTAATTTTGCCCTCCTGCTCGGCTTTCAGTATCATATTAAGCGCCGTGCGCGTTTTTATCGAGCCGCCAACATTCAGCCCCTCAAACTTCACCAGAACTTCCGCGCTGTCCGGGCTAACAATTTTATTCAGGCGTATCATCGGCGTGTGACCGACCGCCTCTAAAACATTGTTAAAGATCATGCTATCTTTCCTCTCGGTGTATTGTATTGATTATAACATATTTTTTCCTCAATTGCAATACGCCCTTTGGTGTAATATTTTTATGTACTGTGTACCGCTGAAGACCGTTTTTTCACCCTGCCGCGATAAATTTTGCCGATTTTTGTGCAATCTCTACAAAATATTATATAAAAAATTATGATATTTACTGTTGTAATGCGGTCAAAATTGTGATATAATGATTTAAATATCTATCATAAAAAGAGAGAAGTGCGCCTTTGGCGTGCGAAAAAGTACGTTTATTTTGTTTGTTTTGTGTATGTGTATCGGAACTTTGACCGACACAAGAATAATGAAAGGGACTGAAAAAATGAAGAAAAAACTATGCACACGTCTGCTCAGCGGCGTATCTGCGCTTCTTCTCGCAACAGCAGTTTTGCTGCCTTCGTCGACTTCTGCTGACGAACCGTCTGTCAATGCACCGAGCGAAACGCTTACGACAATTAAAGACAATCACACTGCTAGCAAATCCACTTTGCTTGCAGGCAATAATCCAACCTTGAATAAAGGTACTATTGCCAAAACCGTTCAAGCATATAACGATGCATATCTTCTTGGCGTTGCCGCAGATTTTAACGTATTTCTGCAAGATGATTTTACTGTTACAAACAGCGATACCGAGGGTCGTGCCGCAGTCGGCGGAGATATAGATGTACAAGTAAGCTGGGGTAAATATTCTATCGGTAAAGGCGATTATGATCGTGGAGTATTTAAGAGAGAATTTAATGGCGAAACTTCACTTGATAGGATTTATGGCGATGACAGTTTTGCAGTGCTTATTTTGGGCGGAAAAATATTAGATAATAAGTTAGATGATACTTATTATACAGAAGATACTGATTCTGAATACAGAAAGATCGTTGTTCAGTGGAAAGATGATCTTAATTCATATTTGAATGGTAATCTTCCTGAATCCGAAGGTGGCGCTGTAGGTCAGTCACAGGCATATCTTTCTGAAAAGAACGGCGTTATTGACTTTGGTGCAGCCTTTGACAGGATAAAGAAAAACAGCGAATATCTTGCCAAAATGAAGTCAACAGGCACTAGTGCTCTTTCGGGAGATACCCTTACATTTACTTACACCGGAACAGAAAAAAATCCTTCTGTAGTTTATTTTGACGTATCTGCATCTGATTTTGAGAAGGCATCTACAATTAGATATAATGTGCCTACGCTCAGTGATCCTGTAGTTAAAACTATTAAGAACGAGGAATGGTCTTATCCTTATATAGTTGTAAACATAACAGGTACAAATGGAACAGATACAACTACAGATTTTGTTTCCCTTGCTGCTCCTAGTAATTCCAACAAGAGTACATATATAAATAATAAGTGCATAAGTAAAATAGATGAAAACGATGATAATGAAAATAATATGTTGGGTACAGAAAGTATCGTTTATAACTTACCTGATGCTGCCAAAGTAATACTGGGCGGTAATTTCCAAGGTAATATTTTAGCTCCTAACGCCTTTGTTACAGACTGGAAGACTGAAAACGGTTCATGTGATCACGGTCACCTTTCCGGTGCACTCATAGCACAAAGCTTTAAAGGCGCAACGCAGTTTGGCTATCGTCCTTGCCGTCTGCCGTTCTCGATACTTTCAAAAGATCTCTACTTCAACAAGCAGTGGGCAGGCTGCGAATCTACCGACATTCCCACGGAGACTGAATTTATGAAATGGCTCACTGTTCAAAAATCGGTCGGCGGCATAACCAAGTCTCTTGTCAAGGACGTAGACTATACTGTTACATTCGATACTACAAACAGCACCGAATGGAAAGCTACCGTACATATCAAGAGTTATGACCCAAGCGCAACATATACCGTAAAAGAAACAGTAGGCTCAAAGTTCAAAGCAAGCGCTTCCTCGGTTGCCCTTGTGACCGATGCAGGCAAACCCAACACTATTACGAATACATTGCAAAAAGATGATTCGAGCAGCAAACCCGAGTCAAGCAGTTCTTCAAGCCAGCCTGAGTCAAGCAGCAAACCCGAGTCAAGCAGTTCTTCAAGTCAGCCCGAGTCAAGCAGCCAGCCTGAGTCAAGCAGTCAGCCTGAGTCAAGCAGCCAGCCCGAGTTGAGCAGTCAGCCTGAGTCAAGCAGCCAGCCCGAGTCGAGCAGCCAGCCTGAGCCAAGCAGCCAGCCTGAGCCGAGCAGTCAGCCCGAGTCAAGCAGCCAGCCTGAGTCGAGCAGTTCTTCAAGCAAAATTGATCCTAGCAGTACCGTAACTTCTTCCGATGTTGACGATGACAGCGACAATAACGATGTATCTTCCGATGTTGACAACGACAGCGATAACAACGATACATCTTTAGACAGCGGCGTTGGCAATGGCGGCGATAACAACGACAAGGAAACAGGTATAGGCAGCGACGGCGACGATAACAACCCGATGACGGGCATAAAACTCAGCGCGCTTATGCTCTCGGTCGTTTCACTTGCAGCGGCAGTTGCTTCAAAAAAGAGCAAGTAAACCGTAAAACCAAATAACTAAGATGTTCTCCTTTGTGGGGAACATCTTTTTGCGTGGTTGCAAAAAATTTTGAATTGTGCTATACTAATTATATATTCGCAGAAATGAGGCAGCTAAATGACACAGTATGAAAAAATGACGCAAACGCCTATCCCTAGGCTCATACTAACATTGTCAGTACCAACAATAATTTCAATGCTTGTTACAAATATATATAACCTCGTTGATACCGCGTTTGTCGGAAAGCTCGGTACAAGCGCAAGCGGCGCAGTCGGCGTAGTGTTCGGCTTTATGGCGATAATCCAGGCTTTCGGCTTTATGTTCGGTCAGGGAAGCGGAAGTATAATTTCCCGCGCCCTCGGCAACCGCGATGTAGAAAAAGGCTCTGTGCATGCGTCTTTAGGCTTTGCATCTTCATTCGCCTGCGGTCTGCTTATCACAATTGTGGGCTTTGTCTTTCTTGAAGATATAGTCTACCTCCTCGGCAGTACCGAAACGATCGCCCCATATGCCAAAACCTATATAACTTATATACTCATCGCCGCCCCGTTCATGTCCTCCAGCCTTACGCTTAATAATATCCTCCGCTACGAGGGCAGGGCAGCGCTCGGTATGGTCGGGCTCATGACGGGCGCAGTCCTCAATATGATAGGCGACCCCATTTTCATGTTCGTGCTCGATATGGGCATAGCAGGCGCAGGGCTTTCTACCGCCCTCAGCCAGCTCGTCAGCTGGGCTATTCTCGCCGCAATGTTCCTCACCGGCAAAACCGACACCAAGCTTTCTCTTTCAAATATCAGAAAAGGCAGTTTTCTGCTTATCGCAAATATCATGGCAACGGGCTTTCCAAGTCTTTTGCGCCAAGGTCTGAACAGTATCACAACGGTTATGCTCAATTCCCAGTGTAAAGTCTATGGCGATGCCGCCGTCGCAGCTATGAGTATCGTCACAAGAATAGTGTTCTTCGCGTTCTCTGTAGCCCTCGGTATAGGTCAGGGTTTCCAGCCTGTTTCGGGCTTTAACTACGGCGCCGCCAAGTACGACAGGCTTCGCAAGGCGTTTCGGTTTACCGTTTTAGTCTCAGAATGTATAATAGTAGTCGGCTGTGCTGTGCTGTTTGTATTTTCCGGCAGCCTTATCGGTATCTTCCGCGATGACAGCGAAGTTATCCGTATCGGCGTGAGAGCGCTTCGTCTGCAATCTCTGGCGCATATGGTTTTGCCGCCGTGTATGGCAGTTGAAATGCTCTACCAAAGCACAGGCAAACGCCTCGGCGCTTCAATACTTTCATCACTCCGCAGCGGTCTGTTTTTTATACCTGCCTTGCTTATTCTCGCCCATCTGCGCGGTCTTTCGGGTATTCAGGAAGCCCAGCCCGTTTCGCTGCTTTTGTCACTTCCCGTGACTATCCCGTTCGGCGTGGTGTTCTTCAAAAAGCTCCCCCACGGCGATGAAGAAGATAAAATCGCAGAAGATACAGATGCGTGAAAAAATCATTGACAAATGAATTTTACGGTAGTATAATGTTTTTGTAAAGTATGACTGAGAGGAAGTTGATAAAATGCGCAAGTCGTTAAAAGTGCTTACTATCCTTGCGGCTGTTGCAGTAATGCTGATTTGCGCCCCCGCCGCGCTCGTATCCGCGCAGGAGCAAACGCCCGACTTCACCGCGCAGGAGCAGGCGTATATAGATTCGCACCAAACTGTAAAAGTCGGCTTTGTGCAGGATAGGATACCCGTCTCTTTTTCCGATAAAGACGGCGAGTTTCAGGGCATTTCGCGCTATGTGCTAGATAGGGTGAGCGAAATATGCGGCATAAATTTTGAGTATGCCCCTTTGCCCGGCGGCAGCGTTACATATGACATTCTTTTGGGCGGCGGCTTCGACCTCGTAACCAGTGTTGAGTATAACGAAGAAAACAAAAATGCCAACGGTATTCTTATAAGCAAACCGTATTTTTCCAGCCGTAAAGTCGTAGTGGCTAAAGAAAACCTCGATTTTAGACCCGATGCCGACTGGACAGTCGCAGTTTCAACAGGCTCTCAGACTCTGAAAAAAGTCCTTGAAAAGGCATTTCCTAATTTTGTACTTAAAGACTATGAAACAATTTCCGACTGCTTCGATGCCGTAAAGTCGGGCGATGCAGACCTTATGATACAAAATCAGTTCGTCGTTGAATACTGGCTCTCAAAACCTAAATATGAGCAGCTCAAAGTCATACCCGTCCGTGGTCTTGAAGATGAGATGTGTTTTTCAGCGGTAGTTACATTTAAAGAGGGTCAGGTAGGGCCTACTCAGGAAGACGGCAAAACTTTAGTCAGCATACTCGATAAATCCATCGACCTCCTCAGCGAAGACGAAATAGGCAACTTTACCATTCAGGGCGTTATGGAAAACCAGTATCACTATACTTTTCTTGATTTTATAGAAAGATACCGCTATGCAGTCGCTATCTCTATAATCGCATTCATTATAATAATAACCCTCGTGATCATCTTAGCTAACCAGAGAATACACATCGCCGCAAGTAAGGCAGATGCCAAAGCCAAGGGCAGATTTTTATCCACTATGAGCCACGAGATACGCACGCCGCTCAACGGTCTTATAGGTCTCAACTACCTTATGTCGCAGAAGATAGACGACAAAGAGAAGATGCAAGGCTATCTGCGCCAGTCGTCTGTAACAGCAAAGTATCTTCTGTCGCTCGTCAACGATATCCTCGATTCTTCCAAGCTCGAAGCCAATAAAATGGAGCTTGTCCTGCGCCCCGTTGACCTCGGTTTTGTCGCGCAGACTATCCGCTCTATCGAGTCGGGCGCGTTTGAGGATAAAAAAATAAACTTCACGCTCAATTGCGACCTCGCACACCCGTGGGTCTCGGCAGATGATGTCCGCATACAGCAGGTGCTTCTCAATCTACTTGATAACGCCCGTAAATTCACTGCCGAGGGCGGCAAAGTAAGCGTTTCTTTCACCCAGTCAGATGCAAACGAGGGCAATGTGCTCACCACCGTTACCGTTGCAGATACCGGCAAGGGCATGAGCGAAGAATTTCAAAAGCATATTTTCAGCGTGTTCTCGCAGGAGCTTGAAACAGTTTCTAAGGGCAATCAGGGAACGGGTCTGGGTCTGTCTATCAGCCGCAGACTTGCGCGCCTTATGGGCGGCGACCTCACCTGCGTAAGCAAAAAAGGCGAGGGAAGTACCTTTACTTTCACTTTCTTAGCAAAACCCACTCAGCCGCAGGAAAAGACAGACAGCGCAGCTTTTATTGTCGGCGGCGAAAGACCGGGTATCCTCATAGCCGAGGATAACGAACTCAACGGCGAAATACTGGTAGAACTTTTAGAGGGCGAGGGTTTCAAAGCTACCCTTGCAGAAAACGGCAAAAAAGCCCTGCAAATTTTCAGCGAGTCAGACCCCGATACATACGGCATAATACTTATGGATCTTTTGATGCCCGAAATGGACGGCTTTGAAACAGCAAAAGCAGTAAGAGCGCTAGACCGCCCCGATGCAAAAACGGTAAAAATATTCGCCTGCACCGCAAATTCGTTTGCCGAAGAGCGCGATAGAGCGTTTGCCAGCGGTATGGACGACTTTATTACAAAGCCCGTAGATGTTAACCAACTGCTTGAAAAGCTTCACGGCTAAAAGTATCGCAAAATCGTATTTTTTTCAGTATAAATAAGCTGTTTGCCAAATTTTTTGAAAAATTTTTCTGAAAACTCTTGACAAACAGCTTTTGACGTGTTATAATACCTATAATGCATATAGGTTTTATGTATTAGAGGAGGGGCGCAATGATGAATATAATAATGCGTAGAAATATACGATGTTGATACTGTGTGAGCAATCAATAAATTAACATTAAATTTTTATATTTTTAAGGAGAGATAACCATGAACATCAATAAGTCACTTACCGATCTTATCGGCGGCACTCCGCTTCTGGAGCTTGTAAATTTTAATAAGGCAAACGGTCTTGAAGCAACCGTTATAGCAAAGCTTGAGTACTTCAACCCCGCAGGCAGCGTTAAAGACAGAATAGCCAAAGCTATGATAGAAGATGCCGAGGCAAAGGGCGCGCTGAAAGAGGGCTCTGTAATAATCGAGCCTACCAGCGGCAATACCGGCATAGGTCTCGCAGCAGTTGCAGCCGCAAGAGGGTATAAAATAATCCTCACCATGCCTGAAACGATGAGCGTTGAAAGAAGAAATCTCCTCAAAGCATACGGCGCGCAGCTGGTGCTTACCGAGGGCGCAAAGGGCATGAAAGGCGCAATTGAAAAGGCAAACGAGCTTGCCGCAAACACCCCCGGCAGCTTTATTCCGGGTCAGTTTACAAACCCTGCAAACCCTGCCGCGCACCTTGCTACCACAGGCCCCGAGATATGGAACGATACCGACGGCAAGGTAGATATATTCGTAGCAGGCGTCGGCACAGGCGGCACACTTTCGGGCGTTGGCGAGTACCTTAAATCTAAAAAGCCCGATGTAAAAATTGTCGCAGTTGAGCCTGCAAGTTCGCCCGTGCTTTCAAAGGGAACAGCAGGCCCGCACAAAATTCAGGGCATAGGCGCAGGCTTTGTGCCCGATACGCTGAATACTTCGATCTATGATGAAATAATCCCCGTTGAGAATGAAGATGCCTTTGCAACAGGTAAAGCTATCGCGCGCAGCGAGGGCATACTTGTCGGCATTTCATCGGGCGCAGCAGTCTGGGCAGCCGCGCAGCTTGCAAAACGCCCCGAAAATAAAGGCAAAGTAATAGTCGCCCTGCTTCCCGATACAGGCGACCGCTACCTTTCCACCCCCTTGTTCGCCGACTAATTCTTAATAAGCAACAAAATGCCGTCCGACTTTTGCCGAACGGTATTTTTTGTATTGACATTCCTGCAAATGTGTGTTAATATATAGGTAATTCCTATAACAATATCAGGGGTGTTATAAATGAAAAGAATTTCCATACTGCTCGCTGCTGTATTATGCGCATTTTCATGCGCCGCCTGCGGAGCGTCAAAGACCGACAGCAGCAGCGTTTCACAAGATAGCGCAGTCCCACAGCCTGACAGCATTTCTACAGAGCAGGGAAGTACAGCCGAAAGTGAAGATATCACCGAAAGTTTAGACAATGCAAACAATATGGCAAAAGAGATATATACCGCCCTTTTGTCCTACAGCGATAAATGTTCGTCTAATGAAGTCACTATCCCCGACGGCGAACTTGCAAATGTAGAAATCATCACCGCAAGCGAAGATACCGCCGCAGTGCCAATGCAGCAGCCAGAAACTATCGAACAAGCCAAAGTCGATATACAAAACGCGGTCAGCATCTCTCTCGCCGAAGCCGAAAACAGTGTGTTCAGCGTGGTGTTTGAAAACGGCGTGCCTGTAGTTGTGGTGTGGTCTGAAAGTACAGACAGCAATATCATAGGCGGCTACCCAAACCCTGCCACCGATACCGACTGGACACTGGAAAAAGCAGGGCAGCCTATAGATTGATCTCCCAGAAGTATTTGCGCTTGCAGACAGGAAAGTCACTAAGCACACCATGTTCGGGATCATAAAATACCCCATCGCAATAAAGCGACCAATGCCAGCAGCGAGGCGTTTCAAGACTCAAAAGGCAAAGCTGCGGCAGGTCGCTTTTTGTATGTGCCTCTTTGCGCTCGTCCGATATCTCAGCCCCGAACGCCCTCAGCGTGCGCTTCATCTCTTTCAGATCCGTCTCGCGCTCGTTGCCTAAAAACGCCACTATTTCGCCCACTTCTTTCCCCAGCACCATAGCTAAGACCGCCTGACCGCACTGCAAATCTGTCGGCTCGTGAATGTATTTTATCTCCATTACCGGGGCTCCTTGATCTTCAATCTTATGTCGCCGCTCACCGTCGCCACATTGAAAGAGCCGTTTTCCTCAGCTTTCGGCAGGTCAATATCGCCGCTCACAGTGTCGGTAGAAAAGTCCTTTCCGCTCAGCAGCGTTCCCTTAACGTCGCCGCTGGTGGTGTCAACGTCAAACTCCTTGCCGTCACAGCCGTCAAACGTTATGTCGCCGCTGACGCTCGTTATCTCCGTCTTGTTTGCAATAACGCTTTTCAGCTTCACTTCACCGCTTGTCGTCTCAATTAAAGCCCTGTCGGTGTCTACGCCGCTTATTTTTATATCTCCGCTCACCGTTGAGACTTCTATTTCCGTTTCGGCTTTGCCGCCGAAATCAACATCTCCGCTCGTCGTTTCAATTTCCGCACTGCCAAAGCTAAACTCACTGCCTATCTCAATGTCACCGCTCACGCTCTCGGCATATAACTTCTCAAACTCGTTTTTTGGCACAGCCACGGTCATTACCATTTCTTCCGAGAAAAAGTCAATGTCCATGCTCTCCCACCATTTTCTGTCGTCATACCGTATGATTTCAAGCGTGCCGTTTTCATAGCTTACCTTGTGATAAATTTCTTCACTGTCATAAACTTTCACATGGTATTTGTCGTCGCTAGATGTCATAATCTGCACGTCACATTCCACAGCCTCAATGTGAATGTCTTTAATATCTGCCGTAAATTCGTACTCTTTTTCACTGTACTGAATAGAATTGAATTTAGTTATGTCAAACCCCGAAAGTGCGTATGCCGTGCCTGATACCACGCCGCCTGCCAGTATCAGTACCGCCGCCGCTATCAGGGATATTTTTTTACCTTTTTTCATACCTTTTCAAACCTTTCAAAAAATCATATAAAGCACTTCTTTATGCCGATAAGTATCTTCTTGCCCAGTATCGCAGCGCCCTTTGCCGCTAAATTCCCTATGTGGAAAAACAGTATCGTCAGCCCTGCGCAAACAAGTGCTATGCCGAAATACATCATCGCCTGCAATGCCGCGCCCTTAAACAGCGTAAGGCACATATTGAAAATGCCTGCCGCCACCGCCGCCGCAAACGATATAAACACCGCGTAAAGTGAAATGACTACCGACCACAGCACAATGTACAGCGCGAATATCACTATCGCAGCAGCAAGCAAAAGCGAAGCCCACACCGGTGAACCTAAAACCAGCAAAGCTATCTCCAGCCCTTTCAGCGCGCGTTTTGGCTTTACACGCCTTTTAACAAGTTTTTGCAAAGGCACATCTGCCAGTATCTCAGACACAATGCTGTCCATTCCGCCAATGTCAGCCACCGCCTGCGCCTCGTCCATGCCGTCCTCCAGCCTGTCGTCTATCATCTCGCCGTAATAGTCCAGCGAACGTCTTATATCCTCATCGGGCAGACCGTTCAGCCGCCCCTCAAGCAGCGTTAAAAATTCATTTTTCGTCATCGCAAGTTTCCTCCCTCGTAACAAATCCGTATATCGACATTATCTCTTTCCATTCTTCCTTAAATTCCTCAATGCGTTTTCTGCCGGATTGCGTAATGCTGTAGTATTTTCTCAGCCTGCCGTTGTGCTCGGCGGTGCGCTCCGTCAGCAGCGAGGCAGCCTGTAAACGCCGCAGTATCGGGTAAAGAGTCGATTCCGATATCTCCACATACGGCTTTATATCTTTGATTATCTTGTATCCGTAGCTGTCCTCGTTTTTTATCGCCGCAAGCACGCATACTTCAAGCAGACCTCTTTTCAGCTGTATATCCATACGATACCTCCTTGCACATAATACTATATCACGCATAGTATTGCCTGTCAAGTGTATTTTGTGTTTGTTAATACTTTGTTTACAATTATCAAAACAAAAAATCACCGCAAAGCATATCGCCCCACGGTGGTATATGTCCTGATATTTTTTATCTTTCCGCGCATACTAAGAAAAAGGGGGTGCAAAAATGTCCAAAAAGAAAAATAAGCAAAGCAGCGCAAAGCCGCAAAGTGTAAATAAAAGCCCTGCGTTTAACGAAAACGACCTCGCACGCGATAACCTCGGCAACGACCTTACTTTTGCCGATAAGCAGGATAATTAAAAAATGCAGCCTCTTTTCAGAGACTGCACTTTTCTTATTTTTTCAGTATCTTTTTCAGTGTTTCCATCAGCTTGTCAACGTCAACAGGCTTGGCAACGTGCGCATCCATTCCTGCCTCCATAGCCTTTTGTTTGTCCTCGTTAAAAGCGTTCGCGGTCATGGCAATTACGGGTATCGTGGCAAGGTCTTTGTCCTCCAGCGCGCGTATCGCCCTTGTGGCGTCGTAACCGTTCATGTTGGGCATCTGTACGTCCATAAGTATTACAGAATAATACCCCGGCTGCGACTTCTTCACCATTTCAACAGCTATACTGCCGTCCTCGGCGTGCTCAACAATAAAGCCTCGCTCCTCCAAAAGCTCCTGCGCTATCTCGCGGTTCAGCTCATTGTCCTCAACAAGCAAAAGCCGTGTGTTATCCGCGCGGAATTCCTTCACAGGGTCTTCTTTCTTCGGCGGTATCTCGGGCGCCTGTACCTTTGCCGTACTTACAAGTATGTCGCGCAGCTCCGAAAGGAATATAGGCTTGCTGCAAAATGCCGTAACGCCTACCTTTCGCGCTTCCTCCTCAAAGTCCGCCCAGTCGTAAGCCGTAACTATTATTATCGGCGTGTCGTAGCCAACTATCGCGCGTATCTGCCTTACTACCTCCAGACCGTTCAGGTCGGG
The DNA here is from genome assembly GCA_947589355.1 of uncultured Clostridia bacterium. GTDB lineage: Bacteria > Bacillota > Clostridia > Oscillospirales > Ruminococcaceae > UBA7477. The sequence continues at coordinate 191,918 of CANPZC010000001.1, forward strand.
CAGCAGCCAGTCTATAATGTAAGCGTTGTAGTCGTCGCCCAGCTCGTGCGCCTGCTTTGCGTGAAGCACCGCCTCTTTTCCGTGCAGTACCCAGTCGGGGCGCATACCTATCTGATGCAGCATTTTTGCTACACTGTCGCAGGTCGTAAAGCTGTCGTCAGCCACCAGCGCGCGCAGCCCTGCAAGCTCTTTTATAGTGCCAACGTGCCGCGGCGAGTCTTGTAAACGGAACTCAAGGTTTATAATAAACTCGCTGCCCTTGCCCTGCTCTGATATAACTTCGATACTGCCGCCCATAGCATCTATAATATTCTTCGTTATCGCCATGCCAAGACCCGTGCCGCTTATGCCGCTTGCAGTGGTGTTGCGTTCGCGTTCAAACGGCTCGAATATGTGCTCTATAAAGTCCTCGCTCATGCCAATTCCCGTGTCTTTAACGCGTATCTCATATGCGCCGTACCCTTGCGGAGCATTCGGCTTTTGCTGTATTATCATAGCTACCGTTCCGCCCGGCGGCGTAAACTTTATCGCGTTAGACAACAAATTCAGCAGCACCTGATTTACGTGCAGCTTGTCGCAGAAAATATCCTCGTTTATAATGTCTACAGTGTCCATGTAGAAATTCAGCTGCTTCGATTGTATCTGCGACTGTATTATGTTTCTCATGTCGCGGAAAATATCACTTATCGAACATTCCTTTTCCTCGATATTCAGCTTGCCCGATTCTATCCTGCTCATGTCAAGAACATCATTTACCAGCGAGAGCATATGGTTGCTTGATGACAGTATCTTTTTCAGATATTCCTCCACTCTTTCGCGGTTGTCAAGGTTCGCCTGAACAAGCGTCGTGTAGCCGATTATAGCGTTCATCGGCGTGCGTATGTCGTGCGACATATTTGAAAGGAATATGCTCTTAGCCTTATCGGCAGCCTCCGCCTTGTGCAGTTTTTCTTTAAGTATCGCGTGCTTTACCGCGCCCTCAACAGCTATCTTGGCGTTTCTCCTCATGTAAAGATAGTATGCCATCACTATTATAAACAGCATAACGCCAATTGCGATACACATCTTCCTTACCGCAAAAACGCTTTCAAACGCCACTTTTTCGGGCACTTCAACGGCTATTACCCAGTTGTTTATTTTTGCAGGCGCATAGTACATATAGTCCCAGCCGTCTGTCTGCGCCGTCTTGAAGATAACGTAGCCGGTCTTTAGTTCCATTATCTCAGCCAAATATTCGTCCCACGTCAGCTCGCCCTTCGTCTTTCGCGCATAATTTTTCTCATAGTACTGATGTATATTTCCAAGTTCCTTGTGTGTCGGGTATGTGTCAAGAAGCAGATCACCGTTCTTCGTGTCAATAATATAAACGCTTGCGCTTGCATAGTATATGTTGTCAACATTCAGCGCCTCGCTAAGCGTGTTAAGATCTGTAACACCGTAAAGAACAGCGACCGTCTCACCGTTCTGTATTATCGGCACATACTGCCTTATTATCGGCGTGCCCGAGATCACGTTAGTAACACGATCCGAAACGTGTTCACCGTGCCTTGCTTCTTCCTCAAAAGATATTTTGTCTTCTACGTCATATACGTTTCCGTCAGCCGCCACTAACCTGTTATCGGGAAGAAGAATATTCAGATTCATCGTTTCAAAAAGCTTGCTGTTCGTGCGGAGTACTTCTTGCAGTGACTCAATATTTTTAAAATCGCCAACATCTTCAAAAGTACCGGCAGCGGCTTTAAGCATCTTGCTGTCACGGTCAAGTATGTATGATACCTCTTTGATAACGGTGTTCACGCCCTCCTCCATTCGGTTCAGCGCGTACCCTCTTAAAAGTGAATCTATAATAAAGTATACCGCTATCAGCAATACGAAAATTATTATTATCGTTACCAGTGTAGCGTTCAGATTTTTGTCAAGTTTCAAAAGATGTTTTTTGTTTTTTTCCATATGTTTCCTCCTTATATATTGTATGAAAATGCCGCCGCACGGCATAGGGCATTGTAAAAATCATACTTATAGGTATTATATCATAATATAAAATATTTTGCAACAATTTTTACTTGATTTTCGCTCGTTAATGTGTTATAATTTTTCAAAGAAATTATAAAGGACTGATACCATGAAAAATGTCAAGTTAACTTTAAACCCGCGCGACCGCAAAAGCAAGATAAATAAGGAGATTTACTCAAACTTTTCCGAGCACCTCGGCAGATGTATATACGACGGCATATATGTCGGCGAAAACAGCGATATACCCAATATCGAGGGCTATCGCAAAGACGTTGTTGAAGCGTTCCGTCAGCTGAAACTTCCTGTGCTGCGCTGGCCGGGCGGCTGCTTTGCCGATGAATACCACTGGAAAGACGGCATCGGCGATAAGCCTCAGCGCAAAGGCGTTGTAAATAACTGGGGTCACGTCTCCGAAGACAACAGCTTCGGCACGCATGAATTTCTGCGATTCTGCGAACTTGTCGGCTGTCAGCCCTACATAAGCGCAAATGTCGGCAGCGGCACGGTAAGAGAACTTATGGAGTGGATAGAATACATAACGTTTGACGGCACATCACCCATGACCGAGCTTCGCCGCAAAAACGGCAGGCAAAACGCGTGGAAGCTGAAATACCTCGGCATAGGCAACGAAAGCTGGGGCTGCGGCGGCAACATGACACCCGAATATTACTGCGATAACTATAAGCGCTATGCCACTTTTTGCAGAGAATACAGCGGCAACAGCTTTTATAAAATAGCCTGCGGCCCTAACGCCGACGACTATAACTGGACGGAAGTTTGCATGAAAAAAATAGGCCCGTGGCAGATGAACGGGCTTTCAATGCACTATTATACTGTGCCTACAGGTAACTGGGATCATAAGGGCAGCTCTACCGAGTTTGACAGCAGCGAGTATTACAGCACCCTGCGCAGCACATGGCGTATGGAAGAACTTGTAACGCGCCACAGCGCTATTATGGATCGTTACGATCCTCAGCACAGGGTAGGTCTTGTGGTAGACGAATGGGGCTGCTGGTATGACGTTGAACCGGGCACCGACCCGTCTTTCCTCTATCAGCTCAATACCATGCGCGATGCCATAGTTGCGGCGATAAATCTCAATATTTTCAACTCCCACAGCGATAGGGTGTATATGGCGAATATAGCGCAGGCAGTCAACGTTTTGCAGTCTGTGCTGCTCACCGAGGGCGCTGCTACTGTAAAAACGCCTACCTTCCATGTGTTCGATATGTTCAAAGAGCATATGGAAAACACCCTCATCTATTCGCATATCGAAAACGAGCAGGCTGCCGATGGCGTTCTGACTTTCTCGCAAAGCGCCAGCGTGAACGATAGGGGAGAAATAGTGGTAACTCTTGCCAACTGCTCTCTTGAAAACGAATATACCGTAAATATCACGGGCGCCGAAAATGCAGCAAAAGCAAGCGGCTGTATACTCACAGGCGAAGTTCACGCCAAAAACGATTTTGATTCTCCCGACAACGTGCATACCACTCCTTTGGAAGTAAAGTGCGCAAACGGCGAAGTTTCCGCGCTCGTGCCGCCGTGTTCGGTGGTTCGTATCATCATAGGCTGATATGGAGTACGGCAAACCTTGTACGCGCTGCCTTCTCGAGCAAGCCGGCAGACAAGATACCGCAAAGCTCATAGAAGAAAAAATAGCGATAATGCCGCCTAAAATGCGCGCTGATGATGTACTCTACAAAAGCCGCCTTGACATATGCCTTTCCTGCGATGAACTGCTCAGCGGCGTATGTATGAAATGCGGCTGTTATGTCCAGCTTCGCGCCGCGGCAAAACAGTCGCACTGCCCGTCTTCAAAGCGTAAGTGGTAGAATATCTGAATATAAAAACAACGGACAGTTTTATTTGCTGCCCGTTTTTTTGTACTATTCAGGTATGTCCTCACCGCCGCTTTCTTTCGGCAGAGCTTCTCAATATCCCGTTTGGTATATGGAAAAATGTACAAAAGACAAGCCTTTTGTGCCAAATCGTTTGTATTGTCTTTTAGTTGATTTTTGAAAAGCCTTGTGTTATAATACCCTTAGCCGAAATTTGAAAGGGTGTACTTATGGCTTATCAAGATTATTTAAAGGCTCAGAAAGCAGCCGAAAAACAATATAGAGCAGCAATTTCAAAAGGTCAGTATCCGTATCTTCCCGTGCTTGAAGATCTTCTTCGCGGCGGCGGTGAGGTCGGCAGAGTACCATTAGGGCAGCTCGAGATACCTATCTCGCTTATCGCCGGCACAGCCTCGGCAGAGAGAACAACGGCGTTCGCATCTAACTTTATGCCGCTGCTGTCGTATTCAACAGAGTTTGCAAACAAGTGGTCGGAGCTTTACGATTCCGTTCAGCAAACGGGCGTTCGCGACCCTATAATCGCGTTTGAGTATATGCACAGGTTTTACGTCGTTGAGGGCAACAAGCGCGTGAGCGTTTCAAAGTTCAACGGTGCGGTAAAGATAGATGCCACAGTAACGCGTATCCTCCCCAAGCCCTCCGAGGAGCAGGAATATAAAGTCTATGCCGATTTTCTTGATTTTTATAAAGTCACGGGCATATACGATATACTTATGAGCCAGCAAGGCTCGTATTCAAGGCTTTTGAAAGCTATCCCTGCCGATGAAGGCACAGAAAAAGCGCCGCTGTGGTCTGAAGACCTGCGAAAAGATGTGCGTTTTCTCTACTCGTCATTTGAAACGCACTATATCCAGAAACACTGGCAAAGGCTTCCCTTTACAACGGGTGATGCGTTTTTGCATTTTATAGAGATATACGGTTTTGATACTCTGAAAGGGCTGTCCTCCGCCGAGATAGACAGGCACATGGATCGCATCTTTGATGAGTTTCGCGTTCTTGCAGATGAAAACCCCGGTCTGCGAATACTTCACCCTACAGACGACAGCAAGAAAGTTGCGCTGACAAAGATGATACCCCTTGTAGGCAGCAGCGTTCTGAAAATAGCTTTTCTTTACCCCAGAGATCCGCAGAACTCCTCGTGGAGCTATAACCACGAGATAGGCAGAAGATATATAGAAGATGCGTTCGGCAGCGCTATTGAAACAAAAGCGTTCGTGTGCAGCGCGGCAGAAGCCGAAAGCGCCATTCAGAAAGCCATAGCAGACGGCTGCAAGGTAATATTCACGACTTCGCCTGCCTATCACGCGGTAAGTATGCGTATGGCGGTAGCGCACCCCGAAAGCATAATAATGAACTGTTCGCTCAATACCGCCTATAAACAGCTGCGTACATATTACCTGCGAATATACGAGGCAAAATTCATAACCGGCATAATAGCAGGCTCAATGACAGAAAACGAGCGTGTGGGCTACATTGCCGACTACCCTATACTCGGCACGCCTGCTTCTATAGATGCCTTTGCACTGGGCGTAAAGCTTGTAAATCCGCGCGCGCTGGTGTATCTTGACTGGTCAACTCTTATCGACCACGACCCCTGCGAGTATTTCCGCTCAAAGCAGATAGACCTTATCTCCGACCGCGATATAAACGCGCCCCTTTCGGAAGACAGCGGCTTTGGTCTGTACGGTCTGTACGGCGGCATATCTTTCCGCCTTGCCGCACCCGTGTGGAACTGGGGAATACTCTATAAAGAAATGGTTCACTCAATAATGATAGGCGCTTGGAAAAACGACGCCAACCGAAACGAAACTCAGGCGCTGAATTACTTCTGGGGTATGTCGTCGGGAACTATAGATGTAGCCTGCTCTGAAAGGCTGCCCAGCGGCACTAAAAAACTCGTCAAGATGATACGCGAAAAAATAACGAGCGGCGAGTTTGCACCGTTCACAGGCGTTATGAGAGCGCAGAGCGGCAAAATACTCGTCGGCACAGATGAAGAACTTTCTCCCAACCAGATAATAAAGCTTGACTGGCTTTTGGATAACGTAGTAGGACGTATACCCGACGTTGAAGAACTTGCCCCTCAGTACAGAGGGTTTGTAGCACAGCACGGACTTAACTCACAAGAAAACATAATCAAGTAAAGTACAGGAATTTTAAAACTAAGGAGAAAGCTATGAAGATCATGGTCATGTCGGATCTGGAGTCTGACTATCTCTGGGATCATTACACTCCCGAGCAGCTTGAGGGCATCAAACTTATAATAGCCTGCGGCGACCTGCACCCGCACTATCTGTCTTTTGTCGAGACATTTTCAAAAGCGCCTCTTTTGTATGTCCACGGCAACCACGATGAACGCTATGCCACAGTACCGCCCGAGGGCTGCTACAGCATAGAAGACAAGATATATGTGCATAACGGGCTGAGGATCTTAGGTCTTGGCGGCTCTATGCGCTACAGCGTAGGCGAGCACCAGTACACCGAAAAGGAAATGCAAAGGCGTGTTCGCAAACTGGCATTAAAACTAAAGCTGAGCGGCGGTTTTGATATTCTTGTTACACACGCGCCGATGTTTGATTTTCACGACGGCAAAGATATGTGCCATATGGGCTTTGAGGTATTCAGAGAGCTTATAGATAAATACAGCCCGAAGTATTTTGTGCATGGTCATGTGCATATGAACTACAGCAGAAAATATCCTCGCCTCAGTACATATAACGAAACCGTTGTAATAAACGCCTATCGCACCTATACTTTTGACTATGACACCCTTTACGAAAATACCATGAACGGAAGCGATGAATGAGCACGTCTTTAAAGGCGTGCTTTTTGCTTGTCTTTTCACCTGTTTTTGATTGTAAGAATATTATACATCGGGGTGATAGCGTGCGCAGATATGTTACAAGAAAAACGGCGATTTTAAGAAGGGTACTTGTCTTAGCGGCGGCAGTGGCAGCGGCTGTATTTGTGTTTGCAGATCATAAAATAAAGCAGTATGCCGACATCATCTGCAAAAGCCACTGTTCGCTGATAGGCGAGAATATCATAAACAGTGCAGTAACAGACGTGATTTCGCAGTTTGATTTTTCTCAGACCCTTTGCGAGAGCGATACAGGCTTTTGCGTTGACAGCGCGCAGGTAAGCAAAATAACAGCAAGCCTTGTTGCTTCTCTTAATACAAAAATAGAGCGCGACCTTGAAAGCTATGTGAAAGTGCCGCTCGGTGCGTTTACAGGCATCAGCTTTTTCAGCGGCAGCGGCCCCGATGTAAGAGTTGATATATACGCCGTCGGCAGTCCGCAGGTAGAGCTGCGCCACACCTTTGAAGAAGCAGGGCTCAATCAGACCTGTTTTTCGCTTACGGCAGAAATTTCGCTCACGTTCGCAGCCGTCATGCCCTCGCAAAATATCACGGTAAATGTGAGCCGCAGCGTGCCGCTTGTGCAAAAGGTCATAGTCGGCGAAGTTCCGCAGATGTATTTTACAGAATAAACACCTTGCATTTTATAAGAAATCGTGTTATACTAATAAGGATAGTGGGGTGTAAAATATGGATATAAACGAGGCTAAGAAAGAAATAGACGAGCTTGTCGATACTCTTAATTACCATGCGCGGCTGTATTATGTGTATGATTCGCCGCAGATAGACGACTATGACTACGATATGATGAACGACCGTTTGCGCAAGCTTGAAGCGCAGTTTCCGCAGCTTGTCAGGGCAGACAGCCCGTCGCTCAGGGTCGGCGGAGAGATACTTTCGGGCTTTGAAAAGGTGCAGCATACCGTTAGAATGGAGAGCTTGCAGGACGTTTTTTCATATGATGAAGTGCGTGCCTTTGTTGACAGAGTGCAGACAGAGCTGCCAAGCGCTAAATTCTGCGTTGAGCCTAAAATTGACGGTCTTTCGGTATCTCTTGAATATACAAACGGCGTTCTGACAAGGGGTTCTACGCGCGGCGACGGCAATATCGGCGAAGACGTTACCGCAAATATTCGTACAATAGGGGCTATACCGCTAAAACTTTCAAGAGATATAGAGCAGATAGAAGTCAGGGGCGAGGTGTATATGCCGCGCAGGGCTTTCGAGCAGGCAGTAGAGCAGCAGGAACTTAACGGCGAGCAGCCTTTCAAAAATCCGCGAAATGCCGCGGCAGGTTCGCTTCGGCAGAAAGACCCCAAAATTACCGCAAAACGCAAGCTCGATATATTCTGCTTCAACGTTCAGAGGATAGAGGGCGAGGAGATAACTTCGCACAAGCAGTCGCTCGATATGCTCAAAGAGCTGGGCTTCAAAGCTATACCCGAATATGAAGTGTTTTCTACAGCCGATGAAATTATATCGAAAATTGAGAAGATAGGTGAGAAGCGTTTCTCTCTGCCTTACGATATTGACGGCGTTGTCATAAAGCTTGACGACCTTGCGCAGCGAGAAGTGTTCGGCTCTACCGCTAAATACCCTCGCTGGGCTGTGGCATATAAATTCCCGCCCGAGGAAAAGGACACAAAGCTTTTAGATGTTGAACTAAACGTTGGCAGAACGGGCGCTGTCACGCCTGTTGCGGTGTTTGAACCTGTTTTTCTGGCAGGAACGAGCGTTTCAAGGGCAACGCTTCACAACCGAGACTTTATAATAGAGCGCAATATCGCGGTCGGCGATATTATTCGCGTGCGCAAGGCAGGGGATATAATCCCCGAAGTGCTGTGCGTTTCCGAAAAGGGCGGCAGTCAGGCGCATTTTGAATACCCCGAATATTGCCCCGTGTGCGGCAGCAAGCTTGAAGTAAGCGAAACAGAAGCCGCCATACGCTGCATTGACCCCTCATGCCCTGCGCAGCTTCACCGCAGTATAGTGCATTTTGCCTCTAAAAACGCTATGGATATAGACGGTTTAGGGCCTGCGATAGTTGACACGCTTTTGAAAAGCGGTCTGATAAGCTCGATCGCAGACCTTTACGAGCTCACCGAAGAAAAGCTGCTGACACTGGAGAACTTCAAAGAGAAATCTGCTTCTAACCTGATAAACGCTATACAGGCTTCCAAAAACAACGGTCTTGACAGGCTTATATACGGTCTTGGCATACGCAATATCGGACAAGCCTCTGCAAAACTGATGTGCGAAAAATTCGGCAGCCTTGAAAATATAAGAAACGCCGCTGCCGATGAGATAGCGCAGATAGACGGCTTCGGCGACATTATGGCGCAGTCGGTCGTAGATACCTTTAAAGAGCCGCATTTTAACGAACTTGTGGACAGGCTCATATCTTACGGGCTGAATACCGTTTACGAGGGCAAGAAGATAGACGACAGATTTGCAGGCAAAACTTTCGTGCTTACGGGCACTTTGCCGACTTTGAAACGTCAGGAAGCCAAAGAAATAATCGAGAGTTTTGGCGGAAAGGCGGCAGGCTCGGTCTCTAAAAATACCGATTATGTTCTTGCAGGCGAGGACGCCGGCAGCAAACTCGTAAAAGCACAGCAGCTCGGTATAAAGATAATAACCGAAGAAGAATTTCTTGAAATGACAAAATAACACGGAGGAATGTTTTATGGATATCGACATCAGGCATATCGCAAAGCTTTCGCGCCTTAAAATAAGCGACGACGAGTTTGCAAAGTTTGAAAATGAAATGAAAGGCATAGTTGACATGGTGAACACCCTGCCGCAGTTGGGCGAGGACCTCGCTATTGACGAAAACAACGTTATGCAGCTGCGTCAAGACATAGCTGAAACAGGCAAATTTACCCGTGACGAGCTTTTTCAGAACGCACCGCAGGTAAAGGCAGGCTGCCTTGTTGTGCCCAAGACGGTAGAATAGGGGGGCGGCAGTATGGAACTTTATGAAATGACAGCAGCGCAGCTTTCCGAAAAACTTGAAAGCAAAGAGATAAGCTCCTGCGAACTGACACAGGCTGTAATAGACAGGATAAACAGCGTTGACGGCAAGGTAAAAGCGTATCTTACCGTGAACGCCGAAGAAGCTATCGAGCAGGCAAAAGCGGTCGATAACAAGCGTATCAGCGGCGAAAAACTGCCAAAGCTCGCAGGCATACCCATAGGCATAAAAGACAACATTTCCACCAAGGGCATAAAGACCACCTGCGCTTCAAAAATGCTTGAAAACTATGTTCCGCCGTTCGATGCAACGGTAATAGAAAAGATCAAGGCAAGCGACATGGTACTGCTCGGCAAGCTGAATATGGACGAATTCGCCATGGGTTCATCTACCGAAAATTCATACTTTAATGTAACGCACAACCCATTTGACTTAGATAAAGTGCCGGGCGGTTCTTCGGGCGGTTCTGCCGCAGCCGTTTCTGCAAGAGAAGCAATAGTCGCCCTCGGCTCTGATACCGGCGGCTCTATTCGTCAGCCGTCTGCAAACTGCGGTGTTGTAGGTCTTAAACCTACATACGGCAGCGTTTCAAGATACGGTCTTGTGGCGTTCGCATCATCGCTCGATCAGATAGGCCCCATAGGCAAAAGCGTTAAAGACGTTGCCATGGTGCAGGATATTATTTGCGGAAGAGACAAAATGGACGCAACTTCGGCAGTGAGAGAATACACAAGCATTGCCGACAGCCTTACGGGAGATGTAAGCGGCGTTAAAATAGGCATACCAAATGAATATTTCGGCGAGGCTATAGATGACGACGTAAAAACTGCCGTTATGAATGCCGTACACGAGCTTGAAAAAGCAGGCGCAAAGGTGTGCGAAATATCTCTCCCGTCCGCTAAGTATGCTCTGCCTGCGTATTACATCATATCTTCCGCTGAAGCATCTTCAAACCTTGCAAGATTTGACGGCGTAAGATACGGTTACAGGGCAAAAGATTACACAGATCTTGTTGATATGTACGAAAAAACGCGCTCCGAAGGCTTTGGCAGCGAGGTAAAAAGAAGAATAATGCTCGGCACGTTTGTGTTAAGCTCCGGTTATTATGATGCGTATTACAAGCAGGCAAAGCTTATGCAGAGAAAGATAGCAGGGGAGTATAAAGCAGCATTTAACGAGGTAGACGTTATAGCCACACCGACCGCGCCTTTCACAGCCTGCAAAATAGGTCAGAATATTGACGACCCTCTGAAAATGTACGCCTGCGATATATGCACCGTTACCGTAAATATTGCGGGTCTGCCTGCTGTCAGCCTGCCGTGCGGTATGGATAGAAGCAATATGCCCGTGGGCTTGCAGCTTATAGGCGACAGCTTCTGCGAGGATAAAATTCTCGGCGCTGCGTATGCGTATGAAAAACTCATAGGCGGTTTTGCCGCACCAACGCTTTGATGCCGCGAAAGGAGAGTGCTTAAAATGAATGATGAATATGAAGTAGTTATCGGTCTTGAAACTCACGCGGAGCTAAGCACCGAATCTAAGATATACTGTTCCTGCAAAAACAAATTCGGCATAGAAGTAAATACCGAAGTATGCCCTATTTGTATGGCTCTGCCCGGTACGCTGCCAACGCTTAACGAGCGCGTGGTAGACTATGCAATAAAAATGGGTCACGCGCTGAACTGCAAGATAAACCGCGTGTGCAAGCAGGACAGAAAGAATTATTTCTACCCTGACCTGCCTAAAGCTTACCAGATATCGCAGTCTGATATACCCCTTTGCGAGAACGGTTATGTAGATATTCTGGTGAACGGCGAGAGCAAGCGCATAGGCATTACGAGGATACACATCGAAGAAGATGCAGGCAAGCTTCTGCACGCCACCAGTTTTGAGGGCAGCTCGCTAGTTGACCTCAACCGCTGCGGTGTGCCGCTTATAGAGATAGTTTCAGAGCCCGATATGCGCAGCAGCGCCGAGGCTAAAGCATACCTTGAAACGCTCAAATCAATACTCAGCTATCTTGACATATGCGACTGTAAAATGCAGGAAGGCTCTATCCGCTGCGACGTAAACGTTTCAGTTCATAAAAAGGGTACGCCGTTCGGTACGAGGACTGAGATGAAGAACGTAAACAGCTTTTCGGCTGCCGTGCGCGGCATAGAGTATGAGCAAAAACGCCAGATAGCCGCGCTGGAGGCAGGCGAAACGGTCGTTCAGGAAACACGACGCTGGGACGATGCCCAAGGCATAAGCGTTTCAATGAGAACCAAGGAAGATGCCCACGATTACCGCTACTTCCCCGAGCCCGACCTGCTCACTATTTCGGTAGACGAAAAAAGGGTAGAAGAGCTTAAAGCGCAGATACCCGAGCTGCCCACGCAGAAGATACTCCGCTATGTGCAAAAGCTGGGTCTGCCGCAGCAAGATGCCACCATTATTGCAGAAAATGTAGATCTGGCAAACTTTTTTGACGAGTGTACGCAAAAGGGCGGCGCATCGCCCAAAATAGCCGCCAACTGGCTGCTCGGCGATATTTCAAAGTATCTTAACGAAACGGGCAAAACGCTGGGCGAAACTAAGCTTACCCCCGAGAAAATGACCGAGCTTATCGGTTATATCGAGAAGAACACCATTTCTACAGCCTCGGGCAAAAAGATATTTGAAATAATAGTCGCCGAAGATAAGCCTATAAAGCAGCTCATAGACGATATGGGTCTTGCGCAGGTGTCTGATACTTCTGAGCTTGAAGCGCTTGCGGATAAGGTGCTCGCCGAGAATGAGCCGTCTGTTACAAGCTACAAAAACGGCAAGACCAACGCCCTAGGCTACCTTGTGGGTCAGTGCATGAAAGCCTCAAAGGGCAAAGCTAACCCCGGCATGATGAAAGAGATCATACTTAAAAAGCTTGGCGAATAAATGTTCCACGTGGAACATATGTTCTTTTTTGACGATAACAAACAACCCCTGCCGACATTTTGCCGACAGGGGCAGCTTTTTGTTTATATAAATTCTTCGCCGACAGTCTGTACTTTCAGAAGATTTGTGTTGCCCGAAACGCCCAGCGGCACGCCTGCGGTAATTACCACAAGGTCGCCTGTGTTTATAAGCCCCTCCTGCACCGAAACTTCCAAAGCGTTTCTTATAAGGTCGTCGGTGTTTTCCTGCTCCGATATGAGAGAGGGTATAATGCCCCACGACATATTCATCTGTCGGCAGGTGGTCTCGTCGGTCGTAAGGCCAATTATCGGGCAGGACGGACGATATTTTGAGATCATTCGCGCAGTGCCGCCGCCCTTTGTAACGGTTATTATCGCGTGTGCGCCAAGGTCGTGAGCGGTAGTAACAGTCGCGTGTGAAATGGCATCAGTCACCGAGGGCGAGTAGTTCGGGTCGCGCTTTATAAAGCTGTTTTTGTAGTCGATGTCGTTCTCCGTGGTCTCCGCTATCAGAGCCATTGTCTTCACCGCCTCAACGGGGAACGAGCCTGCCGCAGTCTCACCCGAGAGCATTATTGCCGATGTGCCGTCGTAAATAGCGTTTGCAACGTCGGTTATCTCGGCTCTTGTCGGGCGCGGATTGTTTATCATAGATTCCAGCATCTGCGTTGCGGTTATTACCTGCTTGCCCGCGTTGTATGCTTTTGAGATTATCTCTTTTTGTATGGCAGGTATCTGCTCAAAAGGTATCTCAACGCCCATGTCGCCGCGCGCTATCATAACGCCGTCAGCAGCCTGGAGTATCTCGTCAATGTTTTTCACACCGTCGGCATTTTCTATTTTTGCGATAATCCGCGGTTCATACCAGCCCAGGCTGTGTGTAAAGTTGCGCAGATAGTTAATATCCGCAGCTGTGCGCACAAAAGAAGCCGCAATAAAATCGTAGCCCATTTTTGCGCCGAATTGCAGATCTTTCATGTCCTTGTCGCTTATGTACGGCATAGACAGCATAACGCCCGGCACGTTCATGCCCTTGTTGTTTGATACCAGACCGCCGTGTATTACCCTGCAAATTATCTCGCAGCCGCTTATCTTTTCTACCGTAAGGTCAATAACGCCGTCGTTTATAAGTATCTTGTTGCCGGGTTTTACGTCTTTCGGCAGCCCCATAAAGGTTATAGAGCATTTCTCCGCCGTTCCCTCAACGTCCTCGGTAGTCAGCGTGAAAAGGTCGCCGTCATGAATCTCCACGGGCTTGTTGTCTTTGAAAGTTTTCAGGCGTATCTCAGGGCCTTTTGTATCGAGCAAAGTGGCTATAGGCAGTTTCAGCTCCTCGCGCAGCTTTACTATCTGATGAAATCTCCGCTCATGCTCCTCGTAATTTGAGTGTGAAAAGTTGAACCTCGCAACGTTCATTCCTGCTTTCATAAGCTCGCGCAGAATGTCATCGCTGTCTGTCGCAGGGCCTATGGTGCAAACTATTTTTGTCTTTCTCATGTCAAACACTCCTATCCTAAAAATTTTATAGATGTAATATTCAACTGCTTGCTATAGCTTTGCTGAAACTTTCTTTATCCGATATAACATTTTCGGTCAATGCTTTTATCAGCTCTTTTGAATGAAGAAGATATTCTTCTGCGGCTATATAAATAATTTTCTGCTCAGTAAATTTTGTCTCACCATTATATATAACAACTTTCGCCGATATCTTAGTTCCCGATTTTCTTTCAAAGCCGCCGCAAAACGCTTCATCGGTCAGGTGTGTGACGTGATCATCTGACAGTGTGGCATCTATCATGCATGATGTCTTTCGGGAAAAATCTGAGATGTCTATTACAGACCCTTTTCCCATGCCGCCGTCATATCTCGATACGAAAATATCGTCTGAATTTTCTGCATCTTTCGCGGTCTGATACAAAATTATATCTTCTAAAACAGCCGATTTTTCGGCATACTTTCCCTCACACGCCCGACGGTACATCACACCCGGCTGCGTAAATAAATACTCCTGCCTGCCGCCTAGTCTTGGCAGCTTATACAGAAAATCTATGTCGTTAAGATATTCTACCACTGCCATAGCACACTCGTTATCCGTCATATCGCTGCCGATGTTCTCAATAACTTTGCTTATAAACGAGGGCAGATCGCTGTCCGCTATCTTTCTCAGCGCGGTGTATTTTTTGTCATTCCATTTTTCAAGACTACCTGCAATATTCAAAACGACCGCTGAATTTATATATTCGTTTGTAGTATCTTCGCTGCGAAAAACATTCGATAATACACCGCCGTGTTTTATATATTCCGTCAGCCCTTTGCCTGTCAGCTTGCTGTACTCTTTAAAGGGCATATATGTTGTATGGATAAGCCTTGTCCTGTCGTATAATTCGCCGCCTTTTGCAAGGAAAATTGCAAGGGAGTCGTCTCCTGCCAAAACGACCTTTCTGCCCTCTGCCGCATATTTGTTTGCAAGTACGCTGCTTGCACTTATAAAGTCATTCGCCTTGGTCACTTGGTCAACAAAAATATACTGCGCCTCGGGGTGAGCATCTATTGCCTCTCGCAGCTGCATCATGGTGCTGCCATATCCGCATTTCACCAAAAGGCATTTGCCAAATTCGTCTATTTTCCGTATTTGCTGAAGCATCATTGTGGTCTTCCCCGTAAAGAGCAGACCGTAAAGGCAGCAAACCTTTCTGTCATTTGGCGAGGTAATATATTTATGCAGCGCCTCGGCAACATCTCTTTCAGTGTTTATACCGCTGAGAGTTTGCAAAGTATAGGCTTTTAAGGTCTCGCCGCTGTAAATTATCATATCTTTCATATGCCCGACCCTCTTGCTTTTAATATCGCGTGTATCTGAATATTATTATACTATACAAAAACGCGAACTGTCAATATGTTGGTTGATAAAAAATTGTGTAAACTGCTTAAAATGCTAAAAAGCCCTTGACAAACGGGCAAAATAGGTGTATACTTTAATACATAAAAGCTTAAAAGCGCTAAATTATTTCAAAGAAAGGTCATGATGATATGATAATCGTACTTAACAACGCGACAAAGCAGGAGGACGTTGACAGCTTTGTAGAAAAGCTGCACAGCGATGGTCTGCAAACACATATAAGCGCAGGCGAACACACAACTATAATAGGTCTTGTGGGCGATACTTCAAGGCTGGATATAGGCACTATACAGGCGCTTCCTTTTGTAGAGGACGTAAAGAGGATATCAGAGCCTTACAAGGCTGCCAACCGCAAATTCCACCCGATGGATACTATAGTTGACATTTCGGGCAAGACAAAGATAGGCGAGGGCACTTTCAGCGTTATCGCAGGGCCTTGCTCGGTCGAGACCGAAGAGCAGATGACCGAGGTAGCAAGAGATGTAAAGGCAAGCGGCGCAACACTTCTTCGCGGCGGCGCATTCAAACCGCGTACTTCGCCGTATTCTTTCCAAGGACTTGAGGGCAGGGGACTGGAGCTTCTGCTGCTTGCCAAAAAGGAAGTTGGTCTGCCGGTAGTTACCGAGATAATGGATATAAACACGCTTGATATGTTTGCCGATGTTGACGTTATTCAGGTAGGCGCGAGAAATATGCAGAACTTCAATTTGCTCAAAGAGCTCGGCAAGTGCGACAAGCCGATACTTTTGAAAAGAGGTCTTGCCAACACCATTCAGGAGTGGCTTATGAGCGCGGAGTACATAATGGCAGGCGGCAACAACAACGTTATCCTCTGCGAGAGGGGCATAAGAACGTTTGAGACCAAAACAAGAAATACCCTCGATATTTCGGCTGTTCCCATGCTTAAAAAGCTGACGCACCTGCCTGTTATAGTAGACCCCAGCCATGCTACCGGTCTTTCGTGGATGGTTCCTACCCTTGCTAAAACCGCCGTACCCGCGGGCGCTGACGGCATTATGGTTGAGGTGCATAATGACCCTGCCAAAGCGTGGTGCGACGGCGATCAGTCGCTTGACCCCAAGCAGTTTGACGACCTTATGAAAGATCTGAAAAAGCGTGTTGAATTTGAGGGCAAGAAGATAGTCTGAAATTCAAAAGCACACAATATTTCAGCCGTGCAGTTTTCTGTGCGGCTTTTTTATAAATTTGTACAATTACTTTCGGTTTATCTGCCCATTTTTACGCCAAATAACGAATTGGCAGGAATTAGGTCGATTTGCTTGACATAAAACCGACAATATGGTAAAATAAATAATATATACTCGGTAAGTATGTCTGTTTGGCGAGTTTTCAGAAAGGTGATGTTTTTTATTCGCTATTGTAATAATGAACCTTTGTCGTTGCAGATGCTCGTTTCCTGTATGTATCAGGAGGATATGAGCATTGTTGAGAAACTGGGCATAACCGGCAGCGCGGTAGTTATAAATCAGTGTGATACGGCTGCTATAGACAGCATAAAAACACCTTTCGGCAGTGCGGCAATGTACTCCGTCACCGAGCGCGGTCTTACCAAAAGCCGCAATATGGCTATAGAAAAAGCCACGGCTGATATATGTATGCTTTCGGACGACGACGAGAGGTTTTGCGAAAACTATCGGCAAAAAATATGCCGCGCCTATAATATGCTGCCGCAGGCTGATGTTATTATATTTAAAGTTACAGATGAGGGCGGCAACGTTGCGGACAAGCCCCAGACATTCCCCGATAAGGTGATGAGACTTAAATTTCCTCAGACCATGCATGTGGCTTCGTGGCAGATATCTTTCAGAAGAAAGTCACTCATTGAAAGCGGCGTGAGATTTGACGAGCTTTTGGGCGCAGGCTCGGGCAACGGCGCGCAGGAAGAGCTGAAATTTTTGCTGGACTGCGAAAGGGCAGGGCTTAAAATATACTATGTGCCGTTTGAGATAGCACGGGTGCAAAGAACCGATTCCACGTGGTTTGGCGGCTTTGATGAAAGCTTTTTCGAGCAGCGCGGCGCGACCACAAGATATATTCTGGGCTTTTGGCTCTCATCGCTCTATGCGGTGTACTATGTGCTGAAAAAGCACGATAAATTTGAAATTTCCGCAGGAAAAGCGCTTGCTGCCACATTCAAAGGCATTTTTGAAAACAAGATAAAACGTCAGCTAAGGCAAAGGAAGTGATGAAGTGGACAAGATAGTCAGCTTTATAGTGCCCTCTTATAATTGCGAAAAGTTTTTAGATAAGTGCCTTATGTCGTTTATCCAAAGCGATATACTTGACAAAATAGAGGTAATAGCGGTAAATGACGGTTCTTCAGATAATACCGAGAAAATAGCGCTTGACTATGCCGCAAGGTATCCGCAGAGTTTCCGCGTTATATCGCAGGAAAATAAAGGTCACGGCGCCGCGCTGAACACAGGCATTGCTGCGGCGTGCGGCAAGTATATAAAAGCTGTTGATGCTGACGATTGGGTGGAAACGCAGAACCTCAAAGAGTACGTTTCGCTGCTGGAGCAGTGTAACAGCGACGTTGTGCTTACTCACCACCATACTGTTGACGCATCAACAGGCGAGGTAAAGAACTGGAAAAGCTATCCGCCAAAGTTTTTCAAGGCGTATGACTTCATATATATAATGAAAAACTGGAAGTCGTTTGACAGAAGCCTTACTTTCCACGGCATCACATATAATACGGCATTTTATAAAAAGTACGGTATGCAGCTTTCAGAGCACGTTTTCTATGAAGACCACGAGTATGCCACGCTGCCTTGCTGCTATGCAAAAAGAATTACGCCGTTTGATATTTTTCTGTATGACTACCGAGTGGGCGACGTTGAACAAAGCGTTTCCGAGGCAAACCAGCTTAAACGCTCGGGGCATACAAAGACCGTTATAAACAGGCTTATTGACGAGTATCAAGACCTGCGGCTGAAAAAAGGCTGCCGCGGCAGAGATTACTATTGCATGAAAACGCAGGGGCTTATGCTCAGCTACTTTCGCACCATGCTTCTTGTTGACGATGACAGGAAAGAGGGCAGAGCGGCGGCGGAGGAGATAATGCTGCGTGCAAAAAATGAAATGCCAAAGGCTTATGAATTTGCTAAAAAACAGTATAATGCGTTTTTGCTGATGAACAGACTTCACATCGGCAAGAAAACATTTGATAAGATACTTGCCTCAAATATATACAACAAACTAAGGGGCAACCACGATTTCAACTAAAATGGGAGGCATGACAGAATTGTCATCAATATTGAAGAAATTCAAACCAAAGGAAGGCTCTTTCTGGGAAACGTTCAAGTACAAAGATCTGCTCTATCAGCTGGTTTCAAGAGACATAAAGCTGAAGTACAGAAGAAGCTTTCTGGGATATGTGTGGAGCGTGCTCAATCCGCTGCTGATAATGATAATAATGGCGGTGGTATTTTCGTTCCTGTTTCAGAGAAATCTGGCTCTTTTCCCGATATATCTGCTTGCAGGACGAACGATGTTTGAGTTTGTCAACAACTCGGTCGGCAAGGCTCTGGGCGCAATAACAGACAACGCAACACTGCTGAAAAAGACCTATGTGCCAAAGTATATGTTCCCGCTTTCAAAGGTAACTTCCACAATGGTGGACTTTGTGTTCAGCCTTGGCGCACTGGTAATAGTAATGGCAGTGTTCTCGTTCACGCAGGGAAGAGTTTTGTTCTCGCTTTGGAATCTGGGCATAATAATACCGATAATACAGGCGTATATATTTGCGCTGGGGCTGGGATTTTTCCTCGCGCAGCTGCACGTTTTCTTCCGTGATATAAGATACATCTACAATGCTTTTGTTACCATGTGGCTGTACTGCTCGGCAATATTCTATGATATAGGTATGTTCTATGAAAAGGCTGACAGACAGATAGCCGAGGGTTCTCTGCCGTATGCAAAGTATCTGGCGTTTGTCGTAGAGAATCTCAATCCGCTGTACATCTATATAAAGCAGTTCAGATATTTTGTGTGGGTTCCCGGCATTGATAACGTTCCTTACTGGGCGGCAGTAAATCAGTGGGATTTTATTCTGGGCACTATATATGCTATAATAATGTTTGCGATAGGAACACATTTCTTCAAACGCTCGCAGGATAAGTTTATCCTGTATATCTGATAATACAGAGAGGTAAACATACAAATGGAAAACAGCAATTCTCAGCCGCTTGATCAAGGCAGCGAGTACATCATCGATGTTGAAGACGTTACCGTAAGGTTCAATAAATCTACGGAAAAAATAAACGACCTTAAAGAGTATTTTGTAAAGCTTGTAAAGCACCAGCTGATGTTTCAGGAATTTTTAGCTTTGCAAAATGTTTCTCTGCATATAAAAAAG
Source organism: uncultured Clostridia bacterium (assembly GCA_947589355.1). GTDB lineage: Bacteria > Bacillota > Clostridia > Oscillospirales > Ruminococcaceae > UBA7477. The sequence continues at coordinate 211,843 of CANPZC010000001.1, forward strand.
GGCGAAGCATGGGCTATAATAGGTACTAACGGCAGCGGCAAATCTACACTTTTAAAAGTAATAAGCAAGATACTCAAGCCCTATAAAGGCTCTGTTACCGTAAGGGGTACTGTGGCATCACTTATAGAGCTCGGCGCAGGCATTGACCCTAAGCTTACCGCAAGGGAAAATATATATCTCAACGGCTGTATACTTGGCTATGACAAGAAGTTTATAGACAGCAAATTTGACGAGATAGTAGAGTTTTCAGAGCTTGAAGATTTTCTCGATTCTCCCGTGCAGAACTTTTCTTCGGGTATGAAATCGCGCCTCGGCTTTTCGGTAGCCACCATAGTGCAGCCCGATATACTTATAGTTGACGAGGTGCTGTCCGTCGGCGACGTTTTGTTCAGGAAAAAATGTATGAATAAGATGAATGAAATGCTGTCAATGGGTACAACGCTGCTGTTTGTATCGCACAATATGCAGCAGGTGCGCGCCATGTGCAATAAGGCTATATGGCTGAACCACGGCAAGGTGCTTAAAATAGGCGATGCCGAGGGTATTTGTAATGAGTATGAAACGAATATAGAAGCCATAAAGGCTGAGGAGCGCAAGAAACGCGCCCAGGCTGAAAAGGCTCTTAACGATCAGGCTGAAAGCATCAGAAAAAAGAGAGAACAGATGAACGCAGCCAACAAGCAGTAAAACAGCAAAACAGAAAGGAAGATGCAAAAAATGTCGGTAACAACGGTAAAACTACAGAATGTCATAATGCAGTATGATGCAGATGCCAACCTGCGTGAGTATTCGGAGCTTATGCACAGAAGCGCCATGACCAAGAAAATGACGCATATAATATACGATGCCGAAGATCACAGCCATATATTCACAAAGTATAAATGTGTTGATTTTACTTCGTATTTCAACTGCCTGCAAATAGGTTATCTTAAAGAGCATACCGCGGCTAAAAACTTCAAGTTCGGCATAACTTTCAAGGGCAAAGGCTCTATTGAATTTACGGAAGTTTTCAGTAATTCAAAGAATGTCAATTATTCGGTGCTTATGCAAAAGGCACTTTCAAGCAAGGAAAAAACGACGGTGCTTTTTGATATACCCGATACCGATAAGCCGCTTATCTCGTTTACGATAACAGCGACCGAGGAAATGCGAATATACGGCGCTGCATATTATGCCGATATAGAGGAGAGCGATATAAGAGATATAAGCATATCGCTTGTTTCAACTACGTTTAAGAAAGAAGCTTTTATAAAGCGCAATATAAAGCTTCTCAAAGATAATATTCTTGATAAAGATACCGACATGAACGGCAAACTGTTCGTGCATATAATGGATAACGGCAGAACGCTCGATCCCGCACAGTTCGACTGCGAAAATCTGAAAGTTCACCCGAATCAGAACGTTGGCGGCGCCGGCGGCTTTACAAGAGGCATGATAGAATCTCTGCATATGGAAAACAAGCCTACCCATGTTCTGCTTATGGACGACGACGTTATGGTGATGCCCGAAAGCATTTTCAGAACGTTTTATCTGCTGAGGATAGTGAAGAGCGAATTTGCCGACTGTTTTGTAAGCGGAGCAATGTTTGACTACGACGAAAGATACACACAGTATGAGGACGTGGGATATGTTCATAAAGAAGACGGTTCATACGGCCCGCTGAAAAAGAGCCTCGATATGCGAAAGGTTGAATCCTTGCTCAAAAACGACCAAATGGCTAAAAGAGTCTGCGATGATATGTATGCAGGCTGGTGGTTCTGCTGCATACCTGTGAAAGCAATAGAGAAAAACGGTCTGCCGCTGCCGGTGTTCGTAAGGGGCGATGACGTTGAGTTCAGCATACGCAATAAGGCAAGTTTTTTGACACTGAACGGCATATGTATATGGCACGTTGGCTTTGCAGGCAAATTCAACGCCGCTATGGAGCTTTATCAGGTGCATAGAAACAGCCTTATTATACAAGCTGCAAGCAATATCTGCGGCGATGTTGATTTTATCAAACGTATGAAAACGCTGTTCTGGAAAGAGATAACGCGGTTCGCATACAATAACGCCGAGCAGATAATTGACGCCATTGACGACTATATGAAAGGCCCCGACTATTTCAAAAAGCTTTCGGGCGAGCAGTGTCTTAAAGAACATTCGGCAAAGAACGATAAGCTTGTGCCGTACAACGAGCTTCCGCCTGAATATAACCTTTCCAAAGCAGATGCCTACAGCTACACAAGGCTGAATATCATAAAGAAAGCCATTTATGTGCTTACTATAAACGGTCATTTGCTGCCCGGCATATTCCTGAGGCGCTGGCCGGAAATAGTTTCGTTTGACTGGTTCTTCGTTCCCGGAAAGAACTTCCGCAGAAAAACTCTTATAGCCGTAAATGAAAAAGATGAGACCGCGTGCGTTCGCAGAATAAACCGCCGCCGCTGTTTCAAGCTTATAAAGCGTTACAGAAAGGTTATGAAGAATTATAAAAAGCATCATGAAACGATCGACAAGGCATACGAGAACGCATTTGCAGAGTTTACGACTGAAAGTTTCTGGAGAGAGTATCTTGGTATATAAAGTGAAAAACAGGAGGACTATATAATGGATAAGCATTACGATTATCTGATAGTTGGCGCGGGTCTTTACGGTGCTGTGTTTGCTTATGAGGCAAAGAGAAACGGCAAAAGCTGCCTTGTTATCGACAAGAGAAGCCATGTCGGCGGAAATATTTACACCGAGAACAGGAGCGGCATAAACGTTCATGTATACGGCGCGCATATTTTCCACACCAGCGACAAATTCGTGTGGAATTATGTGCAGAGATTCGCTGAATTCAACCGCTACACAAATTCGCCGATAGCAAGGTACAAAAACGAGCTTTACAATATGCCGTTCAATATGAATACCTTCTCAAAGATGTGGAACATTGCCACACCCGATGAGGCTATGGCTATCATAGAAGAGCAGCGCAAGGAGATAAAAGGCGAGCCGAAAAACCTTGAGGAGCAGGCTATTTCGCTCGTCGGCAGGGATATATACGAAAAGCTTGTAAAGTGCTATACCGAAAAGCAGTGGGGAAGAGACTGCAAAGAGCTTCCTGCGTTTATAATCAAGCGGCTGCCTGTTCGCTTTACCTATGATAACAACTATTTCAACGACAGCTATCAAGGCATACCGATAGGCGGCTATACCGCTGTTATAGAGAAGATGCTTGACGGCATTGACGTAATGCTCGATACAAATTATCTTGACGACAAGGAAAAATTTGATGCTATGGCAGATAAGGTGGTATACACCGGCGCTATTGATGCGTACTTCAACTATTGCTTCGGCAACCTTGAATACAGAAGCGTTCGTTTTGAGACCGAGGAACTTGATACGCCGAATTATCAGGGCAACGCAGTAGTTAATTACACCGACAGCGAGCACCCCTACACCAGAATAATAGAGCATAAGTTCTTTGAATTCGGCATGCAGCCGACGACCATTATTTCTAAAGAATATTCGGCAGAATGGAAGCCGGGCGACGAGCCATACTACCCCGTGAACGATGAAAAGAACGGCGCATTGTTTGCAAAATACAAAGAGCTTGCCGACAAGGAAAGCAAGGTCATATTCGGCGGCAGACTTGGCGAATACAAGTATTACGACATGGACAAGGTAATTATCGCCGCGCTGGAAACGGTAAAGAAAGAGTTTGGAAAAGTATCGGAATAATGTGAAAAAATCCTCTCAGCCTTTAAAGATTGAGAGGATCTTTTATATCTTTTTAATTTGTATACCTTATATGCCTATCAGCAGGCAGAGGGCGCGTACTAAAAATGCAAATATCCATGCAATAGCGCACTGGAAAACTATTATGTACAGCGACCACCGTGTGCCAAGCTCGCGGCGAATGGCGGCAATTGCGGCGATACACGGCGTGTACAAAAGGCAGAATACCAAAAGCGCCGCACCAGAGGCAGGTGATATAGTCAGCAAAAGCTGATCAACACTGGTGAAAAGCACAGAAAGTGTAGAAACAACGCTCTCTTTTGCCATAAAGCCCGAAACCAGCGCGGTAGAAACTCTCCAGTCGCCAAAGCCGAGCGGTGCAAATATCGGCGCAATAAATCCTGCAATAATTGCAAGTATGCTGTCCTGCGAGTCGGTCACCATGTTGAACTGACCATCAAACGTCTGCAAGAACCATATAACTATAGATGCCGCAAATATCACAGTGAAAGCGCGCTGCAAAAAGTCCTTTGCTTTATCCCACAGCAGCCGCATAACGTTTTTCAGCCCCGGCAGACGGTAGTTTGGCAGCTCCATAACAAACGGCACAGCCTCGCCGCTGAAAGTGAACACCTTTGCCACAAGCGCGGTAAGTATGCCGACCAGTATTCCGAAAAGGTACAGACCTATCATTATAAGACCGCTGTATCTGGGGAAGAACGCGTGCGCGAAAAAGCCATAGATAGGCAGTTTTGCGGTGCAGCTCATAAAAGGCGTGAGCATTATGGTCATCTTTCTGTCGCGCTCAGAGGGGAGCGTTCTGCTTGCCATAACGCCCGGCACGGTGCAGCCGAAACCTATAAGCATAGGCACAATGCTGCGCCCCGAAAGACCTATCTTTCTAAGCAGTTTGTCAGTGACGAACGCCACCCTTGCCATATAGCCTGTGTCTTCCAGAAGCGAGAGGAAGAAAAACAGCGTAACAATTATCGGCATAAAGCTGAGCACGCTGCCAACGCCGCCAAATATGCCGTCTATCACCAGCGAGCGCAGCACACCGTTTACGTGCATAGCCGAGAGTATGTCGTCCGTTTCCTGCGCGAGAAAATCAATGCCTTTTTCCAAAAGCCCCTGCAAAAACGCGCCTATGACATTGAATGTCAGCAAAAATATAATTGCCATTATCGCTATGAAAGAGGGTATAGCGGTATACTTGCCTGTGAGTATTTTATCGATCTTTCGGCTTCTTTCGCGCTCTTTGCTCTCAACGGGCTTTACCACCGTTTTCTGCACAAGCTTCTTTATGAACGAAAACCGCATATCCGCAATGGCAGCCGCCCTATCAAGACCGCGTTCCTGCTCCATCTGTGTTATAATGTGCTCTATCATTTCTTCCTCGTTTTCAGAAAGCGAAAGAGCCTTTTTTATTACCTCGTCGCCCTCAATAAGCTTTGTTGCCGCGAACCTTATGGGTATGTCAGCCGCTGCGGCGTGGTCTTCAATAAGGTGCATTATTCCGTGCAGTGCGCGGTGTACTGCTCCTCCGCTCTCGGTGCTTTCACAAAAGTCGGTGCGCATGGGTTTTTCCTGATATTTAGCAATATGCACCGCGTGACCTACAAGCTCGTCAATGCCCTCGTTCTTTGCCGCAGAGATAGGCACAACGGGTATTCCAAGCTGCTGTTCCATTTCGTTTATGTGTACCGAGCCGCCGTTGCCGCGCATTTCGTCCATCATGTTAAGGGCTAAAACTATCGGCACATCAAGTTCCATAAGCTGCATTGTAAGATACAGATTTCTCTCAATATTCGTGGCATCTGCAATGTTTATAATGCACGCAGGCTTGTCTTTTATAATAAATTCACGGGTGACTATCTCCTCGCTCGAATATGGCGACATCGAGTATATTCCCGGAAGATCGGTAATTAGCGTGTTGGGGTAGCCCTTTATCTCGCCGTCTTTTCGATCTACTGTAACGCCGGGAAAGTTGCCGACGTGCTGGTTTGAACCCGTCAGCTGATTGAAAAGGGTGGTCTTGCCGCAGTTCTGGTTGCCTGCCAGCGCGAACGTCAGTTTCACATCGTCGGGCAGAGGCTTTTCGCCCGTTTCAACGTGGTATCTGCCGCCCTCGCCAAGACCCGGGTGTTCGGTGTGGCGGCGCACCTTGAAGTCTGCCTGCGGCTTTTCGGTGTCTGCACCTTCTTCTTCGGGCACTATTTCAATCTTTTTCGCATCGTCGATTCGCAGTGTTAGTTCATAGCCGTGTATGCGCAGTTCCAGCGGATCGCCCAGCGGTGCAAGCTTTACTGCCGTTACCACAGCCCCCGGTATAACGCCCATATCGAGAAAATGCTGCCTGAGCGAGCCCTCGCCCCCGACAGTCGTTATTCTGGCGCTGCTGCCTATTTTAAGTTCATTCAGATACATATACATCGTTCTTTCTTTATCTCAATAACATAGATTATTATATATCATAAAGTACCGTTTGTCAATATATGTATATTATCTATTGACTTTTCGTATGCGATATGGTATTATAATAGTTAAGGTTTTCAACATAAAGAGGTAATTATCATGATGACATTCGATGAAGTAAAAAAGTTCTTTGCTAACGATATTTTCGCGGTAGATACCACGGGTATAGAGATATTGCAGGCTGATGAAAACGGCGTAAGGTGCAGCTTAAAGACTGATAAACGCCATGAAAACGCCACTGGTCATGTAATGGGCGGCGCTATTTTTACCCTTGCCGACTTTACGTTCGCGATAGCTTCTAACCTTGGCGGTGTGCCTACGGTCACTCTTTCAAGCAGTATTACATACCTTTCTTCACCCAAAGGCGACACACTTTTCAGCGAGATAAAGCTTTTGAAAGACGGCAGGCGCGCCTGCTTTTATGAGATATCTATAACCGATAATTTAGGAAATAAAGTTGCCTCGGTGACATCAACGGGAATGAGAACAGGCAATTAAGTTTAAGGAGGACAAAATGAGCGAATATCTGCTTACAACGCAAGACCTTACCAAAACATACGGCAGGCATAACGCAATTGACCGCGTGTGTATGCACATACCGAAAGGCGCGGTGTACGGCTTTATAGGCCGCAACGGCGCAGGAAAAACCACCCTTATGAAGATAATCGCAGGGCTTTCTACCCAGACAAGCGGCAGTTATGAGCTGTTTGGCTGCTCGGGTGCGCAGCTGGGCGCGGTGCGTGAGAAAGTCGGCTGCCTTATTGAAGCCCCGGGAATATACCCCGATATGACAGCGTTTCAGAACGTTAAGGCAAAGTGCCTTGTGCGCGGCGTTTATAATGAGGGCTATGTGAACGAGCTTTTGCAGGCGGTAGGGCTTTTTGATGCAGGCAAGAAAAAGGCGAAAGAATTTTCTTTGGGCATGCGCCAAAGGCTCGGCATTGCAATAGCGCTGGTGGGCGACCCCGAATTTATGGTGCTTGACGAGCCTATCAACGGTCTTGACCCACAGGGTATCGTAGAGATCAGAGAGACCATACACCGCCTTGCGATAGAGAGAAATATCACTATTCTGATATCCAGCCACATACTTGACGAGCTTGCCAAAATTGCAACACATATAGGCATTATAGAAAACGGCGTGCTGCTCAAAGAGCTTTCGGCACAGCAGCTGAAAGACGAGTGCGCCGCCAAAATTGAGATAGTTGCAGATAACGCTGCCGCCGCAATGACAGTGCTTCAAAACATGGGTATAACGCAGTTTCAGCAGATAAACGCAAACCAGATAAACGTTACCGAGCGCATAGAAGAGAGCGCGGCTGTAAACAAAGCGCTGGTAGAAGCAGGCATAGCGGTATCTAAGCTGAATGTGAGCGGCGAGGCTCTGGAAGACTACTACATAAGAATTACGGGAGGTGCAAGATAATGACAAACCTTATTAAAATGGACCTTTACCGTATGATAAAGATGAGAGGGCTTTATGTTGTGCTCATCATCTCAACGATCTTGCAGTATCTGATGACAAGGGGCATGACCATAATGTTCACTATCGGAGGGGATATAACGAACACCCCTGCTCAGGCTTCCGATTATCAGCTCAGTGAGTTTATGCAGGTAGTTATGGGTGGAGGATTCTTTCAGCTTTTTGTGGGAATAATCGTAATACTGTTTTTGACGAAAGATCTGCACACCGGTTTTATAAAAAGCTATATCGGTCAGCTGAGGAGCCGTTTGGAATATATTTTTTCAAAGCTTATTTGCTGCGCGATATTTTTGCTTGCCTTTTATCTGCTGATAATTGTGCTTGAATGTATCATGCTGATGATATGCACAGACGGCTATGAACTTGGCGATATAACAGAGCTTTTGAAGATAATGGGCATGAACTATCTGCTGCAGTTTGCGCTTGTATGCGTGTTCCTTATGTTCTCGGTGCTGATACGTTCGCACGCAGGCTCTATAATGCTGACCGTTGTAACATCGCTCGGCTTTGCAAGCATGATAACTTCGATACTTATGATATTCTCAATAAAATACGACTGGGATATTGACTTTAACAAATACCTCATCACACAACAGATGCTGGAGCTTGGCGAAAACGGCATAGACGTTGGCGAAATGGTGCCGCTTGCGCTTGTGTATATAATACTGTCGCTGCTGATAAGCTGCCTTGTTTTCAGAAAGAAAGACCTGTAAATATAAAAGACCTCTTTTTTCAAGAGGTCTTATTTTTGTGCGCTTTCTTTTCGGTATCGCTCGCATAGCCGAAACCGTGTATTTTTATGTACAGTTTGTTGTAGTCGTCATACATATACTGCACCTGATTTTCAAGAAAGAAATAATGCGCTATATAGGGTATCAGCAGGCACAGCAGCATAAGCGTCAGAATAGCGAACGAGATAGAATTTGTAACAGCCGTTGCAATTATCGTCATGACCGTTGCCAGCGCAAAAAGCAGCGTAACTATAAGGTGTATCAGCCGCTCGTGCTGGAAAAACTCTATCTGCCGCAGGTGATATTCAAGCAGCTTTTCGGGGTCAACGCCGCTTTCTAAAGCTTCTTTGAAATACTTTCTGTAAAGCGTTAAATATCTTCTCATATCCCACCTCAGATGTCGATTATCTCGGCAGGGTCGATGTGTATGCCTTTGTCGCGCTTTATGTATTTGTCGGGGTGGGCTTTAACGTCTCTTTCAAGCCATTTCAGCGTTACCTTGTCGGCCGCGGAGCTGAGTGCGCCGTTTACTCGCTTGTAGTTTTTCTTGAATTTTTTCATTGTCTTTTCGGGCTTTTTGTTGCTCGTTATAAGCAAAGCCGCCAGCGCCGAAGATGCCGCAATTGCAGCGTATGTCATGCCGTCGTAAAGTATCTGCCTGCCCTCGCGCTCTTTATCGGTAAGCTTCATAAAACATCGTTCCTTTCAAGAAAATATACGCTACATTTATTATATACTATTTTGTCGCAAATTGCAAGAGCATTGTGCGTAAATATCTTATGTTAAAATATTTATAAAAATTATAAGCCCATATTTATATGCCGCGAGCTATTGAAAAATGCAAATATGTGTGATATAATTATTATGTATGAAACTTGCACAGAGGTGAGAATATATGCCCGAAAATAAACTGCGCATAGCAGTGGCGTATGCAGGCGTAAACGCAGAATATCAGGATAAGATATGCAGAGGTATTTTAGATGCCGCAAAGCAGAAACGCTGCGACACGGCGTTTTTCTGTCCGCTCAGCAATACCACGAACCATTCGCTTCACGACAGCGGAGAGGAAAAAATATTCGACCTTATAAACTTTGAAAAGTTCAGCGCCCTTATTGTCATTCCCGAAACTATTCCCACGCAGGAAGCGCTTGACAAAATCTTAGCGCGCGCACATCAAAGCGGTGTGCCGGTCATTTCGGTAGACAGAAAAATATCGGGCTGCCACAGCGTTGATATTGACTACTGCGGCGGACTTTATGAACTTGTGGAGCATCTTATCACAAAGCACGGCTTTACCGAGATAAATTATGTCGGCGCGTATGAAAACGACCTTGAAAGTGATAACCGTTTTGCGGTATACATAAAGGCGCTTAAAGACCACGGCATACCATATGAGAAAAAGAGGGTCTGCTTTTCGGGGTTTGATGAATACAAGGCGGTAACTAAAATTCGCGAGTATGTGCAGCAGTGCGGTAAGCTGCCGCAGGCTTTCGTTTGCGCAAATGACAATATAGCTATGGGCATAAGCGACGAACTTTCAAGGGCAGGCGTAAAAGTACCCGAAGATGTTGCTGTTACAGGATTTGGCGGAATAAGGTTCTCGTCGGCGCACTGCCCCTCAATAACTACCGTTGCGATAGACTTCGCATCGGCAGGGGAGAGCGCGGTAAATATAATACCCGAAGTTATGAAGCTTGGCAAGGGCGAGTTTATGCACGTTCAGATAAAGAACAGGCTGTCGCTCTCGGAAAGCTGCGGCTGCGCTGTTTTTGGCGATGATAAGCATAACGCCATGATGCGCGATATAAATTCTGACAACGACCGTTTCAAAACTATGTCAAAGCGGCTTATAAGAATGAGCGAAGACCTTACATATGTGAACAACTTCGAGGCGGCGTTCCAAAAGCTGCGATACTATATAGAAGATATTTATGTTGACAGGTTTTATCTTTGCTTGAATACTCATCTTGAAAATAACGATGAAAAGTTAAAGGTGGCTCACTGCGACTATACCGATACTATAGACTGCCGCATAGCGCGAGAAAAAGGTGATTATCTGCCTAACTTTACTTTCAGCCGCGGCGAGATGCTGCCTGCGCTGTATGCTAAAAATGCGTTTGCGAATGTTTTCTTTATAACTCCGCTGCATTTTCAGGATAGGAATTTCGGTTATATCGCGCTGAGCTGCGACGGCTACATAGGCAGCAGCGTTATATTCAACACTTGGAAGATGAACATAAGCACCGCGCTTGAAAATATCAGGGTGCGCTCAAAGCTTACGCTGTATTCAAGTATGCTTGAAAGAATGTATGTGCGCGACCCTCTTACAAATCTATATAACAGGCGTGGGGCTCAGGGCAAGGCGGCAGAGCAGTTTGAGGCGGCTAAATCGCGCGGGAAAATGGTGTTCGTGCTGGCTGTTGACCTTGACGACCTGAAAGTTATAAACGATAAATACGGACATCTTGAGGGCGACAATGCTATTTTGCAGGTGGGCAACGCGCTGAGCAGGGTATCAAAGCACAGAGAGATATGCGCGCGCTTCGGCGGCGATGAGTTTGAGGTAATGGCGTTCAATTATTCCGAAAAAATAGCCGAAGAATATGTTGCAGCCGTGCAGAATATGCTTGACGGTTACAATAAAGTCAGCGGCAAGCCTTACAGCATAGGCGCAAGCTGCGGTTACATTGTTGACGTACCCAAAGAAAATGATACTTTGGAAGATTTTATCCGCCGCGCAGATGCAATTATGTATGAGATCAAAAAGCGCCGCAAACGCGGAAGAACACAGACCGAGCAATGAACTTGATAACGAAAGGAAGTATATATATGAAGTATGTAGTAATGCTTTGTGACGGTATGGCAGACCTGCCTATACCTCAGCTTGGCGGCAAGACCCCTATGGAGGCTGCAAACAAGCCGAATATGGACAAAATGGCGGCTGTAGGTGAAGTGGGTCTTGTGAAGACGGTAGACGACGGCATGAAGCCGGGCAGCGATGTTGCAAATCTTTCAGTTCTGGGATATGACCCTGTTAAGTATTACAGCGGCCGTTCGCCCCTTGAAGCGGTATCTATAGGCGTTGACATGAAAGAAAGCGATGTGTCGTTCAGATGCAATCTTGTTACGCTTTCTGATGAACCGAATTACATAGACAAGACTATGGTTGACTACTGCTCCGATGATATTTCTACCGCCGAGGCTGCAAAGCTTATTGAAACACTTGCAGAGCATTTCAACTCGGAGGAATTTCAGCTGTACTCGGGCGTAAGCTATCGACACTGCCTTATATGGAACGGCGGCACGACCGATGTAGGCACGCTCACTCCTCCGCATGATATAACCGGCAAGCCGATAAAAGATCATCTTTCAGACAGCCCGAACGCTGCAAAGCTTCTTGACATGATGATAAAAAGCTATGATATACTTAAAGACCACCCCGTCAATCTTGCGAGGATAAGGAACGGCAAGCGCCCTGCAAATTCCATGTGGCTGTGGGGCGAGGGCGTTAAAAAGCCGCTTTCGTCTTTCAAAGATAAGTACGGTCTGAAAGGCTCGATGATATCGGCTGTTGACCTGCTGAAAGGCATAGGACATTTGAGCGGCATGAATGTTGTAGAGGTCGAGGGCGCGACGGGCTATATAGATACCAACTTTGACGGCAAGGCGCAGGCGTGCATAAATGAACTGAAGAATGGTCAGGATCTTGTTTACATACACGTTGAAGCCCCCGATGAGTGCGGTCACCGCCATGAAACGGAGAACAAGGTGCGCTCTATTGAGCTTATAGATGAGAAGATACTCGGCCCAGTTATAAAGGCGCTTGACGAAATGGGCGACTATAAAATACTTGTCTGCCCCGACCACCCGACGCCTATCTCGCTTATGACACACACAAACAAGCCCGTGCCGTACCTTATATACCACAAGCAGGAAGAGAAGCAGGGCGTAGACTGCCTTTGTGAAAAAACCGCCGAAGCAACGGGTAGATTTATCTCAAAGGGCTGCACGCTGATGGATAGGTTTATAAAAGGCTGACACTAAAAGGAGCGATCTATGAAAGCAAAAAAGCTTTTGAGCATAATAGCGGCGGTTGTGATGTGCGTTTTTAGTCTTGCATCTTGCAGCAGCAGCGACAGTTCTTCAAAGGGCAGAAGTTCTTCCCAAACGGTGAAAGACAGCGGCGTTGAAAGCTCTGCCGATAATACCGACAGTACTGACAAGACTGAAGTTTTTGAAGCTGTAAACTTTACGGGCAGCGGCGAAGAAGTTACCGACACAAGGTTTTTCAATACCGCTGTAAAAATAGGTATAACGTACCCCGAGGGCGCGCAGGTGTACTACACCACCGACGGCAGCGAGCCGACAAAGGAAACTAACCTGTACACAGAGCCTATAAAGCTTGATGGCGCAACGGGGGATTTTCCCAGTTGTCTTGCAATAAGGGCAAAGGCTTATTATGCTGACGGCAGCGAGTCGCAAACGGTAACGCACACGTTCTTTTCGCTGCTGGGTATAGATCAGCGATTCAATAATATAATTTTTTCGCTGACAGGCACGCCCGACGACCTTTTCAACGCGCCTGACGGTCTGTTTTACGGTAAGAATTTTCAGCTGCGCGGCAAGCAAAGTGAGCGACCGATATACGTTGAAGCTATAAATGCCGACGGCACGCTTATGTTTGAGCAGGGCGCAGGTGTGAGGATATTCGGGGCGGCATCACGCGAGTCTTCGATAAAATCGCTGAAACTGTTTGCACGCAAATCGTATGACCCTGAGCACGGCAAGTTCGAGACGGATATTTTCGGCACGCCGCACATAAACGGCAGTACTATTGATAAATACGACAAGCTTGTTTTGCGCAACGCCGGCAACGATTTTCAGTTTGCGTATATTCGCGATGAGCTGAACCAGCGGCTGGCGGCACAGGCAGGCTATACCGACTGCGAGGGCGTTGTGCCTGCGGTTACGTATCTTAACGGCGAGTATTATGGTCTGCTGTGGCTGCATGAAACATACTGCGACGACCTGCTCAAAGATAAATACGGCGGAGAAACAGGACTCTATGAAGTTATCGAGGGCAGCGAGCAGTACAAAAATACCGATGACGATGACGAAAACACAGCCGCTGCGGCGCAGGAGTTCAACGATATGTATAACAGGCTGGCGTATTCGGATCTCACCGATGATGCGAATTACAACGAGCTTGCCTCGCTTATCGACGTTGAAAATTATCTTGATAACTATGCTTTTAATATAATCGTCAACAACTTTGACTGGCCTAACAACAACTACAAGTGCTATCGCTATTACCCTGCCGAGGGGGAGGAAACGAGCGGCAATGCCGACGGCAGGTGGCGTTTTATACTGCACGATACCGACTACTGCATGGGGCTGTATGAGCAGGACGTTACCATGGCAAGTTACAATAACTTGCTGGATATAATGCTTGATAACTATAATGTGATGAACGAGAACGGCGAGAGATATTCTCCGCTGTTTGTAGCTCTTTTAGCGCGTGCCGACTGCAAAGAATATTTTCTTGCAAAGGTAAAAGAGCTTCTCAACGGCGCTTTGTCGGAAGAAAATATAATTCAGACTCTTGACGATATGAATAACGAACGCTACAGCGAAATGCAGGTGTATTACAAGCATCTTGAAGAGATGAAAAAGACAGACAGCACGATCTGGTCGTGGTATGATGAATATCTCAACAGGACGGAGAACATTCGCAAATTTGCACGCAGCAGGCGCGGCTATATTGTAAAATACCTGACGCAGCAGTTTGACCTGCCCGACGGATATTTTGACTAGCACCAGGGGGCGTTTTTGTGGACTTTTTGTTTGAAGAGCTTATTGAGATACTTCTAGAAATAATTATCGACGGCGCTTTCGGCGCACTGGAAAGCAAAAAATGCCCCTTTATTCTGCGAATTTTTGCCGTGCTGCTGATAACTTTGCTGTATGGCGGACTGCTTGGCGTTATCGGCTTTATAGGATTTGTTTTGGTGAAAGACGGTGCTTTGGTTGGCGGTATTGTAGTTTTTGCCTGCGATCTTGCAGTGCTTGTGCTTATGCTATTTGAGCTAAGGAAAGTTATCAGAAAGCGCGCCGCAAGAAAAAATAGTGATAATATATAAAGAAGTATACTGCGCATAAGGCGTATTTGTTTGTTTCTACAAAAGTGATAAATTTATCACTTTTGTATTGACATTGAAAATTAATAGTGATATAATTATCACATAAGGTGATTTATTTATCACTTGAAAGGAGAAATTTCAATGTCTGAAAATGAAAAAAGAACTGCTGAAAAACCTGTTATCTCGCTTCTGAGCTACCGAAAAAAACTGGCTGTTATATTCGGTCTGGGGCTGATATCGGCGGTGACATTCACCGTGTTCGATCACTTCAAAATGGAAAGCGACCTTATAGCCATTATTCTGCTGATAATTATTGTTGCCGTTTTCTTTATGTACATGAGGATAATCATTAAATACGATGTTGAGAAAGACGATGAGCTTTCAAACATAAATATGCTGAAAGTGCACGATTTTATGATGAGTACGTTTATCGCGCTGCTGGCGGTGTTTGCAATAGTAAGCTATCTGGTAGATATAAAGTTTACGCTGAAATTTGACAAAACTTCTATCGGAAATGCGTGGCTTATCATTTGGGTGAGCTATAATTTTCTGCAAAACCTGCTGTTTGTACTTATTGAAGGCAAAGCAGATGGCGAATAACAATATAAAGGTTGGTGACAAAAATGATACGAAATTACAGGAAAAAGCACATTACAATTATTTTTTCGCTTATTATACTGGTGATATTGCAGATACTGGGTATGCTGCCTATTGACATACCAAAAACTGCCGAAAAAATTATCTTTCTGGTGTATGCTTTCGGGCTGGGGTATCTGGGAATAGGCGACAAGACCGAAAAGGGCGACGAACTGACGAGATACAATCTCTCACAGGCGAACACGGTAACTATGATATGTTCGCTGATATGCATTTTTGCCTACTCGCTTTTATGCTTTAACGACAGCGACATTGTGCGCATCAACTACAAAGTGTTTGTGTTCAGCTTCTGCGGACTTGTTATACTGCGCAGCGTTATTTTTCTGATACTTGACAGCAAGGGCAGCACGCCCGATGATGAGGGATAAGCAGTGGCAAAGTTTAAGACGAAACTTAAAGAATACCGCGCCAAGACCGATATGCGGCAGGACGAGCTTGCGGCAAAGGTGGGCGTGCGGCGTGAAACGATAATACGCCTTGAAAAGGGGCAGTATAATCCGTCACTGAAGCTGGCAATGGATATTGCAAAGGTGTTCGGCGTTACGGTAGAAGAACTTTTCTTTTTTGATGAATAGCGTATTGACAAATGCACAGGAATAACTTATAATTATAGTAACGGCTTTGAGTTTTTCAGAGCCGTTTTATAAAATATGAAAGAGGTATAGTCATGCTTGCAAAAACACCGCCTATGGGCTGGAACAGCTGGGACTGCCACGGCGCAGGAGCTACAGAAGAAATTGTTAAGAAAAACGCAGAATATATGGCGAAAAATCTCAAACAATACGGTTATGAATATGTTGTGGTGGATATTCAGTGGTATCAGCCAACGGCAAAAACGCATGATTATGTGCCGTTTGCCGACCTGTGTATAGATGAATATTCGCGCTTGCAGCCGGCAGAGAACAAGTTCCCGTCAGCGGTGGGCGGAAAGGGCTTTGCGCCGCTTGCAGAGTATGTACACTCGCTGGGGCTGAAATTCGGCATACACATTATGCGCGGAATACCAAGGCAGGCGGTACACAATAATTTGAAGATACTCGGCAGCGGCAGCACTGCAAGGCAGATAGCCAAAACGGGGAGCATTTGCGTTTGGAACAGCGATATGTACGGTGTTGCCCCCGAAAAAGAGGGTGCAAAAGAATACTACGACAGCATAATGAAGCTGTATGCTTCGTGGGGCGTTGATTTTATAAAGTGTGACGACATTTGCCGCGAACTGCCGCATGAAGAAAGCGAAATGAGAATGCTTTGCGAGGCGGTGAAAAACTGCGGCAGAGATATTGTTCTCAGTCTTTCGCCCGGCCCTGCGCTTATAGAGCGTGCCGAGCTTTACAAGCAGGTATGCAATATGTGGCGAATTACCGACGACTTCTGGGATCAGTGGGAGCTGCTTTACAATATGTTTGAAAGGTGCGAAAAGTGGGCAACTCACTGCGGCGCAGGTCACTGGGGTGATGCGGATATGCTGCCGGTCGGCGCGATATTGCAAGATTACGATGAAAGCAACCGAACTAAATTTTCTGAGGAAGAGCAGAAAACCATGATGACCTTGTGGTGCATATTCCGCTCGCCGCTGATGATAGGCGCAGAGCTTACAAAGCTTGACGGCTTTACAAGCGAGCTTTTGACAAACAGGGGTATTTTAGATATGCACAAAAATGCGCGGCATTCTCATCAGGTGTGGAGAAAAGAGATAGGCGGCGTGGAGCACATTCTCTGGGCGGCTTCATGCAGCGAGGGCGGCGATTATATTGCCATATTCAACGCAGGTGAGAAAGACAGCGATATTACAACTTGTCTTGAAGATATAGAAATATATAAAAATGTTAATGCGCAGGAGCTTTGGAGCGGTGAGGAGATTATAGGTGCAGTACAAATAAATACGCAGATAAAAGCACACGGTGTGAAAGCTTATCGCATTACATATTAGCGAGAGGAAAATTAAATGAAAAGTATATATTCCATGCTGACTGATGCTATGAAAAATAAGAGTACAGAAGAATGTACTGAAATCATAGAGCGCCTGAAGATGCAGATACTTGAAGACTATGACGCAGTGATATACAGCGCTGCGATACTGCTGAAAAAAGGCGCGAACGGAATAAGAGATGATGAGCAAACGGAAGCGAAAATGCAGGCTCTTTCACTCTGCGCCGATATGCTTATGGCAGTCGGGGCAGAGGGCGAAAACGACGAAACATGGAATAGTTTTGCAGCGCTGGCAATGTGGTATCTGGGGTATACAACAGAAGCTATGCAGTATGCTGTTAGCTGGCATGAGCTTTCAGAAAACAGCGAAGATGCGCTGGAGCTTATACGAGATATACAGATCGAGATGTATGGCGGAAAAGCTCCGCTGATGTACAAAGAGGACGAGCAGAAAGCGGTAGAAAACTACATCAGGGATAACTTCGGCAAAGCTTTCACGGTAGTTCATGAAATGTATTCGCCTGACATAAATATTGATATTTGCGTTATGCCGCCGCAGCTCGGGCACGATTTTTGTATTCTTTCAACCATAGGCATGGGTGCGTATGAAATGAATGTTCCCGAAGACCTTGAGGAATATGAGCTTGAAAGGGCAGAGCTTATAATGTGCGTGCCGCCGGGGATAGCAAATCTTTCGGACGGCGACAACTGGATAGCGGAGATAATGAGAACGGTTGCGCATCTGCCGCTGGAGCGCAAAAGCTGGCTGGCGCACGGTCACACGGTAGGCGCAGGGCAGGGCAATACCATTGACAGCAGCGTGCCTTTTAATGCTGTCATACTGAAAGGCGCGAATTCACTTGACGGCAAACGGCTGCCAAAATGTTCTCTGCCGAGCGGCGAGGTAGTGAATTTTTATTATCTTTTACCTATTTTTGCCGAGGAGCTTGATTTTAAGCTGAGTAACGGTGCAAACGCGCTGTTCGGGCTTTTTGAGGCTTCGGGCGATAATATAAAAGATTTTTATGTTGTAAACAGCTCTCGCCGCAATTTGTGTACACCAAAAATAATGCGAGAACCATGGGTGAAAGAGTACCTTAGATTGCAGAATATTGAGCGTGTAGAACTATTTGACTGCGCCGAGTGGCACGCCGAAAAGATACCCGAAAAAAACCTGCCCGTAGATGTTATGTCGGCGTATTCGCATCTGGCGATATACTTGCGCTGGTGCATAGAGCATGACCTTATGAGCGATGAGTTTTTGCAGAAACTCGGCGCTGTTGCCGAAGATGTAAAGTCGGGTAAAAATGTAGATCTTCGGTATGTTCTTAAAGACAGCGAATATCTTAATTACAAGCAGGGCGCGATAATGTTTGACTGCTTTAATGAGCTGGGTCAGCAGTTTGCAGAATACTATTACGGCAGACACAGCTGTCCGCATTTTCCTGCCGATATTGACGAGTATGCAGAAAATTATTTCGGTACTGAAAAATATTACTCAGATGAGTTTCAAGATGAAGCGTATTTATTTGTACCGTTTGATGAAGATTACTACAGCGGCATGGCAAAGGTGATTCAAAAACGCTGGGATACCTGGCGCAGAAATCTTTTGTATGATGTACCTAGCGAGGACACGCCTTTGGCGGCTGCGCTGAGGAAGTACCTTGACTGCGACTGCCGCTTCTTTCCGCCGATGCCCGATGCAGACAAAGTTCTGA
Organism: uncultured Clostridia bacterium; assembly: GCA_947589355.1. Lineage (GTDB taxonomy): Bacteria > Bacillota > Clostridia > Oscillospirales > Ruminococcaceae > UBA7477. The sequence continues at coordinate 230,678 of CANPZC010000001.1, forward strand.
CGGCTTACAGATATGCTTACAAAGACAGCATAATTCACCACAGCGGCGGCGAGCTTTATGTGCCTGTGCTTGCCTTGGCGGACGACCAAAAGCTGTGGGAGGGGCTTATGTTCAACTGCGACTGCGCGGTGTATGACGGGTATGTTTTTGACGAGGCGCAGGCAGAGATATGCCGCAATGAGATTCTTGATATGCCTACAAAAGACAGCGCAAATGTGCTATCGGCAATGGTGGCAATGCACGGTGAAAATTTTACGAGCGATGAAAAAATATGCGGCGGCAAGGCTGTTGATTTTCCAAACGCGCTTTATGATCTTGAAAAGGGCATGACGCGCCCCGTGCTGCTTGCAAAGCTGCCTATTAAAGATGCGTGGGACGTTTTTGCGTATCTTTCGGTGGGCGGCAAAAACTGCCCCGACCCTGCCGACTTGCGGCTTGCGGCGAGAGAGTGGTATTTAAAATACGGCGCATCGCCCATGCTTTTTTCGGGCGGAGAGATGTACTTCACGCTGCCAAAGCCCGTGCCAAAACGCAAAGCTCTTAATGCTGCAAAAGAGCTGGCAGCAGTTTGCCATGATCTTTTGAAAGAAAGCACGTTGGGCTCTCTTGCAGATACTATTTCAAAATCAACTGTATGGCGGTTGGCATGGAAATAAAAAAGAGCCTTTTATGGCTCTTTTTTATGCGCTAATATTATTTTTAATGTTCACCCTGATAATCGTTGTCAAGTATATATCCGGTAATGTCTACGCCTTTCTTTTTGGCTTCTTTCATATCATTTTCTGAGAAGAAATAGCCGCTTCTTTCGTTGAGCATTACCATTTCACCGGTCTGCATATCAACAAAAATACACAAAAACTGCGGCATCAACATTCCCTCGGTGCTTATATCCTTTACAATAAACCGCCACATAGGAATAAAATCAATAGTATCGTCTTTATCGATCCAAAACTTTATATCGTGACCAAAATCATCTTGACCTGCAACATATTGTTCCATTTCTTGCTTTCCGATATAAACGATATCTATGTTAGTGATATCCTGTTTGAAGTTTTCGGCAAGAACTTCGCTTGTGTGATCCAAAGCTGATTTCAGCGAAACAAAATCGCCGTCAAGCTTATTAACGGTCACTCCGCTGTTATTTAGTCTGCTTTTAATAGTCATCAGCTTGTCAGGAGATGCTACTCTTATTTCAAGGTCAACGTCCTGATAAACATACTCTCTTACCGCATCATTATATCCGTCCGTACTCATCTCAACACCGTTATACATATAAGCAAACTGCACTATATATGAATAATAATCGTTGTAGTCGTTTTTGTTGACTATGAGATATTTCGGAACTACCTCAAAATCCTCATAATACTTTTTGTATTTTTCGGCTATTGTTTTTGCAAATTCTATAGCCTGCTGAGCTGAATAGTCCTGACCGTCCACTTTATACACAACGTCTGAAACATCATCTTTTCTGAGATCATACCATTCAAAACGTTCACCGTAGCCGGCCGCATTGTAAAACCAGTAAAAATTTGTCAGCTCAAATTGAATGCCGTCAACGAACTGACAAAAAAAGGGACTTTGATCATCGGGCTCATCATAGTCCTCTTCGTCCGGAAAATATGTTGCGGCATAACCTTTTGACGGCACATTTTCATCAAGCTGCTGTAATCTGTAAAGATCGCTTTCTGTTATCGGATCTTTGTTTACTGTTGAAGAAAGCTCGATTATGGTATTCAACGTTTCTTCTCGTGTTAGTACATAGCGCCACTTAATGGATAGAGTGTTCAGTTCGTCAATGTTTCCAAGTGAAATATCGGAGGGGAGTGTAAGATTATCATATTTTCCGTTCAGAGCATCGGGGGCTTCGCTAAGCAATTCGGGCAGTGGGAGATATTCAAGTTTTTCTTCTTTGTTTGTAATATGAGAATATATAACGGCGACAATTACTATTACCAAAACTATAGCCGCAAATATCGCAGAAAGTAACAGTATGCGCTTTTTATTTTTGCTGAGCTTTGACATAATAATTCACCTATTGTACTACCTTAGCACCATCAAGATAGAACGTACCGCCAAAATTGCAAATAACAGAAGGTGAGCTTGCTAAGTCAAAGTATATTGTTATATTTTCACCGTATACAACAGGCTCTTTTAAATCTAACCTGACATTTGATGTAGTTTTCTTCTTGAAATAATAATCTGAAGAAATCACAACAGGATACGGCCTTGTGTCGCTTAATGACCTTTTAGCATACGTTATAGCATACTGAACTTCGCCCGAAGAATCAGCGTCAGACTCCCATGTTGTGCAGTTAGCAGTATAGTATGTAAAAGTCACTACAGGGGTGTATGTTTGTGCATCTCGTGACTTGGTTACATACGGTGCACCCGCTTCAGAAGAAGATCTTTTTCTGTAAATAGACCATGACATGGTTGCAGCACTGGCGTTAGTTACCATTACACACGCTGCAATAACTACAGCAGAAAGAGAAGCTATAATTCTCTTTAAAAGTTTGTTCTTTTTCATAAATCATTCCTCCGTTAATTTAAAATTTGCTAATATACTTATATCAGCTTAACATAATGATAATACATATTTTTACAATTGTCAATAGTAATTAAATATATTTAATGTAATTGCAAAAATAATTGTAGGTTACACCAAAATATAACATATTGATTTGTTAATTATATACAATACAAAAAAGAGCCATTTCGGCTCTTTATTTGTTGATAAGCCTTTGCAGCATAACGCTTCGGCAGTCATGCTCCAGTTTGTCGCTAAGCGGTGAAAGTTCTTCTCCGTGCAGGCAGTAACTTATCATGTAGTCGGCAATTTCGGGGTTTTTTGAAAGCATAGGCCCGTGCATATATGTCGCAATAACGTTCTTTTCAAAATATCCCTCGCATTCGCCTTTTGAAACGTTGCCGTTGCCGTAAAGCACCTTGCCCAGCGGCGTTTTTATGCCGTGCGTCTGACCGCCGTGGTTTTCAAAACCGACTATCTTTATTTCTTTTCCCGTGATGTCGGTGCTTACAACAATGTTGCCTATGCAGCGTTTTCTGCGGCTGTCGGGCGCAACAGTGTAGTAATCAAAAAGTCCCAGCCCGGGAATGTCGTTGCCGTCGGCATCGCGGTAATATTTGCCCATAAGCTGATAGCCGCCGCAGATAAGAAAAAGAAAAGTGCCGTTTTTGTAGGCTTTTTCAATGCCGTCTTTGCATGAGAGCAGGTCGTTTGCAATGTGCTGCTGCTCTAAATCCGCGCCGCCGCCGATGTATATCATATCGTACCGAGAAAAATCGGGCGAGGGCATATCTATCGAATATTTGTCAATTTTGCACTCAATGCCTCGCATACGGCAGCGGTATGAAAGTATCTCCATGTTTCCGCTGTCGCCGTAAAGGTCTAGCATATCTGCATACATATGAAGTATTTTTATCTCGCTCATTTTAACAGCTCCTTTATGTCGGTAAGGTCATTTAGTGTCACGTCCTGCCCGAAGTTCGCGCCGCTCTTTCTGCGGTCAATAAGCACAGCCTTGCAGCCGAATCTCCTTGCGGTGATGATGTCCTTTTGCTCATCGCCTATAAATACCATGTCGCTTTTTTGCGCGCCGTATTTTTCTGCAATATCTTCAAGACCTTTCGGGTTTGGTTTTCTGTAGCCGCACGACTGCGACGATACATACATATCAAAATACGGCAGAAGCTCTTTGAAATAGCTCTTGTGAAGCTCGTCCGGCATACCCGAGGCAACGTCGGTCAGCGTGGCGATAATACAGCCGTGTTCTTTCAGTGCTTTCAAAGCCGCTATGCTTTCGGGGTATGTGTAAGCGGTAAGGTGCATAGACTCAAAAAACGCGCTTATAACATCGTCAAGCACAAAATCGCACTGCCAGTGAGCAGTGACCTCGCCAAAAATCTTCTCGGGCGAGTAGTCGATCTCGCGGTAGTTCACTTTTGGGTTGTATGAGCGCATTATCTCCAGCGAGCGCATAATTTCGCTGTCCGTGAGCTGCGGCAATTTCTTGCGTATGTGCTCAAACGCCTTTGGGTAAAAGTCCAGCCACACGTTTGGCATACCAACATACTCCATCAGCGTGCCGCCTATATCAAAAACTGTTATTTTCATGGTTCACCTCGTTAATTTTCCCCCGTGCTTGCTTATATACCTTTTCAGCGCGGCTCTGGTGGGCTGAACGGCAGTGTAATTTGCTATAACAAACTTTCTGCCTGCGTTTTTGGCAAGCTCTTCAACCGCTCCGTCAAGGTCTGGGATAACAGTAATAAGGCTCTCGTCATAGCCCGAGCATTTTATCCTCACCGCAATATCGTAAGCCCTCGTTCCCGAAGTTACAACACGCGTAACGTTTTTGAAAACGCTGAAATTTATATCCCATATCCACGAAACGTCAAGACCGTCAGCAACGTTGTCGTTCAGCACAAAAAGCAGCTCTTTTTCACCTTTCATCTCGTTCATAACACGCAGCGTCATGTTCGCGCCGACGGGGTTTTTCGCAAGGTTCAAAGTGGTCTCGCGGTCGCCGAGCATAAACGTCTCCATGCGCCCGTTCTGTACAGTATATTCGTTTATAACACCGTTTGTAATACTTTGCTCAATGCCGTAAAGCTTTGCCACCGCCGCAACAGCAGTCATGTTGTAGACGTTGTAAATGCTGCCCTGCTTAGGAGAATAGGTAACGCCGTCTGCGGTGAACACAGGCTTTTCAAGGTCGATGTCGCTTGCCGTGATGTACGGCTGATAGTCGCCGAAGCCGCAGCCCTCGCAGATAAATTTTCCGATATGCGAGTACTGATAGTATTCGTATTTGAGCGCCTTACCGCAAAACGGGCAGAACCGCCCCTCCGAAGCTTCAAAAATGCTGTCGGTCGCGTATGCGTATTTTTCGGCGTGAAAGTATTTTACGTTTTTGTTGCTTAGGTTTTGCCTGCCTATGCGCGCGGTGTTCGGGTCGTCGCCGTTAAGTATAAGATTCCCCTCAAAAGTTTTGGCAAAGCTCTCTATCTTGCGTATCAGGGTTTCCATTTCGCCGTTGCGGTCAAGCTGGTCGCGGAAGAAATCGAGCACAACAAGCGTTTCAAGTTTCAGCTGCGAGTACACAACGGGAACGTGCGATTCGTCTGTTTCCAGAATAAGCATATCAGCCTTTACTCGCCCCGACATATTGCAGTGGCGCAAAAGCAGCGAACATATGCCGGTATCGAGGTTGTTGCCCTCGCTGTTGGTGATGATATTCTTGCCGCTGCGCTCAAAAAGCTGTGCTATACAGTTGGTTACAGACGTCTTTCCGTTCGTGCCTGTCACAGCGATTATAGGGCATTCAACTTTGAACATAGAGCAGCATTTTTGCCGCGAGAGATGCCACAGTATTATGCCCGGCAGATTGCCTGCGTTGCGTTTGCAAAGGCGAAGAAATTTAACTATTATTTTGCCTATGATTATCAAAAGTCTTTTCACTTTTAAGCCTCCGAATTTCACTTCCTGCGGTATTACTACCATACATATTATACTATATCGCGCTTATCATGTCAACAAAAAAGTCCGCAGAGAACGGACTTTTATATGCTGCCTGAAAGTTTCAGCTTGTCTATGAATTCATGCTCGGGTATGGGTCTTGAATAGTAAAATCCCTGCGCCGAGTCACAGCCGCAGCTGCTTAAAAACATTGCCTGTTCGCAGGTCTCAACGCCCTCAGCCACAATGCCAAGACCAATGTCGCGTGTCATTGAGATAGTGTGCTCGATTATCTTCCTGCCGCGGTCGGAATCCATAAATTCCTCTAAAAAGTGCCTGTCAATTTTAAGCACATCAAACGGCGTAGATTTGAGCATATTCAGCGATGAGTACCCCGAGCCGAAGTCGTCCATAAGCATAGTAAATCCTGCATTTTTCATATTCTTTACTATGTCTTCAACGCCGCGCTGATCTACCGTTTCGGTTATCTCCAGTTCCAGCATCGGCTGTGGTATGCGATATTTTTCTATAAGTTTTTTAAGCTCGCCTATAACGTCAAAGGTCTGTATGTACTCGCGCGAGATGTTTACCGAAATAGGCACAGGCGTAAGCCCATGATCTATTATCTCGCGTATCTTTTTGCACGCCTGCTCCCAGATAAAGCAGTCAAGTTTCAGTATAAAACCGTTTTGCTCAAACACCGGTATGAAATCGGCAGGGGATATCATGCCTTTTTCGGGGTGCTGCCACCTAGCCAGAGCCTCCGCGCCTATTATCTTGCCGCTGCTTATAGAGTATTTCGGCTGCAAATACATCAGAAACTGATTGTCTAAAAGAGCCTTGTTCATGCCCTCCTCAATATGCTGTTTCTTTTGCAGATCGGACTTCATCGAGCTGTCAAAAAACAAGATATTTTCAATAGCGTTGCCCTTTATCAGCTGCCGCGCCAGAGATGCGTTATCGCCGTGCCTGCGCGTGTGCAAACTTCTGTCGTCAACTATGGCAACACCGAAATACAGATGATATTCCATGCCGCCAAATCCGCTGAGCAGGCTCTCTATCTTCCTTATAAATGCCACAAGCTCGTCTTTGGTATCAAACGGCGTAACTATCATAAAAACATCGGCGGTAAGCCTGCAAAACGGCTGCTCGTCGGTGCATACAAGCGCGAGAGAATCATTGAAAAACTGCAATAGGTCATCGCACTTTTCAACACCGTAAGTATCGTTCAAAAGCTTAAATCTCTCAACGTCAAACTGTATGAACGCTATATCCTTGTCGGGGTGCGTATCAATAACGTTACGGCACTGCTGCGTATATATCTTCGGGTTTTTGTCGGAAGAAAAATAGCGCAGCACATCTCTGTAAAAATACTCTTTCTGCACATAAGGGCGCAGGTTGTAATGAATGTCGGTTATCCTGCCGTTTTCGTCACGCCTGTAAAACGCGTGCAGATGGCACATTTCATAGCCGCCGTCCGCAGTCAACTTTACAGAAACATCGGTGCTGATGTTGTTTTCATCGCTGCCGTTTATAATACCCTCGTCAATGCGTTCACAAAACACGTCAAAAACGCTTAAAGACCCGGGCTCTAAAATATCAAGCTCGTGCATCATCCGGCAAAAGTCGTTTATGCCCTTTGTGTCAAATCCCTTTGTAAGGCAGTAAAGCTTGTTTTCTTTTACATTCTGATAAAAATGCAGCGTGCAGTCATCGCTCTCAACTATCTTTACCATATTACCGCTATATTTTTCGGGCAGCATATACAGCACCTCTTTTCCGCTTTAAAACTTGCTATACATATATTATAACATAAAAGCGAAAGCGTTATGTTATAATTGTCCGATACGTCGGGAGCAGACCCTTTGGTCTGCGTATCGACGAGGACATAAGATTATAATATGATCATCTATGATTATATTATAACACAGTTTATTCTTTTCTACAAGTAAAAAAACTTTGAGACTTTTGTGCAATTTGCATAAATCATCTTGACAGCCGCGACAGAACGGTATATAATTCATTTATAGATGTTTTGAGGTGAAAAAATGCTGCTGAAAATACTGGTTTGCTTTCTTGCAGGAATAGGCGCAGGGCTCGGCACGGGTTTTGCAGGCATGAGCGCGGCTGCGGTGATAAGCCCCATGCTGATAACATTTCTCGATATGTCTGCCTATCAGGCGGTGGGTATAGCTCTTGCCAGCGATGTTCTTGCAAGCGCCGTAAGCGCATATACATACGGCAAAAACAAAAATCTTGATATAAAAAACGGCATAATTATGATGCTCACGGTGCTGGTGTTCACTCTGCTGGGCAGCTATGCCGCAAGTAAAGTGCCAAACGCCACAATGGGCAGTTTTTCGGTGTTTATGACTATGCTGCTCGGCATAAAATTCATAGTAAGACCCGTCATGACTACCAAAGAAGCGATGATGTCCGCCGATGCAAAAAAGCGCGCTGTGCAGTCGGTGGCGTGCGGCGCTGTGATAGGCTCTATCTGCGGTTTTATCGGCGCAGGCGGCGGAATGATGATGCTGCTGATACTGACAAGCGTTCTGGGCTATGAGCTGAAAACGGCGGTCGGCACAAGCGTTTTTATAATGACATTCACGGCGTTTACGGGCGCGGCAGGGCACTTTGTCATAGGCGGAATGCCGGACGTTTTCTGCCTTGCGGTGTGTGTGGTATCAACGCTTTTGTGGGCAAGGGTGGCGGCGCTTTTTGCAAACAAAGCCACACCAACGGCGCTTAACAGGGCAACCGGCGTGGTGCTTACAGTCCTTGGCGGCGCGATACTTTTGTTCAGACTGCTGCCGAAAATGTTGTGATAGTAAAAAACATACCGATGAAAAATAATTCATCGGCATTTGTTTTATTTATCAAACGTTACCTGCGCATCTTGCTTTCCTGCCGCGTTTTCCAAGCCGTCGGCGTTCTCTATATAGCCGATTTTAGTGTACGAATACGGCGTTGAAAAGCTGTCATAAAAAAGCACTATGCAGTTGTCGCCGTAAAGCATTATCTCGCCTTTTTTGATATTGCCCACCTTTTCGGCGCTTGTCGGAAATTTAGTGTCCGTATAAATGTACTTTTCATTGCCGTTGAGTTCGCTCATCGTGAAAGACATAGGCAGCATCGACCCGAATTTCTCAGCAGCCTCGGTATCGTAAAAATGCGCCGTGTAGCTTTCGCCGTTTACAGTAACAGTCATGGTTTCCTCCTTGTCCTCACTTTGCTGTGTTTGTACCGTGGCAGATGAAATATCCTGCGAAACGCCGCTTGTATCTGCACAGCCCGTTGTCAGTGCAGAAGAAGCCGCCGCCATTATCAAGAGCGCAATAGCATAAAATTTCATAAACTTCACCGCCTTACACAGCGTTTTTTGAATTCAGGTGAATTTGAATTTTCGTTTTGTCCACGTCCACCTTGTCGCGCTCCATAATAAGTTCGTCAATGCCGTCGCAGCGAATTATGCCGCCCGAGGGGTTTTTAACGCTGTCGATAGTTCCGCAGATGTCGGCATCAACGGTTGAATATTCAAAAGCAAGTGTGGTGTTCAGCAGCCTGCAATTTATCATTTTAAGGTTTTCTACAAAGCACAGCCCTTGCAGACTCTCGATAGTGCAGTTTATCAGCGTGAGGTTTTTAGCGTTCCAGCCGAGGTATTCGCCCGAAATGTAGCAGCCCTGCGCGGTAATGTTTTCGCTGTTCCAGAAAGCATCTTTGCTGATAAGCCGCGAGTTTCGTATATTTATATTTTTTGCGCCGTCAAAACAGTAGTTGCCCACCAGCTCCAGTTCGTCTATCTCCATGTTCTCACAGTTCATGGCTAGGTAATCGCCGCTTGCGGAAACATTTTTTATCTTCACGTTTTTGCAGTCCCACAGCGTTTCGGCAGCATTTGTGAACGACACATTTTCAAGAGTTATGGCGTCGCAGCGTCTGAAACCTTTCGGCGCGATGTACATGGTATCTTTAACGGTGATGTTGTTTGTATACCATATGCCTGCTCTGCCCATTTCAAAAAACGTGCTGCCGCTCACAAAAATGTCATGCGAATACCAGATAGGGTACTTCCATTTGAAAGAGCTTTCATATATTTTTATATTTTTACTGTGTTTGAGAGGTGACTCGCCGTCGTCAAAAGTGCATTCTCTGAAAATTGCGTTCTCAGCCTGAAACATGGCGCGTTCACCCGTGTATGTACCGCCGATGTATTCTTTCATTTTATTCGCCTCCATTATTAGTATAGCACTTTTCTTTGAAAATTACAAATACTTATTGTGAATAGCTCGCTATGCTTGACAGCTATCGCAGGGAATGTTATACTTAAGGGGGAGATGATTGTATGTATGATTTTGATAAAGTGACCGACCGCAGCGGCACCTACTCGCTGAAGTGGGATATAAAAAATGGCGAGCTGCCAATGTGGGTGGCGGATATGGATTTTCAGACCGCGCCCGAGATAACCGAAGAAATAGTAAAGCGCGCGCAGCACGGCGTTTTCGGCTACACGATAATTCCCGATGAATGGTATGATGCATACGCAGGCTGGTGGCAAACGCGCCACAATTTTATGATGAACAAACAGCGGCTGATATTCAGCACAGGCATAGTGCCCATAATTTCAAGCTGCGTGAGAAAGCTTACAACCGCCGCCGAAAATGTAGTCATACTCACGCCGGTGTACAACGTTTTTGTAAACAGCATCGTCAACAACGGCAGAAACGTTTTGCAGTGTCCTTTGAAATATGAATACGGCTGTTACAGCATTGATTTTGACACTTTGGAAAATTGTCTTGCACAGCCGCAGACCACGCTGATGATTTTTTGTAATCCTCAAAACCCAACGGGGCGCATATGGAGCAGGGAAGAGCTTGCGAAAGTCGGTGAGCTTGCCCACAGGCACGGCGTTACTGTTATCGCGGACGAGATACACTGCGACATTACCGACCCCGACTGCGAGTATGTGCCGCATGCTTCGGCTTCCGAGCTTTGCAAGCAAAACTGTGTTGTGTGCCTGTCGCCGACCAAGGCTTTCAATCTGGCAGGGCTGCAAACCGCCGCTGCATATGTGCCAAATGAGCATCTTTACAACAAGGTAAAGCGCGCGCTCAACACCGATGAAGTTGCAGAGCCCAACGCGTTTGCAGTGCAGGCAGCTGTGGCGGCGTTTAACAAGGGCGGCAGTTGGCTTGATGAGCTGCGCGAATATATCTTTCAAAACAAACAGCTGGTCTCAAAGTTTCTTGAAAAGCAGCTGCCGCAGGTAAAGCTGGTGCAGTCGCAGGCAACATATCTTCTCTGGCTGGATATTTCAAAAACCAGCGAAAATTCTGATGTTTTTGCAGACGAGATACGCCATAAAACAGGGCTGTATCTTTCAAACGGCGCGCAGTATGGCAAGGGTGGCGAGAGCTTTTTGCGAATGAACATTGCCTGTCCGAGGGCGTTTGTGCTAGACGGTCTTGAAAGGCTCAAAAAGGCAGTTTTAGAGTAGATCTTATACAATTTTATAGAAATTCAATGCACGTATTTTTATTTGTTTTATACAAGAAAATTCGTGCATTATTGTTTATGCTGCCAAAGATTGTGATAGCGCGGTGAAAGTTTGGTGAAATGTGTTGCAGCGTTTTGTGAAAACCGTTATACTTTTAAGCAGTAAAATTTTGTGAGGGATATTATGCTTAAAATAGTGTACAAAAATTTGGTCGGGCAGTTTAAAAAACAGCGGCTTTTGTCGCTGCTTCTAGTGCTGAACATTATAATTTCCTGCCTTGTTATATGCTTTTCATACGGGCTTTATCAAAACTATAATGTCATCATATCCAAAGGCGAGGAAGAGCAGATAAATACTCTTGATATTCTTATAAGCGACGAAAACACGCACATTTTGCAGGGTATAGGGTTTCCCACCGCAAGCGGTATTACCCCCGAAAAGATCATCGAGCTTTTGCATTCTATGCCTGCAAGCTGTGAAGAAGATTTGCAGTATATACAGTTAGGTTTTCTTACGCCGTCGCCATTTTTTGCTGGATCTTCAGAGGACGAAAGCGCAGGCTTTTCAGATGAAGCGATAATGTACTCTGACGAAGCAGAAGCATCATATGGCATTATTGGTTATTCTTGCGGTATCAAAGACGGTCAGATAATTGATGCTCAGGATATGTTTACCGAGCAGGAGATGAGCGGCAAAGAAAAGCTCGTTTGTGTTACAGATGCCTTGTTTGATGCCAATAAATCTTCTAGCATTACATATTTAAAATATGATTACACTATACAGATGAAAACACTGCCGCCCGATGCGGATTCTATAATTTTCGGCGGTGAAAAATATACTATAAAGAAAGTCATCGACACCGGCGGCAATAGCCATATGTTATATATTCCGCTGACCGCCGCCCCGAAAGGCTCTGAAATTCTTTTAGACAGCACAGGCGAGCATGAATACCGTTGTTTTACTTTTAGTTTCAATAACAGCCTCACCAAAGAGCAGTATAACGATATAGCCGCTGCCGTCAGAAACGTTTTCGGCGACCTTGTATATTTACAGCCCATTGAATTTACAGCCGCGACCGAGATATATTTCTACAAAACGATAATGCTCATATCGGTGATAATAGCCGTGCTGGCAGCGATAAATATGGCAATACTGTATCGCTACATACTTGAAAAACGCTCTGCGCAGCTTGCTATTTTCAGAATATGCGGCTGCTCAAAAGGCAAGGCGATAGCTTCTTATCTGCTGGAATGTCTTATAATAAATGTGCCATTATTTGTACTTACGCAGCTTGTTTATCACAAACTTATAATGCCGCATCTTTCGGGGCTTTTCCCGAACATGGCAGGCGCTTACAGCTTTAAACTTTATGCCGCGGTTTTCGGTATATACATAGCAGCTTCAACGCTTGTTATGCTTGTGATGATAGTTTGCACCGTTCGCTCTCACAGTCTTGTGGATATGAAAAAGTCTGCAAAGTCAACAAACAAATTCGGCATAATGAGGGTATTTGAAGTAGTTCAGCTTGCGGCGGTCATAACGATGCTGACTTTGATAGTATCAGCCGTAATTTCAAGATATGCGAAGTTTGAGCCGTTTGAAAAATATATTGACAGAAAAGGCTATATGATAATTTTCAGCGATATGGCAACATACCCCGAAGAACTGGCTGAAATAACGGGCGGCGCCGAGCGCATTACAAACCGGTTTGTCAATGCTTATGACGGTGACACGGCTCTTGATGGTATTTCATATTCAGATGAATTTATAAAGGCTTATTCACCGCCGATAAAAGAGGGCAAATGGCTTACCGACACCGACGAAACATTCGAAAAAGACGGCTATATTCCTGCGGTTGTGACTTCATGCGGCGGAAGATACAAGGTCGGAGATGTTTTCGAGAGCGATATAGTAATGAGCTTTGATGAAAACGGCGCGCCCGACAAGGTCGTAACTGCAAAATACAAAATAATCGGTATTACCGAGGATAACGCTGCCATTGCTTCGTACATTGTGAATAACTATGTTCCGCATTCGTACAATGATATATATGCCGTGTTTAACGATGAGTACGAAACGAATGACCTTTTGCTTACCAGAATTTCAGACACATACGCTTGCTATGGGAATGACGGTGCGCTTCATGGTGCGCAGTTTGTGTTCTGCGATAACTTTACCGATGAAGAATACGAAAAGATTGGCGTAATGATAGGCAGAAAGACTTCAAATTATGCCACTCTTTCCGAAATTTACAGCAACAGTATGCAGTATATCTATGAGCAGATGTACACGCTTTTCCCGATCGCTGTTTGTATCTTCATACTCACAATAATTTCAACCGTATCTATCAGCGCAATATATACCAAACGGCAGCTTAGAAATTATGCTATATTCTACATCTGCGGTGCAAGATGGAGGACGTGTGCGCTTCGCAGTCTGAAAAACTCTGCAATTACCTGCGGTATAGCTGCGGCTATCTCAGCAATCGTGCTTATAGTCGGCAAACTCACACTGCTGAAAGAAACGGTAATTTCGTTTGGTGTATGTCATTTAGCGGTATGCGCTTTGGTAATAGCTTTGTACCTTGTGCTTTCGATGATAATGCCGCTGGCTATCATCGGTTCAAACGAGCCGAAAGAAGTTTTGAAAGAAGAATAAAAATATTGCCGCCTCGCACAAAACGGGGCGGCAGTTATGTTATTCTTCGCTGAAAAGCTCTTTTAAAAGCTTCATCATTTTTGCAATATCAATAGGCTTCGCAAGGTGTCCGTTCATGCCCATTTCAAGGGCTTTTTTCCTGTCCTCTTCAAATGCGTTCGCAGTCATTGCAATTATAGGAGTGTTTGCAATATCAGGGTCATCAGCGCCGCGTATGACTTTAGTGGCTTCGTAGCCGTCCATTATCGGCATCTGAATGTCCATAAGAACAAGGTCGTAATGTCCCGCAGCGTTTTTAAGCACCATGTCGCACGCTATCTGACCGTTTTCGGCGGTCTCTACTTTGAAGCCTGCATCGCCTAAAAGCTCAACAGCTATCTCGCGGTTAAGATCGTTATCCTCGGCAAGAAGTATGCATTTGCCTGTGAAGCGGTCATCGCGCTTGACTGTGTTGCTAGTTTCTTTGTTCTTGTCTGCATGACCGAGGCAGTCCTCCAGCTTGCGGTGCAGGTCGGATGCGAACAGCGGTTTGCTGATAAAGCCCGTAACGCCTGCCTCGCGCGCTTCTGCCTCAATGTCAGACCAGTCATACGCCGACATGAGTATTATAGGCATTGAATCGCCTACAGTTCTGCGAATGTTGCGCACCGTTTCAACGCCGTTCATCTCGGGCATCGACCAGTCAACTATGTATACTGCAAACGGGTCTGCAAGCTCCACGGCTTCCGATGCGCGCACAATAGCTTCACGTCCCGAAAGCGTCCATTCAGCCCTCATGCCTATCTGCCGCAGCATTTTTGAAACGCTCTGGCAGCTTACCATATCGTCATCAACGACCAGACTGCGCACGCCGCTGAGCTCGATTATCGGCGCAATATCTTTATGCTGCGCTGTGAACTTAAGCTGAAGCGAAACAGTAAACTGCGAGCCCTTGTCGGGAACGCTGCTAACGCTTATAGTGCCGCCCATCATGTCAACAATGTTCTTAGTTATCGCCATACCGAGACCCGTGCCCTGTATACCGCTTACGGTAGAATTCCGCTCTCTGGTGAACGGGTCAAACACCGTTTCAATAAATTCGGGGCTCATGCCTATGCCTGTGTCGCTTACGCAAAATTCATATATGCCGCTGCCCGGGGTTTCGCACGGCTTTTGCGTTACTCGTATGGCAACGCTGCCGCCCGTCGGCGTGAATTTAATAGCATTTGAAGTAAGGTTGAGCAGAACCTGATTGAGCCTCAGCCTGTCGCAGAAAACTTCTTCGTCCGTTACGTCCACCGTGTCAATGAACATCTCCAGCCCCTTTGCGTGAATGTCGGACTGAATAATGTTGCGCAGACCCTGCAAAATATCTGCAAGATTTTCGGGGCGTTCTTCAATAGTAACTTTGCCCGATTCTATGCGGCTCATATCAAGAACGTCATTTATAAGGCTGAGCAGGTGGTTTGAAGCCTGCGCTATTTTTGCAAGGTAGTCGCGCGCGCGTTCTTCGTTGTCAAGGTGAGCGGTGGTAAGCGCCGTGTAGCCTATGATAGCGTTCATAGGCGTGCGTATATCGTGCGACATATTGTTAAGAAATGTAGTTTTAGCACGGTTTGCGGAATCTGCGGCTTTCAAAGCGTTAGAAAGCTCCTGCGCGTTTTCTTCAAGCTGCAAGGTCTTCGCCTCAAGTTCTCCCGTAGCCTGCGCGATCCTCTTTTTAAGGCGTTTCTGGTTGTGTGAACGCACCACGAGCATGGCTATCGTGAATACCAGCAGCAAAATCATTATCGTGCCGACAATGCCGTAAATAGGGTTGTTGTAGAGGAAAGATGTAAGCCCTATCTTGGTGTCAATACTGTTGTCTATCTCGCGTGACTGAATAGATTCAAGCTGCGCCTCGGTAAAGCAGTCAGCGCCCTTGTCAAGCAGAGAAAGCAGGTATCTGCCGCCCTCAACTTCGCTGCCGACTGCATATGACAGGGAAGTATCGCCGAAAACTACCGAAAGCAAGCGTTTTTTGGTGTCCTCACGAACATAGTGGTTCGCAGTGTAAGAATAAAGTATAGTGGCATCGGCTCTTTTGTCAAGCACCGCCTGCACGCACTCATCGGTGGTGGCGCAGCGTATTATCTGATCTTCGCTGTACTGCTCTTTCACAAGGTCGTTGAGCGCATCGGCTCTTTCAAGAAGTGCCACACGCTCGGGTTCGCCCTTGAAGCCTTGCAGAGTAAGCCTTGCAAAATTTGTGTGGAAGTACGGCACTGTTATCTTGTAGCCCTCCTGCTCTGCAAGATAGTAGTCGCCTGCAAAATCAAGCACTATGTCGGCAGATTCTTCTGCACGCAGCTTGTAATATTCATTTCTGTCTTTAACGTGTATGTACTCGTATTTCAAATCGAGCCGCTTGGCAACATCGCTGAATATCTCGGGCAGAATGCCTTTTGCCTCGCCGCCGTCAAAATAGCAGTAAGGAACGCGGTCGGGGTTTATCAGCACTTTCAAAGTCTTTTCCGAAGTGTGAATATCTTCAAGAAACTTTCTCTCGCCCGCATTCATGATTATAGAGCCCGAATGGTCGGTCGAATAGTACGCCTCGTGCAGCGTATCGCGCCAGTTGGGGTCGTGCAGATCCATTTCGTCAATAGCCGCATTTATCCTGTCCATAAGGTCGGTGCGGTCTTTGCGTGTGCATATGTAAAACGGGCTGGCATCTATAGAATCCAGTATCCACTCATTATCCAGAAGCCGCAGACTTCCCGAAACAGCTGCATCTATCTTTTCATCTTGCAGCGCAGCCGAAAGTTCTTCCTGCGTATCAAAATACACAGGCTCAAAATCAAAACCTTTTTCTTCGGCAAATGTTTCAAATGTTTCGTTTTTGGAGTTGTCTTCCAGCATACCTATTTCTATACCGTCGTATGTGGAATAGTCGCCCTCAACAATGTCGGTATTGCCTATTTTTACCGTAAGTATAGTAGAGCTTACGCCGATGTTTTGCTTTGAGAACAAAAATTCTTCCTCGCGCTCGGGCGTTTTTGATACAGACGTTACAATGTCAACTTCGCCGCTGCGAAGCATATCAAGCGAATCTGCATAAGAGCCCTCGTAACCTATGTATTCATATGACCAGCCTGCGTGAATAGAAAGCCTTTGCAGAAATTCATAGCCGTAGCCGCTGCGGTGACCGTCCTCGTCAATAACGTGGTAGCCCGAGAAGGCGAAAAATCCCACTTTCAGTACCTCGTTGCTGCTTTCTTCAGCAAAGGCGGCAGGGCACAAAGCCCCCACCATTATAAATAGTATAGTCAAGCATATAAGAAACCGTTTCTTCATGTTCAGCTCTCCATTATATATATTTGCCGCAAGGCGCAATTTTCTATAATACTATTATAACCGATTTTATTTCATTTTTCAATCATTTTGACAAAAATTTTTATATTTTAAATAAATGCTCTTGAAAACTGTCTTGTTTATTACAAATTATTACAATTTGGAACAACTATGCAAATTTCTTGACATTGTATGGTGAAATATGATACAATTAAAGCAACAAAAACTTTATGCAGGAGGGCAGTAATATGTATGAGATAAATCTGAAAATACACGACGAGGAG
The DNA here is from genome assembly GCA_947589355.1 of uncultured Clostridia bacterium. Classification (GTDB taxonomy): domain Bacteria; phylum Bacillota; class Clostridia; order Oscillospirales; family Ruminococcaceae; genus UBA7477. The sequence continues at coordinate 247,911 of CANPZC010000001.1, forward strand.
GAGCTTTACAGCCCGTATGACGAGAGCCGCCGTACTCTGAGCAGCGATGTTTCCGACTACCTTGCGGGGCAGTACGGCAAGAAAGACACCGACGACGAGATAATTTTGAAAATAAAATGCGACGGCGCTGTTGACAGGGAGCGTGTATGTGGTGCATTTCAAGAACTTATTCGCGAGCAGAAGGTACACAACGCCAACCAAAAGCGCATAAACCGCATAAAGCAGCTGTGGCTTTTCTGCATAGGGGTGGTGTTTGTGGCGGCTGCCATATTGCTGGACGGCGTTATAGGCTCGGTGTTCGTGGAGCTTATATCTATAGTCGGCTCGTTTGCGGTGTGGGAGGCGGCAAACATATGGATAGTTGAAAATCCGCGCACGCGCCTTGCAAAACGCACGCTGAGAAAGCTCAACGCTACAAAGATAGTTATTGAGCAAACGCAGGTCGGCGCATAATATGACATAAAAGTGATGTTTCACAATAGGGGGTATCTGTATGGAGAACAAACATAAGGCGAAAAGTCTGATAAAAATAATAGCGCTTTCTACAGTTATCGCAATTGCGATAATTGCTTTGCTGCTGTTTATTTTTTTACAGATCGTGATCAAAAAGTACAATGAAGCCGCTGAAGCTCGTCACAAGCCTATAAGCGACCCTGATAACTATGCAGAATTTGTCTATGTAAAGCATACATATGAAAAATACAAAGAGTACATAGGCTTTCACAAGATAGCTGCCGAGGAAGGCGGCATCATATCATACAGAGTAACTATAAATGACAGCGCAGATAAGGCGTTGTGGCTCGATATTGTTTCGGGCTTTGCAGAAGATATAGAAAACTCGGGGCAGCTTATTAAGATGATCTTTTACGACAGCGACTATACAAAAGGTCCTTATTGTTTTAAGATATCGAACTGCACTTATATAAATGATTCCGGGCAGGTAAGGTATTTTGATGGTGACAAGGTCTGCTATCTATCTTTCGATGACGATTACGGAGAGTACAATGTTCTGGACATTATAGAGAGCCTGAATGTGGAGAATATACAAATAAATTCCGCCGCGATATCTGACAAACAGGCATTTGCAGATACTCTTAAAAAGACGGATATAAAAAGGCTGAGCGTGAGTTGCTATAATTATGTTGACGATGCCGAAGAATGGTTCGCTGAGTTTCAGCAGGAGATGAACGAGCTTTTGCCGGATAATATTCAGGTGTGGTTTTCGTTATATTCATAAGAGAGACCACGGCTATGAAAAAAGAATAGTTCTTCCTGACAGGAGTGTGAATATATGTACGAAAACCATTGGCCGGAAGAAGAGGGCGGCAAAAAATATGACAAAGAAGAAGCAGAGCGCGAGGAAAAAAGAAAGTTTGTAAAATCGGTCTATTTCTGGTTTTTTGCTGCGCTGGCTGTGGTGTCGGCTGTTGTCTGGATATTGATCTTAAAAGAAGACCCCGAGAACGCCGGCGAGGTAAATGCGCGCTCGATGTTGCTCTGGGTGCTCATAGCGCTTCTTATATTGAATTTCAGGGGCAAAGAGGTCGAAGAAAAGCGCTCGGAGATCACTATATATCTGAGAGTATGGATAGCCAACGCTTTTACAGGCTTTTTCTATACATATTTTCTCGATAACGCAGCAATATACATTGTGTCAGTGCTTTTACTGGCATGCAATACACATTCGATCATAAAAGAAAGATCGGTCGACCGCCGCCTTTTGTGGATAGTCTACGGGTGTCTGGTCGTGCCGTTTGTGATAAACTTTCTTGTGAAAGGCATATGACAACCTCACTTTTGCAAAATAAAAACGGCTCATAGCAATATGAACCGTTTTTTGTATGTTTGTTATTATGCAATACTGTCAGCTTTAAGTTTGTCGTAATACTCGTTGTATTCTATCTTGACATTTGCAAGGTAATCGTTGCAGGCTTTGTAGATGTAAGTCTGGCTGTATTCGCTTGTCATGCTGTCAACGTTTTCGTTTATATAGTCCATGTCAAGCGGCAGGCGTTTGATTATGTGGTAGCCGTAGCTTGTTTCCACAAGGTCGCTGGTCTCGCCCTCTTTAAGAGCAAACGCGCCGTCAATATATTCCTGCACGAAGCTGTAGTCTTTTGTTATATAGTAGCCTGTAATACTTGTTATATCGTCGCTGTCGGTAAGCGCCATGCCGGGGTCAAGATTGTATTCGGCTATAAGCTTATAGAAATCTTCGCCTGCCTTTACCTTTTCAAGAACTTCATCGGCGAGCTTCTTTGCCTTTTCCTGAGCAGCTTTTTTCTCGTCCTCGGAAAGCTTGTTGTAAGCATCGTCGTACTTGCTGCTCTTTTCTGCAACCGTCAGCTCGTCCCATGCCTCTTTATCCTCGTCCGAAAGCTCAGCGCCGCAGGAGTAGGGAACAAGCAAATTCAGAGTGCGGCAAAATTCGCCGTCATCTACAGCTTTAAGAAAATCCTCTTTGGTCTTGGCAAACGGGCTCGTTTCTGAAAGCATTGTGTTTCCCGCAAGGCTGTAGCACATTGAGTTGTAATAGTAATCTCTTACCATTTTGTCGGTCATGTGCTCGGCAACAAGAGCCTCTTTGTACGAATCCACGGATTCAAAGCTGCTTACCATGTCGTTATAGGCGGTTTCGGCGGCTTCTTTCTGTTCGTCGCCATATGTTACGCCGTATTCCAGACCCATTGAAATTACCCCGTAAGTATCAAGCAGCTGCTGCTCAACTGCATTTTTTATCGCTTGCAGAGTGTCGGCGTCTGTAAGATCAAGACCCGCTTTTGAATAGCTGTCACAGCAGGTCATCCAGTAATATCTGAATTCTTCAAACGGCACTTCCTGACCGTTTATCGTACACATGACAAGATCTGTGGTATCTATTTTTTCACCGTCAATAGTAAGACTTACGTCTACTTGAATGTCGGCGGCCTGCTCGGGAGTAACATTCTGCGCCGAAGAACCCGAAGCGTTGCTGTCGCTTTGCGAACTGCTCTTATTGTCACACGCTGACAGCATACCCACCGCCAGTGCAAGTGAAATTACACCGCACAATAATCTTTTTATCATAATATGTTTTCCTTTCCTTTATTTAAGATATGCTGTCCAGATCCAGCTTGCCGTATTCGTCTGAATACGTTATCTCCATGGTTTTACAATATTCATTGAACAGCGCGCCTGCATGGGCAGTATTGTATTCTTCTGCAAGATCGGCAATATTGCTTTCTATATACTCGCTGTCTTTCGGCAAACGCATGATGATATGATAGCCGCCGTCATCTTCGCTTGTAACAACGTCGCTTATCTCATTGTCTTTCAGTGCAAATGCGGCTTTTCTGAATTCGTCAGTATAAGCGCTGTATTCATCTGTAAAATAGTAACCTGCAATATCGCTGTAGCTTTGATCCTTCTTCGGTGTAAGATCGGTCGCATAGCCGTACTGCTCCATAAGGGAATAGAAATCTTCACCGTTTTTGGCTTTATCGCACACCTGCTGTGCAAGCTCCAAAGACTTTTTGTCCGCTTCTTCCTGTGCGGCATCGTCGAGCTTATTGTATGCGGAATTCAAAGCGCTGAGCCTGTCGCTTACGGACTTGTCTTCCCAGCCCTCTTTTTCTTCATCTGTAAGCTCTACACAGGCGCTGAAAGGCACAAACACCTCAACACATCTTATTGCATCTTCGGAGTTGAGCAAATCTTTCACGGCATCGGGTGCAACGTAAAACTTGCCGCCATCTTCGCCGAACAGGGAAGTGTATGCAACGTTGGAAGCGAGATAAGAATGAAGTGTGCTTTGCAGCGCAGAATCGGTAAGATAGTTTTCCTCCAGAAAAGCGGCATACTGGTCTTCTGTCTGATAAGCCATAAGCTGCTCAAAGTAGGCATCTTCAAAATCGGTCTGCGAAATGGTGTATGCAAGGTCGTTATCGCGCGCATATGCCATAAGCCCATAGTTTGAAACAAGATCGTTGTCTACCTGAAATTTTATAAGGTTGATAGTCGTCTCGGTGTCGTTTTCGATATCGTAACCTATGGCTTTCATATTGTTCAGGTAATACAGCCAGTAGTATCTGAATTCATCGAACGAAATATCAAAGCCGCCTACGGTACACATAACGAGCGATTCGGTATCGGTAACTTCCTTGCCGTCAATAACAAGTTTTGTCGGAACTTTAACATTTTGTTCAGCCATTTCAGAAGTATCAGCAGCAGATGATGCATTGCTGTCTGCCGCGCCCGATGAAGCAGTTGACGATGATGAACTGCTGCCGCTGCACGAAGCAAATGAAGATACCGCAAGCACGATACAAGCTGCTGTTGCCAGATATTTTTTTAACATAACATATTCCTTTCATTTTTACTGTTCTTTAACTGCATAAACGCACAACTAGTGTGCGCTTGGTGAAACAATTATATTTACTATTATACCACCCGAATGTGAAAGCCGTGTGATAATTTCAAAATTATATTTCTTTATATATCGCGTAGTTTGATTTGCCGCTCTTTTTAACGGTATACATCGCCTGGTCTGCTCTTTCAATGATGACCGACGGGTCGGAATCCTCGGGCGAGATGTATGAAATACCTATACTACAGAACATTATTATATGTTTTCCGCAGTTTTCTGATTCAAAGCCGTCGCCGAGACCTGCAATTATTCTCTGCGCCAGCGCGGAAGCGTCCATGTTATCCGTCTCACGGTAGCAAATTACGAACTCATCGCCGCCGAACCTGCCTACAAAACCGTTCTTGCCGACAAGCTTTTTTGAAAGCTCAACGGTATAAACAAGAACTTCATCGCCTACAGCGTGGTTATACTCATCATTGAAATGTTTGAAGTTGTCAAGGTCAATGAACAGCACAGCATCTTTGCCTTTGCGCATTTGTGAAAGGTCTATCTCGTTGTTGAGCGAAAGCTCAAACGACTCACGGTTGAACGCCTGAGTAAGCGGGTCGAGCGATGCCTTATCCATAAGCTTCTGCTCGCGTGATTTTGTCTTGTCAATGTCTATCATAACGCCGACTATCTTGATAATGCTGTTGTAGCTGTCTCTTATGGCGGCGCACCTTACTATATACCAAACATAGTCGTTGTAAATGGTCTTGAATCTGAATTCGTCCTGAATGTTCTGACCCTCGGTAGCGGCTTCCACAAAATTCTTGTAAGCGCTCTGATCTTCGGGGTAAACCGTTGCATTTACAAAGAAGCTGTCCTCATATTTCAGAGAATTTGCCCTGTAGCTGAACTTTTTGTTATAGTTGTCGCTGAATATTACCTCGTTCTTTTTAACGCTGTACTCAAATATAATGTTATCCGTCATGTCAACTATATAGCGGTAACGCTGTTCGCTCTCGGAAAGGGTATCGAGCAGGGTGTTTATCTGTCTGTTCAGCTGGTCAAGCTCCGAACTTCCGTTTACAAGTATTCTCTGCGAAGACACGTTTATATCGTTCACCATAAGTATGCGCATAGTGTTTGAGATAGGTTTCAAAAACATCATTACAAACATGATTATAAGCGCGATATCTATTATACTTATGGCAAATATAGTGCTTTGTATGCTGCTTGAAATATCTTTGTATCTGCTTACGCTGCCGCCGACTGCCGTGCTGCAAACTATGCTCCAGAACTTACCGGTTGAATTTTTGGTATCTGTAAGATTGAAATACTGAAGCACCTTATCCTGATCGCCTGCTTCATATTCAAAATTTCTTTCAAGAGCTCCCGAACTTACCTTTTGCATTTCATCTTTTATATTTTTAAATTCTGCAATTTCGGAAAGTTTTGTAACGCCCGTCTTTTCCGAAGCAAAGCTGTTGCCGTTCCAGTCGGCAATATACATGGTGCTTAGTCCGTCATCTATAGTTACAATGGATGACGACAGCAGTTTTGCGGTATCATAAACGAAAGTAATGATGCCGTCAATAGTTCCCTCGCCGTTGCGTATATACCGCGAACAGCACAGCACCGATATTGAGCCGTCATGTGCTGAAAATTCGGTAAGGTCTGAAAAACCGCCGTTGTTCTTAATGTCGTTTTCCAGCACAGCTATGTCCATGCTTTCAAATCCGAGCGCAGCCGCATCAATGCTCGTCTCGGATATTTTTCCCTCAAGGTCGCAGACTATTACGGAAAGAATACTGTTATCCGACTCGCAGATGCCTTTCAGATACATCTGGGCATTGTAATTCAAACCGTGAACGCCGTTTTTAACGTCTTCACTGCCTGCCGAGTAGTCTACCTTTGACTTTATGCTTTTAAATCGTTCGGAAAGATGTTCTGACGATATACTGCATATATTTGAAATACTGCTCAAAGACGTATTCTTTTCATACTTTTTCATTATCGCTGACGAAGCAATGCCGAGAAGTATCAGCGGCAGCAGCGACACAACAAGAAAGAACGACAGCAGTTTAAGCTTTGTTTTGTAAGCCGTATTGTCTATCATCGGAACATCTCCCTTCTTACTTTAGTTCAGAAATATGCCATAAAATATATTATATCACATTTTTTCAGATAAATCAATGCCTGCATCGCCTAAAATATATTTTACAACGCAGTCACTGCCGCTGAGTATTTTGTCAGCCATGCTTTTAATACTTTCGCAGCCGTTTTCTACCGCAAGTTTTACATCGGCAGCCATAAAAAGCGGAATGTCATTTTCACTGTCGCCGAAAGCTACAAGCCTATCAAAGCCGTACTGTTCTTTAAGCCGCAGCGCGCCGTTATACTTGGTAGCCTTATCGCTGAAAACTTCAAGATACCACATATCCGAGTAAATGTCATTGTAAAATGAACAGCTTATGCCGTCTATCTTTGAAACAGCCTCGCAGATGGGCTCTAAAATGCATTTGTCATACAGCATCGTAAAATACACTATGCTGTTCTCTACCGCGTTTTCAAGATCTTCTGTATATTCAAACAGCTTGTCGTAGTCTACAAGCCTCTGTCGGTAAAAATCATACATATACGGCGTATCAATATTTTCATGCCTTACTATCAGTTTTTTGTCACTGATAAGATACATAAACGCTGTAATGCCAAAGCCCTTTACAGTCTTTATCACCTGCAATGCGGCATCGCTGCTTATTTCATTATATGAGATTATCTCATCTTTCGCGTTGTCATAAAACATAACGCCGTTCATAAGTATCATGGGCAGGGCAGTATTCACGCCGCTGAATATTTTTCTTACAGAGTACGGCGACCTTGCCGTTGCGGCTGTGATATTAACGCCGTGCTTTGTGAGCGTGTTCAGCGCATTTTTGGTATACTGCGTAAGCTGTGCGCTGCCGTCAAGCAAAGTGCCGTCAAGGTCGGATATGTAGCAGGTCTTCATTGCTTCTTGAAAAAGTCGGAAAAATCAAACGTTGCGAAGTAATCCTCGGGCGTTTCCGCACGTCTTATAAGCTGTGTGCTGCCGTCTTCTTTCAGAAGCACCTCAGCGCTGCGCAGTTTGCCGTTGTAGTTATAACCCATAGCAAAGCCGTGCGCGCCCGTATCATGTATAACAAGAATGTCGCCGATGTCTATCTTCGGCAGTTTTCTGTCGATTGCAAACTTGTCGTTGTTCTCGCAAAGTCCGCCGGTAACATCATAAACGTGGTCGCAGGGCTCGTTTTCCTTGCCAAGCACTGTTATATGGTGGTAAGCGCCGTACATTGCGGGTCTCATAAGATTTGCGGCGCAGGCGTCAACGCCAACATACTCTTTATATATATGCTTGAAATGCAGAACCTTTGTCACAAGGTGTCCGTAAGGCGCGAGCATAAATCTGCCCATTTCTGTAAATATTGCAACATCGCCCATGCCGTTTGGCACGAGTATTTCTTCATAAGCCTTGCGCACGCCCTCGCCGATGTTCATTATATCGTTGCCGCGCTGCTCTGGTCTGTAAGCCACGCCAACGCCGCCCGAAAGATTCACAAACTTAAACTTGCAGCCCGTTTCTTTCTGTATCTCAACGGCAAGCTCAAACAAAATTCTTGCAAGTTCGGGGTAGTAGTCGTCGGTAACGGTATTTGAAGCCAAGAAGCTGTGCAGACCGAACTGCGTTGCGCCTTTTTGTTTTAGTATCTTAAATCCCTCGATTATCTGCGGTTTTGTAAAGCCGTACTTAGCGTCGCCGGGGTTATCCATTATCTGATTGTGCATTTCAAACTTTCCGCCCGGGTTGTAGCGGCAGCAGATAAGCTCGGGTATGCCGCACAGTTTGTCAAGGTGCTCGATGTGCGTAAAATCGTCTATGTTTATTATCGCGCCCAGTTCTCTGGCGAGAAGATAGTCTTTATCTGGCGTTACGTTTGAAGAGAACATTATATCCTCGCCCTCAAAGCCGCACGCCTTGCTCATCAGCAGTTCTGTGTAGCTGGAGCAGTCAACGCCGCAGCCCTCCTCCTGCAATATTTTCAGAATGAACGGGTTTGGTGTAGCTTTAACGGCAAAATACTCTTTAAAGCCTTTGTTCCACGCAAACGCCTGCTTTACTTTTCGTGCGTTTTCGCGTATGCCTTTTTCGTCATATATGTGAAAAGGCGTGGGGTATTTTTTGATTATTTCTTCTGCTTGTTCTTTGGTGATAAACGGTGTTTTCATGATCCTAAGTTTTGCTCCTCTCGCAAAATATACATACACATACTATAATATCACTTTTTTATTACCTTTGTCAAGGATACAGCAAAAAATAAGCAAATTTGACAAAAGAGCCGCCGCCGATGTGAATATTTTTTTGCTAAATGTAATTTTATTGCTATTGATTTTTTTTTCGCGATGTGTTATAATATCTAAGTCATTAGGTTTATTGAACATTTGGAGCAGTATCGAAGTGGTCATAACGGGCTCGACTCGAAATCGAGTAATCCCTTAATCGGGACCGAGAGTTCGAATC
>CANPZC010000002.1 GCA_947589355.1 uncultured Clostridia bacterium
CCTGCCGTTACTACCAGAGGACTTGTTGAGGAGGATATGGACAAGATAGCGCAGTTCATTTTCCTTACCGCTTCAGACTTTGATAACAAGGCTGACGAGATAAGAGCAGGAGTTTCGGCTATTTGCGAGAAATATCCGCTGTATGAATAATAAATAGTGCATATAGAAATTTATGCCATAGTATTTGTGATCAAAAGTCAGAAGTGCTATGGCGTTTCTTTGATAATACGGCAGAGTTATTTATTATACTTGCAAAAGTAAATCAGAATTTGTCCGCTATACCTACCTTGCTATTGGGGGAGACCCTTTTGGAAAAGGGTCTTCCCCCAAGCCCCCTCACTAAAACTTCCATATTTTTTGCGAGGGGTAATTATTGTTGAAAAATAAAGTATAAACTTGACTTTTTCTGTTTTTTCTAAACTGAATTACCCCTCGCAAAAAACAATAGAAAAGTCTTTGGAAAGGGGTATGGGGAACAACCTTTCTTCAGAAAGGTTTTCCCAAAAAGAAAAACAGGCACAGCGTATAAATTCCGATTTATCTTAGCAACATAATAAATAAAACAATGCCTCGAAGCAGACCGCTTCGGTGCAAAACTTATGTATGGGTATATGACTAACATTCCGGCTGTCTTTTTATGTTGATATTCTGCACTTGCAAATTTACAAAAAGTGTGCTACAATTGTATGGTGAGTATGTAGTTTGTGAAAGACGAGGTGAGCTTATATGCCGCAGCCGTTGGCAGACAGGATACGTCCTGCAAATATTGAAGAAGTGGTGGGTCAGAAGCATCTTCTGGGCGCGGACAAGCCGCTTCGCCGTATCATAGAAAGCGGAAGCGTTCCGAATATGATATTTTACGGCCCGTCGGGCATAGGCAAGACCACAGTTGCGAGAATTATAGCAGAAAATTCAAATATGGTGCTGCATAAGCTCAACGGCACTACCGCTTCTATTGCGGATATCAAAGACATTATTGCGCGCACCGATACTTTTGAGGGCATGAACGGTATACTTTTATACCTTGACGAGATACAGTATCTTAACAAAAAACAGCAGCAGTCGCTTTTGGAATATATAGAAAACGGTCAGATAACGCTGATAGCTTCAACGACTGAGAACCCGTATTTTTATGTGTACAACGCGATAATAAGCCGCTCGACGGTGTTTGAATTCAAGCCTGTAGAGCCCGAGGAAGTAAAACCTGCGATAAAAAGGGCTTTTGGTATACTTGCGGAGGAAAGAGGACTTAAACTGCAAGTCGAAAACGGCGTTATAGACCATATTGCCCTCGGCTGCGGCGGTGATGTGAGAAAATCGCTCAATACCGTGGAGCTTTGCGTTCTGGCGGCTGATAACGACGGCGAAAAGCTTGTGGTGCGCATGGATAACGTAAAGGCTCTTACACAGCGCAGCAATATGCGTTACGACAGAGACGGCGACCAGCACTATGATATACTCTCGGCTTTGCAAAAATCAATTCGCGGAAGTGACGAAAACGCCGCTTTGCACTATGCGGCAAGGCTTATGGAAGCAGGCGATATTATTTCGCTTTCGCGGCGGCTGCTTGTTATAGCGGCTGAGGATATAGGTCTTGCGTATCCGCAGGCGATAAGCATAGTAAAATCGTGCGTTGACAGCGCTATGCAGCTAGGGCTGCCCGAAGCGCGCATACCGCTTGCGCAGGCTGTTATACTTCTTGCTACCGCTCCAAAGTCAAACTCTGTAATAATGGCTATTGATGAAGCTATCGCAGACATACAAAAGGGCATAAAAGGTGATTTTCCGCGCAATTTGCAAAACAAGCATTTTGACGGCGACGACGCGCAGGTAAAAGGGCAGTTTTATCTCTATCCTCATAATTTCCCCGACCATTGGGTGCAGCAGCAGTATCTACCAGACGAGCTGCTGGGCAGAAAGTATTATGAATACGGCGATAACAAGAACGAACAGGCGGCTAAGTCTTACTGGGATAAGATAAAGAACAAAAAGGGCTAGCGATCACGAAAGGAAATAATATGAACATAGAAATAGGCGATATACTCTTAATGAAAAAGCCACACCCGTGCGGCAGCAAAGAAATGCTTGTAAAACGCTCGGGAATGGATTTTCGCTTGGTGTGCAAAGGGTGCGGACACGAGATAATGATACCGCGCTCAAAAGCTGAAAAGAACGTGAAAAAGGTCATCAAGCCGGAAAATAATAATCAGTAAGTCAGTAAGATAGTGAGAAAGGATAGTTTTGATGTTTGAAAAGCTGAAAGCTCTTTTGGAAAAGTATGACAAAATAAACGAGCAGCTTATGGACAGCGAGGTCATATCAGACCAGGAGCTTTATAAAAATCTGATGAAAGAGTATAAAAATATAACTCCTATCATCGAAAAATACAAAGAGTATCTCAAGGCGCAGGCGGCTTTTGACGAGGCTGTTGAGCTTTTAGATGCAGGCGGAATGGACAAGGACTTCAAAGAAATGGTTCAGGCGCAGTATGATGAATCCAAAGAAAGCATGGCAAAGACAACCGAAGAGCTTAAAATACTTCTTTTGCCCAAAGACCCGAACGATGATAAAAACGTTATTATTGAGATACGCGGCGGCGCAGGCGGTGAGGAGGCTTCACTGTTTGCTAACTCGCTTTACAGAATGTACACCATGTATGCGGAGTCTAAGGGCTGGAAAATAGAGGTGCTCAACGCCAACGAAACCGAGCTTGGCGGTTATAAGGAAATTTCGTTCAGTATTCAGGGCGAGGGCGCGTATTCAAGGCTTAAATACGAGAGCGGCGTTCACAGGGTGCAGAGAGTGCCTGAGACCGAATCGCAAGGCAGGGTGCATACATCTACTGTAACTGTAGCGGTACTGCCCGAAGCTGAGGAAGTTGAGCTTGAGATAAACGAGGCAACAGACCTTAAAATCGATGTTTTCAGAGCTTCCGGCGCGGGCGGTCAGCATATAAACAAAACAGAATCCGCCGTCAGGATAACCTATCTTCCCACGGGGCTTGTGGTTGAGTGTCAGGACGAGAGAAGCCAGTATAAAAACAAGGATAAGGCTATGAGAGTTTTGCGTTCAAGGCTTTTGGAAGAAAGACAGCGCGCGCAGACTGATGAGATAGCCTCGGTAAGGCGATCTCAAGTCGGCACGGGCGACCGCTCAGAGAGGATAAGGACGTATAATTTCCCCGAGGGCAGGCTTTCAGACCACAGGATAGGTCTTACCATATACAGGCTGGAATATATTCTTAACGGAAATTTAGATGAAGTTATAGATGCGCTTGCGACTGCCGATCAGGCGGCGAAGCTCTCCGCGCAGGAAGAGGAATAATATGCAGCGGTATGAAACTAAAATGCTCTCTGACAGTGATGAAGATATAGCATTAGCGGCGCAGCTTTTGAAAAGCGGCGAAGTCGTCGGCATACCTACAGAAACGGTCTACGGGCTTGCTGCCGATGCCGAGAACGAAAGCGCGGTAAAGAAAATATTCGAGGCAAAGGGCAGACCGTCTGACAATCCGCTGATAGTGCATATTTCTGATATATCTATGCTTGAAAGGCTGGTAAGCGAGGTTTCGCCTGTGGCACTTAAATGCGCGGAGCGTTTCTGGCCCGGGCCGCTGACTATCGTTATGCCCAAAAGCGATAATATTCCGTATGTTACAAGCGGCGGACTTGATACGGTGGGCGTGCGTTTTCCGTCGCACAAAACGGCGCAGAAGATAATTTCTGCCTGCGGAAAGGCTTTGGCAGCGCCGTCTGCAAATCTTTCGGGAAGCCCAAGCCCTACGCTTGCAAAACACGTTCTGGACGATATGAACGGACGTATACCTGCGATAGTTGACGGCGGCAGCTGCACGGTCGGCGTTGAATCAACGGTAATAAGTATTGAAAATGATGTTTTACGCGTTCTTCGCCCCGGAATGGTGTCTGTAGAGATGCTGAAAGAGGTCTGCGAGAATGTTATAGTTGACAAAGGCGTTTCAGAGCAGCTGGATATTTCGGCAAAGGTGCGCTCACCGGGTATGAAATACAAGCATTATTCGCCCAAAGCGCAGGTATATATTATTAAGGGCGGTACGCGAGAGGTAGTTAAATATCTTGAAGAGCATATTCATACACAGAAAGATATCGCGGTAGATTTCTGCGGCGAACTGGCAGGAGACCATGTCAGGGTGCTGCCTTACGGTGCTGCGGCAAAAGAGCAGGCGCAGAATCTGTTTGCGGTGCTGAGAAAGTGCGACGACATTGGCGCTGAAAGGGTGTTTGTGCGCTGCCCCGATACAAGCGGCGAGGGTCTGGCGGTGTATAACAGGCTGCTTCGCGCGGCGGCTTTCAGGATCATCGAGGTATAAATATAGAACGGCGGTCATTTTATGGATAACAAAACGTATGTTATAGGTCTTACGGGGCAGAGCGGCTCGGGTAAAACGCTGGTGAGCGATCACCTGAAAAAATGCGGATACAGCGTTATAAATGCAGACTTAGTTGCGCGTCAGGTGACAGAAACAGGCAGTGATTGCAACAAGAGCTTAGCGAAAATTTTTCCCGAATGTTTTGATGAAAAGCTTTGTCTTGACAGGCGAAAGCTTGGAGATATAGTTTTCAGCAACGGGCAGAAGCTTAAAATGCTGAATGATACCATATTTCCGTATATAAACAAGCTTATTAAAGAGCAGATAAGCACCCTTGCGCAAAGCGGTGTAAAGGTCGTTATTTTAGATGCGCCGACACTGTTTGAGGCAGGTGCAGACAAACTTTGCGATATTATAATAAGCGTTGTGGCAGATGATGAAGTGCGGCTTGAGCGCATACGCGGCAGGGATAAGATCAGCGACGAAAGCATTAAAGCGCGGTTTTCATCGCAAAAGAGCAAGGAATTTTATCTTGCGCACAGCGATATAATTCTTGAAAACAACGATAAGGCTGAAAAGTTTTTACAGCACGCTGACAGGATATTCGGCGATATAAAAGCGCTGGCAGAGGGGCAGGCAAATGGCGAAAAAAGCTAAGAAGAAACGCACAAAAGCTATAATCATAGTGCCGATCATTTTTCTGCTGGCAGCTTTTGCCGCGCCGTGGCTGTGCAGGCTGTTTGTGTATCCGAAGGCATATGAAGAATACGTTGAAAAATACAGCGGCGACTTTGGTGTTGACGAAAACTTTATATACGCTGTGATAAACACCGAGAGCGGCTTTGATGAGAATGCTAAGTCTAATGTAGGCGCTGTGGGGCTTATGCAGATAATGGAGGACGCATTCAAATGGACAAAGCGATCACTCGATGCGCAGCACACCGATATTGAGTATGGCGATATGCTTACGCCCGAGTATAACATTGAATATGGCTGCTGTATGTTGGGATACTATTATAAAAAATACGGCTCGTATGAACTGTCGGCGGCGGCTTACCATGCAGGCACGAATCAAGTAGACATATGGCTTGAAGACGGCACTATAGATGCAAATAATGTTGACATTGATGATATACCGTCAGATGCTACTGCGCATTATGTAAGAAAAGTTATGAGGGCTTATGAGGCTTACAAGGCTCTCTATTAAATATTCAAGGGGGATAATATCATGGACAACAAAGAAAGATCACAGTCGGAGATGCTGAAAGAAAAGCTGTTTTCGCAGAAAAAGAACGCTTACTTCGTTATGGAGGACAGCGAGATAAATTCGGCTTTTGAGGTTTGCGAAGAGTACAAAGCTTTTATGAACAAGGCTAAGATCGAGCGCGAATTTGTAAATGAAAGCGTTAAGGCTGCAAAGGCGGCAGGCTTTACAGAGTATGAGGCAGGCAAAAAGTATTCGGTAGGGGACAAGATCTATGTTGTAAACAGGGGCAAGGCTATGCTGCTTGCTGTAATAGGTACGCGCCCATTGACCGACGGAATAAGGCTTGCGGCTGCGCATATAGATTCACCGCGGCTTGACCTGAAGCAGCATCCTTTGTATGAAGACAAAGAGATAGCTCTTTTGAAAACGCATTACTACGGCGGAATAAAGAAATATCAGTGGTCTACCGTTCCTATGGCGCTGCACGGCACTATTGTAAAGGCTGACGGCAGCAGCGTTGATGTAAATATCGGCGAGGACGAGGGCGACCCGCAGTTTTGCGTTACAGATCTGCTCATACACCTTGCAGACGAGCAGATGAAACGCCCTGCCGCAAAGGTGGTAAAAGGCGAGGAACTTAATATTCTTGTAGGTTCCAGACCTTTTAAAGATGACAAGGGTTCGCAGCTTGTAAAGCTTTATACTTTACAGCTTTTGAACGAGAAATATGGCATCACAGAAGATGATCTTATTTCCGCAGAGCTTGAAGCCGTTCCTGCCTGCAAAGCTGTTGATATAGGCTTTGACAGAAGCATGATAGGCGCTTACGGTCAAGATGACAAGGTTTGTGCCTTTACAGAGCTTAAAGCTATACTTGATACAAAAGACCCCTCGTATACCTGCGTTGCGGTGCTTACCGATAAGGAAGAAATAGGCAGCATGGGCAATACGGGCCTTGAAAGCGAATATCTGCGGTACTTTATTCTCAGGCTGGCAAAAAGTTTCGGTGTTGACGGCACTGCTGTAATATCTGCCACACAAGCGCTTTCTGCCGATGTTAACGCCGCGTTCGATCCGACTTTCCCCGAGCCTACAGATATAAATAACGGCTGCCGTCTTAATTACGGTGTGGCTGTTACGAAATACACAGGCGCAAGGGGCAAATCGGGCAGCTCCGATGCCTCTGCCGAATTTGTGGGCAAGGTGCGCAGGCTGTTTGATGCAAACGGTGTTGAATGGCAGACGGGCGAGCTTGGCAAGGTAGATGCAGGCGGCGGCGGAACGGTTGCGCAATATCTTGCAAACCTTGATATGGACGTTATCGACGTTGGCGTGCCTGTGCTTTCTATGCACTCGCCGTTTGAAGTTACTTCAAAAATAGACACATATATGGCGTATAAGGCGTTCAAGGTGTTCTTTGCAGAAAAATAATATTATCCCGACAGGTGTTAAGGCAATACTTGTCGGGAAATTTTTTATAAACGGGTATTGCCAAAAATACTTATGTGTGTTATAATATATGTATGTTGCTGTTTGCACGGCGGCATACGCTATATATTGTGCATATTTTCAGAAAGAGGAGATAATTATGTGTGGAATAGTAGGCTATGTAGGAGCAAGAGACTGCACTCAGGTGCTTTTGGATTCGCTTGCAAAACTGGAGTACAGAGGTTATGACTCGGCAGGCATTGCAGTTCTGGATAACGACGTTATAACCACCTGCAAAGCGCAGGGCAGGCTGGCAAATCTTGAAGAAAGAATAAGGCAGCAGGGCGGTATAAAAGGTCACTGCGGCATAGGTCATACACGCTGGGCGACACACGGCGAGCCCTCTGATATAAACTCTCACCCTCATGGAAATGCCGTGGTTTCTATAGTTCACAACGGAATTATCGAAAATTATAAAACTCTGAAAGAGCGTTTGGAAAAGAAAGGCTACACCTTTATAAGCCAGACGGATACCGAGATAGTTGCCAAGCTGCTTGACTATTACTACAACGGCGACCCTATCGAGGCGATACGCAAGACGGAAGCGCGCATTGAGGGCTCGTATGCTTTGGGTATTCTTTTCAGAGATTTTCCGAATACGGTGTATTCTATAAGAAAGGATTCTCCGCTGATAGTTGCAAAGGGCGACGGCGAGGCGTTTATAGCTTCCGATGTTCCTGCGATACTCCAGTATACAAAGGAATATTATCTGCTTGAAAGCGGCGAGATAGCCATTTTGCATGACGGCGCGGCAAGCTTTATGACTCTTGACGGCGACCCTATAGAGAAAGAGCTTCTTGTAGCAAACTGGGATATGGAAGCTGCCGAAAAGGGCGGTTACGAGCATTTTATGCTTAAAGAGATACACGAGCAGCCCACGGCGATAAAGACCACCATTGCGCCGAGAATTGTAGACGGTATGCCGAATATTGAAGAATGCGGCGTAACGCTGGAGATGCTGAAAAATTTCAAGAACATTTTCGTTGTTGCCTGCGGAACGGCTATGCACGCAGGAATTGTAGGCAAGTATGTTATTGAAAAGCTGGCGCGCGTGTCTGTTACCGTTGACGTTGCTTCGGAGTTCAGATACAGAAACCCTATTCTTTCTGCCGATGACCTTGTTATACTTGTTTCGCAGTCTGGCGAAACGGCTGACACCAAAGAGGCTCTGCGGCTTTCAAAGGAGAGGGGAGCTAAAACTCTTGCTATAGTAAATGTAAAGGGCTCTTCTATAGCGCGTGAGGCTGACTATGTTCTGTATACTCATGCAGGGCCTGAAATTTCCGTTGCATCTACCAAGGCATACATGGTGCAGATAGCGGTGTTTTATCTTATAGCGTTTGAACTGGCATATGCAAAAGGTCAGATAGATGAAGCAGAGTGCCGCAGACTTACTAAAGAGCTTTCAAGTGTGCCGAAGTTTATAGATGTTATTTTAGCGCAGAAAGATAACTGCCAGTATGTTGCATCAAAGCTTGTGAACGCCGAGAACCTGCTTTATATAGGCAGAGGACTTGACTATGCGCTTAGTATGGAGGGTTCTCTGAAACTTAAAGAAATATCTTATATACACTCGGAATCGTATGCGGCAGGCGAACTGAAACACGGTACTATCTCGCTTGTTACCGACCAGATGCCTGTTATTGCTGTGGTAACGCAGAGAGATCTGTTTGACAAGACGATAAGCAACGTTAAGGAAGTTAAAGCCAGAAAAGCACAGACGTTTATAGTTACACATCAGTATATAAATATTGACGATGATGTTGCAGACTATAAGATAGGTATACCCACCATTGACGATATGCTTATGCCGATGCTTGCGGTTGTGCCGCTCCAGCTGATAGCGTATTATACATCTGTTCTCAGGGGCAACGATGTTGATAAGCCGAGAAACCTTGCTAAATCGGTAACTGTTGAATAATGAGGATTTGCGATTCGTTCATTTGGGCGGATCGCTTATTTTTTAAGAATATGTAAATTTTTTGTGAAATTCTGTTCACAATTTATTGCTATATTATTTTGAATGTTTTATAATATATTTTGGTTTGATTTTTAAAGACGGGAGGAGAGCCTATGCTGAAAAGTATGACAGGTTTTGGCAGAGAGAGGGTCATGCTTGATACCAAAGAGATAATAGTTGAAATAAAGTCTGTAAATTCGCGGTATTATGAATTTTCTGCAAAATACCCACGCGCCTACGGCTACATAGAGGACAAGCTGAAAAGCCTGCTGGCAGGAAAAATATCACGCGGCAAAGTTGAAGTTTCGGTCTCGGTGTTCAACCGCGTGGGAACAGATGCGGAGATAGAAATAAATGAAGCTTTGGCAAAGCAGTATGTAGATGCCCTGCGCGGCGCAGGAGATACGCTTTCTTTGGCTGATGACCTTACGCTTACGTCGATAATGCGGCTCAATGACATTTTTACTATAAAGAAAACCGTTGAGGACGAAGAAGAAGTCTGGTCGCAGATAAAGGCGGTCGCAGAGGCTGCTCTAGATAAGTTCATACAGATGAGAACGACTGAGGGCAGCAAGATGTATGACGATATTTCTTCACGGCTCGACTTCATTGAAAAGCAGGTCGGCGAGGTCGAAAGGCTTTCGCCCGAGACTACAAAGGCTTATATGCAAAGGCTTACCGAGCGCATAAGAGAAATAGTTGAGGACAGAAACATTGACGATGCGCGTGTGCTGACCGAAGCTGCGATTTTCAGCGAAAAAACTGCCGTTGACGAGGAGACTGTTCGTCTGAGAAGCCATATAGCGCAGTACAGGCAGCTTTTGCAAAGCAGTGAACCAGTTGGAAGAAAGCTTGATTTTCTCACGCAGGAGCTAAACAGAGAAGTAAACACGATAGGCTCAAAGTGTCAGGATCTTGAAATAACGAAAATTGTTGTTGATCTGAAAAGCGAGATCGAAAAGATACGCGAACAGATACAGAACGTGGAATAGACGGTGGATCTATGCAGCTTATAAATATAGGATATGGCAATATGGTTTCGTCGGAAAGACTGGTGGCGGTTGTAAGCCCCGATTCTGCGCCGATAAAACGCATTATTTCCGATGCCAAGGACAGGGGACTGCTGATCGATGCAACTTATGGCAGAAAAACGCGCTCGGTGATAGTTACCGACAGCGACCATGTTATACTTTCGGCTATAACTCCGCAGGCGGTCGGCGGTCATGTTGAAAAAGAGGAGAACTGATATGCCACAGGAATGTAACAAAAAAGGTATGCTCTTTGTGGTTTCTGCGCCATCGGGCGGCGGAAAGGGCACAATACTGAAAAGGGTGTTCAATGACCCCGAAATTGTGCATTATTCGGTTTCAGCTACCACGCGCGCCCCTCGTGATGAGGATAAAGACGGCGTGACTTACCACTTTATGAGCAAAGAGAATTTTGAACAGCTTATAGATAAAGGTGAATTTTTAGAATATGCAGAGTATTGCGGCAACTACTACGGTACTTTGAAATCGGAAGTTGCTGAAAACATTGACAGCGGCAAAGACGTTCTTCTGGAAATTGAAACAAAAGGCGCTTTCAATATAAAAAAAGCCATGCCAGAGGCTGTGCTGATATTTATAATACCGCCGTCTATGAAAGAACTGCGGCGCAGGCTGACAAGGCGAGGCACAGAAGACGAGGAAACTATAAATAAACGCATGGAGCAGGCGGCGAATGAGATACGTCTTGCGGAAAAATACGATCATATAATTATAAACGGCGACCTTGACGAAGCCGTTGCAGACCTTGCGGCGGTGTGCAAAGCTGCAAGAGTAAAACGAAACGCAAAAAATATTATTGACGAGGTGTTGAAAAATGCTTAGACCGGCAGCATCACAGCTACTGAAAAACGGAGAGAGCCCTTATTCACTGGTAATTGCAGTGGCGAAAAGGGCGAGAGAAATAACGGACGATGCCATTGAAAACAAGATACATCTTGAACAGAAAGCGGTTAAAACAGCTGTTGAAGAATTTGCAAACGGCGAATACAAGATGTACGAAAAGAAAGCCAACTAAATTAGAAAAGGAGAATAGGTTTGCTCGCAGCAGAACAACTTGCGGCTGATGTGGCAGTAAGCTGCGCCGCTTATAGCTTTGATGCACTTTACAGCTACAGTATCCCACGGCAGATGTATGACACGCTGAGAAGCGGCGCCAGGGTGCTTGTGCCGTTTGGCAAGGGAAACATAAAGCGCATAGGTTTTGTTGTGAGGATATATGCGCAAAGCGATGAGGCGGAGCTTAAACCTATATTCAAAGTTCTTGAAGATGAGCCGCTTATAAACGAAGAGCTTATAAAGCTTGTTTTGTGGCTTAAAGAAAATACTTTCTGTACATATTTCGATGCATACAAAGCTATTGTACCGGCAGGGTTTTCATATCGCTACACGCAAAGATATAAGCTTGCAAATATGGCGATAGAATGTGAACTTACGCCCAAGGAGCAGCAGCTTGCAGATGCCTTGAAAAATGCCGCTGACCCGAAAGACGTTGACGAGATACTCAATACCGATGGAGACGCAGAAAAGATAAAGATAATCAAAAGCCTTATCGACAAGGGAGTTATCGAGCAGGAGGATGATATAAAACGGCGCGTGGGCGATGAGACAGTAAAAATGGTCTCGCTGACCGATAGTTTTATTGAAGACCCGTCGGGATATACCGTTACGCCGAAGCAGAAAAAAGTTGTTGAATTTCTGCTTGAAAATTCGGCTGCTTCTGTGAAAGAGCTGCTTTATGCAACGGGCGTTACTCAGACTATTATCAAAAATCTGGTAAAAAACGGCATAGCTTATGAGTATGAATATGAATCTTTAAGAAGCGTTGAAATGCTCACGGACGGCGAAGAACTTCATGCAAAAGATCTGGAGCTTAACGATGAGCAGCAGCGCGCATATGACGGTATATCGGCTCTTGTAGATGCAGGAAAGCCTTGCGGTGCGCTGCTATACGGCGTTACAGGCAGCGGAAAAACTTCGGTATTTATAAAGCTTATCGAGCATACACTGAGCATAGGCAAAACGGCGTTGGTGCTGATACCCGAAATATCTCTCACGCCGCAGACTGTAGGCAAATTCAGGGCGTATTTCGGCGATACCGTGGCGGTTATACATTCAAACCTTTCGCTTGGGCAGAGGGTAGACGAATACAAACGGCTGAAAAGCGGCAAGGCTAAAATAGCCGTCGGCACAAGAAGCGCGGTATTTGCCCCTTTGGAAAACATAGGAATAATAATTATAGACGAGGAGGGCGAGCACAGCTACAAGTCTGAAAGCTCTCCGAGATACCATGCAAGAGATGTGGCGATACAGCGCTGCGGACATAACAATGCAACTTTGCTGCTGGCTTCCGCAACGCCCTCGCTTGAAACATATTATTACGCAAAAACAGGCAGATTTCACTATTTTGAGCTTAAAAAGAGGTTTTCGGGTGCGCTGCTGCCCGATGTGGCAGTTGTTGACATGGAGACCGAGCGCGAAATGGGTTGCGAGGGCGCTTTAAGCGGCGTGCTTATAGATGAGATAACTAAAACTTTAGAAAGAAAAGAACAGGCGATACTGCTGATAAACAGGCGCGGCTACAGTCCACACTTTACCTGCCGTGAGTGCAGAACGGTGGTGCAGTGCCCGCATTGCAGCATACCGCTTACATACCATAAAGCAAACGGCAGACTTATGTGTCACTACTGCGGATATTCAAGCTCGGCAAATATTACCTGTCAGTGCGGCTGCAAAGACTTTTCAATGGGCGGCAGCGGCACGCAGAGAATTGAAGATGTGCTGTCAGAGCAGTTCCCGAATGCTAAAATCCTGCGAATGGATGCCGATACAACGTCATCACGGTTTGCATATGAGAAGAATTTTCAGGCGTTTGCAAACGGAGAATATGACATAATGCTCGGCACGCAGATGATAGCCAAGGGCATAGATTTTCCTACTGTAACGCTTGTGGGCGTGCTTTCGATAGACAATTCTCTGTATAGGGGCGATTTCAGAAGCTCGGAAAGAACGTTTTCGCTGATAACTCAGGTAGTCGGCAGGGGCGGCAGAGGTAAAAAGCGCGGCAGAGCGTTTCTGCAAACATCAAGCCCCGACCATTACGTTATAGAGCTTGCGGCAAGGCAGGATTACAAGGGCTTTTTCGAGCAGGAGATAAGTTTCAGAAAAACGCTCATTTATCCGCCGTTTTGCGACCTGTGCATAATAGGTCTGAGCGGTGTTGCAGATGATAAAGTAAGGGCGGCGGCAAAGCATTTTTCTCATCTTCTTGAAAAAAATAAAAGCGAGTGCGAAACAAAACTTCCGCTGTATGTTTTAGGCCCGTCGCAGTATTCGGTAGGCAAGGTAAACAACCGCTACAGATACAGACTTATACTGAAATGCAAAAACAACCGCGTTACCAGAAAGCTTATTGCCGATACACTGTCAGATTTTCTGAAAGAGCGCGAATACTCCGACATACGCATTTTTGCCGATATGAACGGTGATATAATATAAAACAAAGGGTGTTAATATGGCTAAGAGGATAATATTCAATAAATCAGAACCTATACTTCACAAGGTGTGCAAACCCGTTGAGGCGTTTGACGAAAAACTTGCAAAACTTCTTGACGATATGCACGAAACGCTTACCGCCGCCGAGGGTGTGGGTCTTGCCGCGCCGCAGGTGGGCTTTCTCAAAAGACTTTGCGTTATTGATGCAGGCGAGGGTTACTATGAGCTTATAAATCCCGAAATACTGGAGTATTCGGGTACGCAGAGAGATGTAGAGGGCTGCCTTTCCTGCCCGAACGAGTGGGGCTATGTAACTAGACCTATGCACGTTAAATTCAAAGCGCAGGACAGAAACGGCATATGGTATGAAAAAGAAGTCGAGGGTCTTTTTGCAAGAGCCGTTTGCCATGAGTTGGATCACCTTGAGGGCAGACTGTTTGTTGACCTTATTGAAGAATACGTTGAAAGATAACTGCATACAATAACTTCAAAGACGGAGTTTGGTTTTATGAAGATCGTTTTTATGGGAACGCCTGATTTTGCCGTTCCTACGCTTCAGGCGCTTTATAACAGTGAACATGAGGTGTGCGCGGTGTTTACGCAGCCGGACAAACCTACAGGCAGAGGTTACAAGATGAAAGCATCGCCTGTAAAGGAACTTGCTTTACAGCATGGCACGCCCGTTCATCAGCCCGAAAGCCTTAAAAAAGCACCCGATATTGCCGTGGAAATATTGAGCAGATATCAGCCCGATCTGATAATAGTGGCGGCTTATGGAAAGATACTGCCGAAAGAAGTGCTGGAATTTCCGCGCTTTGGCTGTATAAACGTTCACGGATCGCTGCTGCCTAAGTACAGAGGCGCTGCACCGATACAGAGAAGCGTTCTAAATGGCGACAGGGTAACGGGCATTACGGTAATGCAAATGGGCGAGGGCCTTGACACGGGCGATATTCTTTTGCAAAGTGAAACAGATATAGGCATTAACGAAACTTCTGCCGAGCTTTTTGACAGGCTTTCGCAAATGGGCGCACAGCTTATGATCGATACTTTGGATAGACTTTCAGAACTTACCCCGATACCGCAAAACGATGAGTTTTCTAGCTATGCGCCTATGCTGAGCAAGGATATGTGCGAGATAGATTTTACAAAAGATGCATACTTTGTAAATAAGCACATCTGTGGTCTTTCTGACTGGCCGTGCGCCGTTACGAGCGTGAGAGGCAAGCGCATAAAGGTCTATAAAAGCGAACTTGTAAGCGAAGACGAGACTCTGGGTGCGCCGGGGCAGCTTATAAATGCAGAGAAATTCATAGTAGCCTGCGGAAAAGGCAGCGTAAGGTTCGTTGTTGTGCAGGCTGAGGGCGCTAAGAGAATGTCGTCGGAAGATTTTGTGAGAGGCAGACACCTGACCGACGGCGAGATTATAGGTAATTCGTAACTTTTTAGTGAATTTTTATACTTTTTGAAAGGAAGATAGATATGCCGTTCGTATATTGGTATGACTGGACTATACTGCTGATGATACCTGCCATTCTGTTTGCACTGTACGCGCAGAGCAAGGTAAATTCATCGTATAAAAAGTATTCAACATACTACAGCCGCAAAGGGTATACGGCAGCGCAGGTAGCAAGAATGATACTTGACAGCAACGGTCTTAACGATGTAAACATAGAAAGAATACCCGGGCAGCTGACTGACAACTTCAACCCAACAGACAATACCGTTCACCTTTCTGATGCTGTTTTTGACAGTACCTCGGTCGCTGCGATAGGCGTTGCGGCGCATGAGTGCGGTCACGCGGTGCAGCATTCAGAGGGCTATGTGCCGATAAAGATACGCTCGGCTATAATACCGATAACAAATTTCGGCGCAAGGTTTTCAACACTGTTTATAATGATAGGTCTTGTAATTGCAGGGTTTTCGTATAACTCAAACAATGAAACAGGCATAAGGATAGCATTTTTCGGCGTGGCGCTGTATGCGCTGGTGGCTGTTTTTCAGTTCGTTACTCTGCCTGTTGAGTTCAACGCAAGTTCACGCGCGCTAAAAACGCTTGAAAGCTATGATATACTACAGCCTGATGAGCTTGTCGGCGCAAGAAAGGTGCTTTCGGCTGCCGCGCTTACCTATGTTGCGGCTCTTGCTTCAACACTTATGACGCTTTTGAGACTGTTTATCATAGTTGCCGACAGAAGCAACAACCGCCGAAAATAGTATGGCAGACC
The DNA here is from genome assembly GCA_947589355.1 of uncultured Clostridia bacterium. GTDB lineage: Bacteria > Bacillota > Clostridia > Oscillospirales > Ruminococcaceae > UBA7477. The sequence goes on from CANPZC010000002.1 coordinate 15,770, forward strand.
CGAGAGAAACAGCGTATCACTTGCTTTACAATTGCAGGCACAGCGGCGCGTATTCAAATATTGCGTTTGACAGCTATATAAGCAAGGGTGCGCTTTCAGATGATGAAAAACGCTTTGCGGCGGCTTTGGCATACGGCACTCTGGAAAGGCTCGTAACGCTTGACAGGATAATTGCGGAGCGTTCAAAAATACCGATGGACAAGCTTTCAAACGAGGCTGTATGCGTGCTGCAAATGGGGCTGTATCAGCTTTTGTATATGAAGTCTGTGCCACAGAGCGCCGCAGTAAACGAGTCTGTAAGGCTTGTAAAGCATATGATGAAAAATCCCTCGGCGGCAGGTTTTGTAAACGGCGTTTTGAGAAGCTTTATAAGAGACGGTATGCCGCTTCCCGTATCGAAAGATAGAGAAGACGAGCTTTCGCTTGAGTATTCATGCCCTAAGTGGCTCGTACATAAATGGCTGGATGAATATGGCGAAAAAACGGTTCTTTCGCTTTTGGAAAGCTCTGTGGGCAAGCCGCCTGTAACGCTTAGAGCAAACACTTTGAAGTGTTCGGCTCGGGAGCTTTTAGATGCGCTTTCGCGTGACGGCTTTAAGGCTGCTGTGAATGATAAAATTCCCGATTGTGTGCAGCTTTTAAGCGGCGGAGATATTGAAAATTCGCTTGCCTTTAAAAACGGGCTGTTCCATGTTCAGGATATATCTTCGCAGATATGTTGTATGGCGCTTGACCCCAAAGAGGGCGACATTTTGATAGATGTGTGCTCCGCCCCGGGCGGCAAGGCATTTACCTGCGCCGAGCTTATGAAAGACAGCGGCAAGTTATATGCCCTTGATCTTCACGAAAAAAGAGTTTCGCTTATAAAAAGCGGCGCTGAAAGGCTGGGTATAAAGTGCATTACAGCGGCGGCAAACGATGCGAGAAAAGTAAATGCTTCTTTGCCAAAGGCCGATAAAGTGCTTTGTGATGTTGTGTGCTCGGGGCTTGGGGTAATAAGGCGCAAGCCCGAGATAAAGTATAAAAAGCCGGAAGAGCTGACAAGGCTGCCCGCGATCCAGTACGAGATACTGAAAACTTCGGCGCAGTATTTAAAAGACGGCGGCGTGATTGTGTATTCTACCTGCACAGTTTCAAAGGCTGAAAACGAGCAGGTTGTTGAAAAGTTTTTACAGGAAAACAAAGTCTTCACGCCTATAAATGTTTGTGAAAATTTGGGGCTGAATGAGCCGTTTGTGACTATGACCCCCGATATGTTCGGCGGCGACGGTTTCTTTATAGCTAAACTTAAAAAAGACGGTTGACACAAAGAGGTGTGCTATGCGGCAGACTATTCAGATAAACGGAAAAACCGATATTTTAAGCATGACTTTGCCCGAACTTGAAGAAACGCTTGAAAGCATGGGCGAAAAGAAATTCAGGGCGAGACAGATATATGAGTGGCTGCACGTTAAGCAAGTGGTTGATTTTTCCTCTATGACCAATCTTTCTGCACAGTTAAGAGCGCGGCTAGACGAAATTTTTTGTATAAATTCACTATTTATTGCTAAAAGGCTTGCCTCTTGTACCGATAATACGTTAAAATATCTATATAGGCTTTATGACGGCGAACACGTTGAGTCTGTACTTATGGAATATGAGCATGGAAACACATTGTGTATATCAACTCAGGTGGGGTGCAAAATGGGGTGCAGTTTCTGCGCTTCAACAAAGGCAGGCTTTTGCAGAGATCTTCTGCCGTCAGAAATGCTTATGCAGATATACACCGCCCAGCGCGACAGCGGAAGGAAAATTTCCGGCGTGGTGCTTATGGGTATAGGCGAGCCGCTTGATAATTACGATAACGTTGTAAGGTTCTTTGAGCTTATTTCTTCACCCGAGGGAATGAATATCAGCCTGCGGCACGTTTCGCTATCTACTTGTGGGCTTGTGCCGAAGATATATGAACTTGCCAAACTGAAACTTGGCATTACTCTTTCGGTTTCGCTCCATTCGGCAGACAACGAGTCTAGAAGCAGTATAATGCCTGTAAATAATAAATATGATATATATGAGCTTGTCACCGCCTGCCGCGATTATTTCAAAGCCACGGGCAGACGCGTAAGCTTTGAGTATGCGGTGATAGAGGGCGTGAACGACAGCTATGAAGACGCCCGAAAGCTGGCAGCGCTTTTAGACGGCATGATGTGCCATGTAAATCTTATTCCCGTAAATAAAATAGACGAGAGAGATTACAGGTCGTCAAGGCGGTCAACAATGAGGTTTAAGGAAACACTGGAAAAGTTTAAAATGAACGTTACTGTAAGGCGTACCTTGGGCGCGGACATAAACGCAGCCTGCGGTCAGCTGAGAAGACAGTATGGTATATAGTAAATTAAAAGGCGGCATTGTTCGCTTTCTGACATAAAGAGGTGACATATTTTGTTTGTTTGTGCGGCAAGTGATATCGGTATGAAACGCAAAGAAAATCAGGACAGCTTTTTGTTCAGCTCGTTTGAAGACGGCGCTGTGTGCGCTGTGGTGTGCGACGGCATGGGCGGTGCAGGTTTTGGCAGCCTTGCAAGCAGCATTGCTGTTAATGCCGTTCATGACAGGATAAAGCAGAATTACCGCAGCAGTTTCAGCCCGATGAGCATGAAAAATCTGCTGGTTACCGCGGTATCTGCGGCAAATACGCTGATATACAAAAAAGCTGCCGAGGAGCAGGAGAAAAAAGGCATGGGAACTACCTGTGTTGCGGCAATTGTGAAAGACGATATTGCATATATCGCAAGTGTAGGCGATTCAAGAGCGTATCATCTTTCTTCGGGCGGCATTGAGCAGGTGACTGTTGACCATACCTATGTTGAGATGCTTTACGAGCAGGGCAAAATAAATAAAGAAGAGATATCCACACACGATATGCGGCACTATATAACAAAAGCCGTGGGTGTTGAAAAAGAAGTTGAGGTGGATTTCTTCGAGATAGATATTTCACGCGGAGACGAGATCATTTTGTGCAGTGACGGTCTTTCAAATTATTGCAGTGACGATATGCTGTACGAAGCTATACACGCGCGGGCAGAGAACAAAGAGAAAGGCGATAAAGTTGTCGCCGGGCTTATTGACTATGTTAATTCTCAGGGTGGCAAGGATAATATAACCCTAGCCATGATCTGTAATTACGACTGATATAACTAATATATAGGAGTGAAATCAATGGATCTTAATATCGGCAAAAAGCTTGACGGAAGATACGAAATAACGGAGCTTATAGGTATAGGCGGAATGGCTGACGTATATAAGGCAGTTGACATTATGGAAAACAGAGTCGTCGCTGTGAAGATACTAAAGCCCGAATTTTCCGAGAACGAGGAGTTCCTGAAGCGTTTCAGAAACGAGAGCAAGGCTATAGCTGTACTCTCGCACCCGAATATCGTAAAGATATACGATGTTGGTTTTAACGATGACATTCAGTTTATCGTTATGGAGTACATCGACGGTATTACTCTGAAAGAATTTATAGAGCAGCAGGGTGCGCTGCGCTGGAAAGATGCGCTGCACTTTATCACGCAGATACTCAGAGCTTTGCAGCACGCGCATGACAGGGGCATTATACACAGGGATATAAAGCCTCAAAATATCATGCTGTTTGCTGACGGTACTATAAAGGTCATGGACTTTGGAATTGCCAGATTTTCAAGGGTTGACGGCAAAACAATGTCTGAAAAGACTATAGGTTCTGTTCATTATATCTCGCCCGAGCAGGCAAGGGGAGATTATACCGACGAGAGAAGCGATATATATTCTGTCGGCGTAATGCTGTATGAAATGCTTACCGGCAGGAAGATGTTCGACGGCGAAAACCCTGTTTCTATCGCGCTTATGCATATGCAGGAGCAGCCTACTTTTCCGCGTACATATGTACCCTCTATTCCCGAGGCTCTTGAAGAGATAGTTATGCACGCCGTGGAAAAAGAGCCTGCAAAGCGTTATCAGTCGGCTGCCGAGATGATAAAGGATATCGATACTTTCAAAATGGATCAGTCGGTAGTTTTCGGTTATATTCCTCGTGAAGATGAGGAGGAAGATGACAGCGAGGGCACAAGATACTTTACTCCCGTAACGCCTGCCGCCTCTAAGAAATACGAGGAAGAAGATGACGACGAATACGATGACGAGTATGACGATGAAGAAGATGAAGAACCCAGAAAGAGCTATGTCTTCCCGATACTGTGTGCTTCTGCGGTAGCTGTAGTTATAGTTGCTTGTGTTGTAATTTTCGGTGTAATAAGCAAGTTCAATAAGTCTAACAACGATGATTCTTTTGAAATGCCCAACCTTATAAATACAGTTTATACACAGGCGGCAGAGCAGTATAAAGATATGATCAATTTCAACGTTGTTGAGGAGTTCAATTCCGAGTACGGCGAGGGATTGATATTCGACCAGAGCGTTGCAGAGGGCAAGACCTCAAAGAAAGGCATAAACGTAAGCGTAAAGGTCAGCAAAGGGCCGCGAATGATACAAGTTCCCGACGACCTTGTAGGTCACAAATATAGCGATTCAATAGAGAATAACCTTAAACAGCTGGGCTTTGAAGTAAAGAAGATGTCAGACTGGAACGATCAGTATGATGTAGACGTTATATTCAAGGTCGATCCCGAAAGCGGTCAAAGCGCCGAAGCAGGCTCAACAATAGTTGTTTATGTAAGCTACGGCCCTCTTTCCAACAGTTCCGAGATGCCTAAGGTGGTAGGTCTTACAAGAGAAGAAGCACAGGAAGCCCTTTCGGCAAAGAGATTTACCAACGTGCAGTTCAAAGATGTTGACGTAAAAGACCCTGCAAAGGGAATAGTTGTAAGCCAGAGCGTTATGGAGGGAACTTCGATACCTCGCGACCAGGAAATAATAATAGGCGTTTCAACAGGTGTTGAGGGCGAGGGTTCTGTAGATCTTTCAGTGCCTATACCTGCCGGCGCAAGCGGTTCGTTCACGTTCAACGTATACAACGATTCGGGCGCTGTTATACAGCATTCAACGCTTGATAAAGCCGAGTATTATGCGGGCAACAATATAACGATAAAGGGCATAAGCGGCAAGGGTGTACAGACACTTATGGTCGAAGCCGTGAATACCAAGACTAATAAAGCAGTCAAATATGCAGTATTTACCGTTGATTTCAACGCAAAGACCGCAACGCAGACTTCTGTTGACAAAGATGCGTTCATAGGCATTGTTGAGACCACCACAAAGGCTACTTATACCGTAAGCTTCGCGCAGGTGACAGGCGTATCGTTCTCGGGCGCTTCTACTGTTACCGATGGCAGCGATTACTCGTTCTCGGTAAGCGTAAGCAGCGGATATAATTCAAGCTCTATGGTAGTAAGAGTCAACGGCTCTGCGGTTGCTGCAAATGCCGACGGCACATATACCGTAAAGGGCGTAACGGGCAACCTTAGCATCACCGCCGACGGAGTTACACCTATAGTAACAGAACCGCCTGTAACTCAGCCGCAGGAAGAACCTACTTATTATGATCTTCCTGACGAAGAGAAAGGTACTTATAGAGCTAATTCATCAGGTTGGTTCTTTGATCCAACCGATCCGTCAACACCTGTCAAGACTTTCAATGAGGGTGATGAATTTACGACGTTCGATGCATATTACGACAACTATATCGGATATCGGGATGCCGTCAAACATATTTTTGCTGATAAAAGCAAGTTTGATAAGATAGATTAAAACTTATATGGATTGTGAGAATAAAAAATTCTCGGGTACGATAGTAAAACTTATCGGAGGCATTTATTTTGTAGATGTCTCCGATAGTGTATATGAATGTACCGCGAGAGGTTCGTTCAGAAATAAGGGCATTTCGCCCTGCTGCGGCGATATTGTTTCAATAGTGCAGATGGGCGAGGGCAAGGGCGTTATCGTTGAAGTCAGCGACCGCAAAAATTTTATCGTTCGTCCGCCGCTTGCGAATATCGATAATCTGATACTTGTCGTGTCGTCCTGTCAGCCATCGCCGAATTTGCTGCTGCTTGATAAATTTATAGCCGTTGCAGAGTATAAAAATATAGACCCTATAATAGTCTTTACAAAAACCGACATAACGCCTGCCGACAAGCTTAAAAAGCTTTACAACGATTGCGGCGTTGAGGTGTTCTGTATCAGCGGCGGTGATGAAGCCCTTGCAGATGTGCTGAAACAGCGCATAAGCGGTCAGGTATCGGCGTTTGCAGGCAATACGGGAGTGGGAAAAACAACACTGCTCAACGGTATGTTCTCCGACCTTAAAGAAAAGACCGCCGAGATAAGCCGCAAACTAGGCAGAGGCAGGCACACCACACGGCACGTTTCGCTGTATAAGCTTTCGGGCGGCGGCTATATAGCAGATACGCCGGGATTTTCTAGCTTTGATACATCGCAGTACGATATTATTTTCAAAGAAGACTTAGCAGAGTGTTTCCGCGAATTTCGACCGTACCTGGGCAAATGTAGGTTTTTAAATTGCAGCCACACCAAAGAAAGCGGCTGCGCGGTCTTAGATGCTATGGCAGAGGGAAAAATATGCCGCTCGCGGCACGAAAGCTACAAAGCTATGTATGAAGAAGCGAAGCTTATTCCCGAATGGAAGTACAAACCATATAAAAAGCAATAAAATTATCCGCCGAAGATATTTCTCCGACGGATATTTTTTAGTTCTGACACTTTTTGATGCCGAATAACAGCCTCAGCGCTCCTGCCACTACTTTAGGCGGCTTGATGACGATTATTTTCATTCAAATACCCCCATAACGAAATTTACTACATAATATTCCGCAGGCGGCAGATGCGTTACTTTCAGCCGTTTACAATGTCGTTCAGCCTGTTTAATGTGGCAATAAGCTTTTCGCGCGTTATGCCTTTTGAAGATACAAAATCAAGCGTTGTGCGCACGCTCATGTCCGAAAATACCTGCATAAGGTCGGCAGGGAAGTCGTCAACGCTTTGTATGCCTACCTGACCGCCCTCTTTGGCAACTTCGGATCTTATAAAGTCTACAAAAACTTCTGCCGCAGCAGGGTGGGCGAGAATATCGCCGACAATGCTGTTAATTGTAAATTGAACTTTTGGTACATAGCCGTTGTTTATGAAAATGTACGCCGACTGCCGTATATCTCTTGAAGATGAGCCTATCTCGATGTCGTATCTGCCGTCTTCTACCACCCAGTCATGCTCATCGGTGCTGTAATACGCAAAGGCGGTCTTATCCAGCTTGAAGAATACCTTTTTGCTTTCGCCTGCTTCAAGAGAAACTTTTTCATAACCTTTCAGCTCGCGAACGGGTCTGTCAACAGATGAATGTTTGTCGCTTACATACAGCTGAACAACTTCTTTGCCTGCTCTGCTGCCTATGTTTTTAACGGTGACGCTCACTGTAAGTTCACCGTCGGCGTTTATCTCATCTGCCGACAGCTTTATGTTAGAATATTCAAACTTGGTGTAGCTAAGCCCGTAACCGAACGGGAAAAGCACGGGCAGCTTGCGCTTGTCATACCAGCGGTAGCCTACATATAATCCCTCGTTGTAATAAACGTTGTCGCCGCAGCCGAATTCACCTATAAATGCAGGGGTGTCCTCATGACGGAGAGGGAACGTTTCGGCAAGCTTACCGCTTGGGTTCACTTTGCCGAACAGCAGATCGCAAGCCGCGCCGCCGCTCGCCTGACCGGCAAGATACATTTCCAGCACACCTTTTGCACTGTCTATCCACGGCATTTCCATAGGCGAGCCGTTATGAAGCACGACTACGATGTTTTTGTTTACAGTTGCCACGCGTTTTATAAGCTCGCACTGGCAGTCGGGCATACGCATATGCTTTCTGTCGCCGCCCTCATACTCGAATGAATCGGGCAGACCTGCGAATATTACTGCAATATCGCACTTTTTGGCAAGCTCTACAGCCTCGGAGATAAGCTTTTCATCGGGGTCGTTGCTCTCTGCTTCAAAGCCCAAAGCAAATTTTACATCGCAGTATTCTTTAACAGCATCAAGAGCCGAGGTTATTTTGGTACATTCTATGTGCGAAGAACCGCCGCCCTGAAAACGCGGCGTTTTTGCAAATGCGCCGATAAAGCATATCTTTTTACCCGTGTCAAGCGGCAGTATGTCGCCGTCGTTTTTCAGAAGAACAGCACATTCTGTGGCTATCTTTCTCGAAAGTTCGTGGTCTTTTTTCGGATCCCACTCGCCGCCCTTGTGGTTGGTCTTGTATTTGTCGTAAAGTTTCAGAACGTTTCTCACACATTCGTCAACGTACTTTTCGTCAAGTTTTCCGCTTTTTACGGCTTCAACTATTATTTCGTCAGTCTTGCCGTGGCAGGAGGGCATTTGCAGATCAAGCCCTGCCTCTACGCCATTTTCGCGCTCGTCAACCGCGCCCCAGTCGCTCATTACAAGACCTTTGAAGCCCCATTTATCGCGAAGTATATCGGTCAGCAGATATTTGCTCTGCGTGGTGTATTCGCCGTTCAGACGATTATACGATGCCATGACAGTCCACGGCTTGGCTTCTTTTATAGCGTATTCAAACGCGCTGAGATATATCTCGTGCAGCGTGCGCTCATCAACATTCGCGCTTACAGCCATTCTGCGCGTTTCCTGATTGTTGCAGGCAAAGTGCTTTATTGAAGTTCCCACGCCCTTGCTCTGTATGCCCTTGATAAGCGCCGCAGCCTGATGCGATGCAAGATAGGGGTCTTCTGAGAAATATTCAAAATTTCTTCCGCAAAGAGGCGAACGCTTTATGTTCACTCCGGGACCGAGTATTACAGCAATGTCCTCGGCCTGACATTCATCGCCGATAGCCTTGCCCATTTTTTCAAGAAGCGTTTTGTCAAACGAAGATGCCGTTGCGCAGGCAGCAGGAAAGCATACCGCAATTGCTGTTTCGTCGTTGGCTTCCGTTACGCAATGGTTGCGGTTGGTCTTTCTCAGACCGTGAGGGCCGTCCGAGAGCATTATAGGCTCAATGTCGAAACGCTTTAGCGCCTTTGTGTGCCAGAAATCGCTGCCCGAACACAGAGAAGCCTTTTCTTCAAGCGTCATTTCGGAAAGTATTTTTTCTATATTCATCTTTTGACCTCCTAAGACCGAAAATACTCGGTAATATGTTATTTTAAGTATAACATATAAAACGTTTTAGTGCAAGAATAATTTTATCATGTGTGGTAAAGGCGTGGTTTTTGTGTAAACGCCCAAATATTAGGGAAGAAACGTAACAAGTAATAAATAGTACATAATTTGTTCATAAAAATTTAATTTATTTGTGATATAATATGTAAACTAATTATATAATGCTTAGAGGTGCGGATAAGATGACTGTCATCTTTGATCTCGACGGTACGCTTGTCAATTCATTATTCGACCTTGGCGACAGTGTGAACGGCGCATTGAGTGAAAACGGTCTGCCGCTTCATTCTTACGAGGAGTACAGAATGTTTGTCGGCAACGGCACAAAAATGCTCGTTACAAGGTCTGTTCCCGAAAATATCAGGGGAACGGTGACCGAGAAGACTGTATTTGAACGCTTTTCTGCTCTATATGAGGAGAGATGTCTGTGCAAAACGCTGCCTTACAATGGCATTGAAGAGGCTCTGCTTCGTCTTAAAGAAAACGGAGCGAAACTTGCGGTGGCAAGCAACAAGCCTTTTGAGTTTTGCAGAAAAATAGTCAACACACTGTTTGGCGAGGCTATGTTTGATGTGATACAGGGAAGTCGGGAGAATGTCAGAAAGAAACCGCAGCCTGACATTATTTTCAGCATAATGGCGCAGCTCGGCGTATCGAAAGACGACTGCGTTATTGTGGGCGATTCAGACGTAGACGCGCAAACGGCGAAAAACGCCGGTGTAAAGTGCATAGGCTGCTCGTGGGGATACCGCGGCAGAGATGTGCTTGAAAATTCTTGCTGCGATATCGTTATAGATTCGCCGTCGGAGCTTTGCGGCTCTGTAATCAAATTATTGCGAGGTTGATATTTTATGGAATATAATATGAAAGAAGTCGGCTACAGACTTAAAGGGCTGAGAACTGCCTGTGACCTTTCTATAGAAGAATTCAGCGATCTTACAGGCATATCAAAGACCGATTACGAAAAGATAGAAAACGGCGAAAAGGATTTCTCTGTTTCATTTTTGTATAAGTGCGCAGAAATATTCAATTGCGATATGGTAGAGATACTTACCGGTGTTTCTCCCACGCTGTCTAATTTTTCTGTTGTAAGAAAAGGCAAGGGTCTGCCCGTTGCAAGGCGCGACCGCTTCGAGTATCATCATCTCGCATATCTGTTCAAAGAAAAGAAGATCGAACCGATGCTCGTCGTTGCGCCCTATATTGAAGAAGAACAGGGCAAGCCTATCAAAATGTCTACGCATGAGGGACAGGAATGGGATTATATCCTCAAAGGTACTCTCAGGTTTATAACCGAGGGACATGAGGTAATTTTAAACGAGGGCGATTCGGTTTATTACGATTCGGGAAAGAATCACGGTATGATAGCCGTCGGCGGCACTGACTGTGAATTTCTCGCCGTCTTGATTGACAAATAAGACGGAACAAACTAATATTTTACAAAGCAGCGGCTTTTCGCAGATGCCGACCGCTTTGCGTTGCTGTGGAAAAACAGCGGCGATATTGAGAATGGAGTAATAAAAATGCACGAATTTGACCTTAATAATTTTTATAAGAATTTTGTTAAAGAAGAGTACGATAAAGACGGACATATCACAAAGTTTGAGCTTGATACACCGCCCAATTACAACTTTGCCTACGATGTTATTGACAGGTTGGCAAAAGAAGTTCCCGACAAGGTAGCTATACATTGGCTGCATGAATCTGGCGAAGAAAGGATATTCACCTATAAAGAGCTTTCAAAGCTTACAAACAAAGTCGCAAATATGTTCAGAGACCACGGCGTTAAAAAAGGCGATATGGTGGTGCTTGTACTTAAAAGAAACTACCAGTTCTGGCTGTGTGTTTACGGTCTTATAAAGCTTGGAGCTGTAGGCATTCCTGCTACTAACCAGCTGCTTGAAAAGGACTATACATACCGCTTTGAGGCAGCCTCGGTAAAGTATGTTGTTGCTACGGGCGACGGCGAAGTTGCCGATCATATCGACGGCGCTTGCAAAAAGTATGACGGCATTATTGAAAAATTTATCACACGCCACCCGCGCGAGGGCTGGACTGACTTCGATACCGAGATAGAAAAGTACAGCGATGAATTTGAAAGGGTAGACACCCTTGTTGACGAACCCATGCTGCTGTATTTCAGCTCGGGAACGACCGGCTACCCGAAGATGATACTTCACAGCCACTATCTTTCTGCCGCGCATATAATGACCGCCAAGCACTGGCACCATGTTCACGACGGCACACTGCACCTGACAGTTTCCGATACAGGCTGGGGCAAATGTGCGTGGGGCAAGCTGTTCGGTCAGTATACCTGCGGAGCTACAGAGTTTATTTATGACTTTGAAAGATTCAACAGCGCTAAACTGCTTTCTATCATTGAAAAGTATAAGATAACATCTTTCTGCGCGCCGCCTACAATGTACCGTTTCTTTATTAAAGAGGGTATAGAAAATTACGACCTTTCAAGCCTTGAATATGCCTGCATCGCAGGTGAGGCTCTCAATTCGGAAGTTTTCAACAGGTTTTATGAGTATACGGGTCTGAAACTTATGGAAGCTTTCGGTCAGACGGAATCGGTACCGATAGTTGCAAATCTTTACGGTATGGAACCGAAGCCCGGTTCTATGGGCAAGCCCGTTCCGCTGTATGACGTTGTTCTGGCTGACAGTGACGGAAACGAAGTACAGTGCGGCGAGGTCGGCGAGATATGCATACGCACGGAGGGACAGTACCACAAGGGTCTGATGAAATGTTATTACAGAAACGAAGAGGATAACAACGCCTCGTGGCACGACGGTCTTTACCACACGGGCGATACCGCTTGGAAAGACGAGGACGGTTATTTCTGGTATGTTGGCAGAACTGATGATGTTATCAAGTCTTCCGGCTACCGTATAGGACCTTTTGAGATAGAGAGCGTTCTTATGGAGCACCCCTCGGTGCTTGAGTGCGCTGTTACAGCAGTTAAAGACCCGATAAGAGGTCAGGCTGTAAAGGCTACCATAGTTCTTACTAAGAATTTTAAGCCATCCGACGAGCTTGTAAAAGAGCTTCAGAACTATGTAAAGCACGCCACTGCACCTTATAAGTACCCGAGAGTTATTGAGTTTGTTGATGAGCTTCCCAAGACGATAAGCGGCAAGATCATCAGAAAAGAGATAAGACGTCTTGACGAACTGAAAGGTATGTAAACGCCATTGCGAAAGGTACGGCTTTATGCTGCTGTATGAGTATCCCGATAAAAAAGACATTGCCGCTCAGCGCCGACAAATGGCTATGACGGCTGCCAAAAGGAAAAAATTAAGGACTAAAAGCATAGTTATTTATATTATGTCAGCGGCGGTGTTTCTGCTGGGACTTACCGCCGAGGGCATTTTTGCAAAAGTTGCAATATGCTTTTTGGCGGTCGTTTCGGCGGCTTTGAACGTTGTAACGGCGCAGCTTGCTTCTATGAGCGACCCGAAAGAGAAAACCAAAGTTTATGACGACGGGTTTACACACGAAACAAAGTCGTTTTTGGGAAAGAAAAGGGCGTTTGATATACGTTTTGAAGATGTTCTGAAAACGGTGCAGAGCAGCAGCGGCGACCTTGTTATAACACTCAAAAGCGGCGATATACTAACAGTGCCGTTCGTTGTAACGAAGACCAAGCTGTTTTTGTTAAATGAATTACACGAGCAGCTTAAATATGATAAAAAGCAGTATAATGTAATTACCGATGACGATGAATATGAAGAAAAGGATTGGGTGGACAGACTATGAGCGAATTCAGATGCGAGCTTGTAAAAACGGTAGATGATTCTTACAATATCGAGATAGGAAGAAATCTTGAAGAAAAGCTTATCGGCGATATTAAAAGCGGTATGTTCGGAAACATAAAGAATTTTGCCGTTATCACCGATACTAATGTTTTGAAGCTTTACGGCGCGAAAATTTGCGATATGCTGATAGACGAGGGCTATCACGCGCACCTGTTCGCCATTCAGGCAGGGGAGCTGAGTAAGACCCGTGAAACAAAAGGCTTTGTTGAGGATTCTATGCTCGGTTCGGGTCTTCGCCGCGACTGCATGGTAGTTGCCGTTGGCGGCGGAGTTGTTTCAGACCTTGCAGGATTTGTTGCAGGTACTTTTGGCAGAGGCGTGCCGTTCGTTATTTATTCAACAACGCTGCTCTCGGCTGCCGATGCATCTATAGGCGGTAAAGTTGCGGTAGATACTGCGCTTGCCACAAATCAGATAGGTATGTTCAACCAACCTAAGAAAGTCTATATCGATATCGCTTCGTGGATAACTCTTCCCGAAAGAGAGATAAGAAGCGGTCTTGCGGAGACCATAAAGCACGCCTGTATAGGCGACAAAGACTTCTTTGAATATCTTGAAAAGAATATAGAAAGAGTATTTACATTTGATTTTGATGTGTGCGAACACGTCGCCGAATGTAACTGCAAGATAAAATACAACGTTGTCATGAGGGACGAAAGGGAACAGGATCTGAGAAGTGTTCTCAACCTCGGTCACAGCGTTGGCAGAGCTTTGGAGACCGCAAGCGGCTATATGATGCTTCACGGCGAGGCTGTAGCGATAGGTCTTGTAGCGCAGATGAGGCTTGGCGAGAGATACGGTTATATCTCTCATGAGAACGTAAAGCGTGTTGAAGATCTGCTGAAAAAAGTCGGTCTGCCTACACGCATACCCGAAAATGTAAGAAAAGAGCTTATAATAGATAAGCTGTATACAGATAAAAAGGTGCGCAACGGCAAGCTGAGGTTTGTTTTCCAGAAAGAGATAGGCGCTATGATGTGCTTTGACGGCTGCTATACCAAAGAGGTAGAGGAAAACGAAGTTGCGGCTGTTATAACCCAGCTTTGATAAGGAGCTTTTGTATATGGATATAGCCATAACACCATCAAAGCTGCACGGCAGTATTTCGGTGCCGACTTCAAAAAGCGATGCGCACAGGTATATAATAGCCTCGGCTCTTGCAAACGGCAATACGGTACTTAATGACCTCTGCCTTGCCCCGAAAGATATACAGGCTGCTTTGGGCGCTTGCAAGGCGATAGGCGCTTCTCTGAATATCAACGAAAGCGACGGTACAGCCGTTATTTCGGGCGCTGTTTGTCCGCAGGGAAATGTGAAAGTTGACTGCGTTGAATCTGGCACTACATTGCGGCTTATAATTCCCGTGGCTGCCGCGCTAGGCGTGAATGCGACCTTTATAGGCGAGGGCAAGCTGCCGCAAAGACCGCTCTCACCGTATATAGAGCAGATGTCAAAACACGGCATAAAGTTTTCCGGCAGCGGTCTGCCGCTGACTATAGAGGGCAAGCTGACGGGCGGCGAGTATGAGCTGGAGGGCAATATATCTTCGCAGTTTATATCTGGTCTGCTGCTGGCTTTGCCGAAGTGTGAAGAAGATTCGCACCTTAAACTGCTGTCGCCGCTGCAATCAAAGCCGTATGTTGATATGACGCTTAACTGTCTTAAAAACTTCGGTATACAGATAGATCGCGGCAAAGATGAGTATTTTATAAAAGGCGGTCAGACCTATAAAGCGTGCATACACAACATTGAAAGCGACTGGTCGCAGGCGGCGTTTTTCTGCGTTGCAAATGCTCTTGGCAGTGATGTTGATATTAAAAATATGGATCACAAAAGCGTGCAGGGCGACAGAGCTATTTATGACATATGCAGCCGCTTTGACGGCAGGGCTATAGATGTTGACTGTATGGATACGCCCGATATAGTGCCTGTGCTTTCGGTGCTGGCATCTCAGTGCGAGGGTGTTTCGTATATAAGAAATATATCAAGACTTCGCCTTAAAGAGAGCGACAGGATAGAGACTGTATGTAACATGATAAACTCGCTTGGCGGTAATGCCGAGTGTATAGGCGAAGATATAGTTATAAAAGGCGGCAGGCTTTCGGGCGGAGAGGTGGACGCCTGCAACGACCATAGAATAGCTATGGCAAGCGCTGTTGCCGCAACCGTTTCAACAGGAAAGGTAATTATAAAAGGCGCTCAGTGCGTGACTAAATCATATCCAAACTTTTTTGAGGAATATGCACGACTGGGCGGTATCTTGCAACAACTTTGAATAATATCAAGCAATATTTTAAGACCAAAACAGGGGGAATAAAAATGTCATCAATTTGGAATAAGGGAATACAGATATCTATATTCGGCGAGAGCCACGGCCCTGCAATAGGTGTTGTAATGGATCATCTTCCGTCAGGGGAATATATAGACCTTGAAAAGCTGGTAACTTTCATGTCAAGGCGCGCTCCCAAAAAGGAAGCATATTCCACACAGCGCAGGGAAAAGGATATGCCGTCCATAATGTCGGGCTTTCTTGATGGTAAGACCACCGGCACGCCGCTTTGCGCATTTATAACCAACGATGACCCACATTCCCATGATTATCTTAAAGTAAGCAAGCTTGCACGCCCCGGTCATGCGGATTATACGGGCGCGCTGAGATATAACGGCTTTAACGACCCCAGAGGCGGCGGACATTT
This sequence comes from uncultured Clostridia bacterium, assembly GCA_947589355.1. Classification (GTDB taxonomy): domain Bacteria; phylum Bacillota; class Clostridia; order Oscillospirales; family Ruminococcaceae; genus UBA7477. The sequence goes on from CANPZC010000002.1 coordinate 31,449, forward strand.
CTCGGGCAGACTTACCGCACCGCTTTGCTTTGCAGGGGCTGTGGCAGGTCAGATACTGGAGCGCAGAGGCATTTACACGGGCGCGCATATCGCAGAGATACATAAAATTAAAGACGACAGCTTTGATGCAGTTACTACCACAAGAGATGACATTATTGATCTTCGCAAAAAGGGCTTTCCCGTTCTGAACGATGCCAAGGGCAGGCGTATGAAGAACGATATTGAAAAAGCTGCTCAGGCAGGCGACAGCGTTGGCGGAATAATAGAGTGTATTTCGGTAAACGTGCCTGCCGGCATAGGTTCGCCTATATTTGACGGACTTGAAAACAGCATAGCGCAGCTGATTTTTGCCATTCCTGCCGTTAAGGGAATTGAGTTCGGCGTTGGCTTTAACTGTGCTAAAATGCTCGGCAGCGAAAACAACGATGAGTTTTATGTAAACGATCAGGGTCACGTTGTAACACGTTCTAATAATCACGGCGGAATACTCGGCGGCATTTCTTCGGGTATGCCTATAACGCTCAGGGTAGCCATGAAGCCTACACCGTCTATCGGCAAGCCGCAGCAGACGGTAGATATGTCTACCATGAAAGAGGAAACTTTGAAAATTACCGGCAGACACGACCCATGTGTAGTTCCGCGCGCAGTACCGTGCGTTGAAGCTGCGGTGAACATCGCGCTGCTTTCTCATATGCTTGAATATCCGAACTTCTGATCGGAGCGATAAAAATGGATGCTAATTTTGAAAAGTATGTTTCTCCGAATATGCTCAATCTTACGGATATTTATGCCGTAAAGGTGCTTATCTGCTATTTTCTGTATCAGATAAACAGACCCGTTTCACCGCGCCAGCTGACAGAAATTGCCACGGGCGACGGCATAGTGAACTATTTCTTTTTCATGGAGGCTGTATCCTCTATGTTGGAAACGGGTATGGTATCTTTGGAGGACACGGGCGACAGCGAAAAGTATGTCTTGCAGGAAAAGGGCAAGCGGTGCGCCATTGAGTTTAAGTCGATAGTGCCGCAGAGCTTTCGCGACAGGATAATGACCGCTGGTATACAGTTCTTTACAAGGCTGAAAAACGATAACACCCTAAAAATTGAGATAGAGGAGAAAAAGATAGGCTGTATGCTGCACTGCACCTGTAATGATGCGAATGATGTGAATTTGATGCAGCTATCATTATTTGCGCCCGATAAAGAGCAGGCAGAACTTATGAAAAAGCGGCTGATGCTTGACCCTTCTGCGTTTTACAGCAAGGTGGTAGACTATCTGCTGGAAAACAAAGAGCCCGTGCCGCAGCTGCCGGAAGATAAGTGAGATAAATAAATATTTTAACTAACAAAAACTGTTGACATTCAAAATCGGCTGTGTTATAATACTAAGGTAGCTGTTTTGTTTTACTTGTTTTTTTATTTGAATGGCTTTGGGCTTTATGCCCAAGGCAATTCTGGAGAAGTCGCCTAGCCCGGTTTATGGCGCACGACTGGAACTCGTGTATGGGTTAATAGCTCATCGAGGGTTCGAATCCCTCCTTCTCCGCCAGAAACGCCATTAACTGACGCTAATGGCTCAGTGAATAGTGAATAGTGAATAGTTTAAAGATAATAGTTGTCCGTAAGGAAGGCGTTTCTGTACTATTCGTTATTCGCTATTCACTTTTCATTATTCACTAAAAACAGATGTCTCTCAATATATAGCAGAAGTAATGTGACTTTCAGAAACCTGAAGGTCAATTTTTTATCATCAACAGCTATCTCCCAAAATAATTTCACTCAAAATCGGTAACTTTTCCTTAGCGGTAAGAATACAATATAGAGAAGTAATTCTTCAAAATGCAAAACTGCAATACTGTAATACTGCGAAAGGAATAAGTGATCAATATGAATGAAAACCCTAACGGCGCTTTCAAAGAAGCGGCTTGCATTGATGTTTCAAAGATCTTCGATTCATGCTCCGACAAGGATTGTCTGGAAGATATGCCCGTGACCTTTTCGGCGGCGGATCAGCAGCTTGTAAACTCGAGCTGTTATGTAAAAAGCAGCTGCGTTGAGGTAGACACCGTCAGCTTTGCTATCGAGCCTGTACCATTCCATGCCGGCTTTTACTCGGTAGATATTACATATGCTTTTACGGTGTACGTTGATGTTTACCCGACGGCAAACGGCGTGCCTACGCAGATCTCGGGTACGAGCGCATTCACCAAAAAGGTCATACTCTACGGCAGCGACGGTCACACCAAGACATTCTGCTCAAATCAGGTCAGCGAGTACGAGTCGAACGACGGCTGCTGCTGCACCTGCAAATCAACGTTGCCTGTTGCCTGTGTAAGCGTGGTAGACCCAATTGTTCTTGACATCAAAACCACCTGCCGTCCTCTGCCGACCTGCCCTGCAACAGACGTTTGCCTCAGCTGCAACTGCGACGACGTTCAGCCTGTACCGCTTGGCAACAAGTTTGTTTATGTAACGGTAGGAATGTTCTCTATAGTTCAGCTGCAAAGGCGTGTTTCGCTGCTCGTGCCTACGTTTGAATACTGCCTGCCCGAAAAGGAATGCACTTCCAACACTGACAGCCCATGCGAGCTGTTTGACAAGCTGGCGTTCCCTGTATCCGAGTTTTTCCCTAAAGACCTTGAAGATACTTCATGCGGCTGCGCTGTTTCAGATGAGCAAAATGACGGTCAAAACTGCAATAACTAAAATTACCTCCTTAAATTACTGCGTGTCAGTGCGGCACGCAGTTTTTATTTTTCACGAATATGGAAGACAAAAAAGGGAATATTAAGCAAAGATGTATTATACCACTTTAAGGAGCATGTACCATGCAATATAATAAGGTAGAGATCAGCGGTGTAAACACATCAAGGTTAAAGACGTTAAAAGAGAGCGAAAAAATAGAACTTATAAATCGGTCGCGACAAGGAGACAAGCTTGCAAGAGAGCAGCTTATAATATGCAATCTTCGGCTGGTGCTGAGCGTTTTGCAAAAGTATCTCGGCAGAGGGGAGTGCCCCGACGACCTGTTTCAGGTGGGCGTTATAGGGCTTATAAAAGCGATAGATAACTTTGATACTTCGCTCCAGGTAAAGTTTTCAACGTATGCGGTGCCGATGATAGCGGGGGAGCTTCGGCGGCATTTGCGGGATAATTCGCCGGTGAGGGTGTCGCGCTCGCTGAGAGATCTTGCTTTTAAAGCCATGCAGAGCAAAGAAAAGCTGACGGCTTCAATGCAGCGCGAACCCACCGTTTCAGAGATAGCAAGCGATATAAATGCTCCGCTGACGGACGTAGTTATGGCGCTGGAGTCGATAACAGACCCGCTTTCACTGTATGAACCGGTTTTTTCAGACAGCGGCGACGATCTGTATGTTCTTGATCAGATAAGCGACAAGACCGACGATCAGGGCTGGCTGGACGAGCTTTCGCTGAAAGAGGCAGTAAAAAACCTTTGCGACAGAGAGAAAAATATTCTTTATATGAGATATTTAAAGGGCAAAACGCAGGTGGAAGTCGCAAAACAGATAGGAATTTCGCAGGCGCAGGTATCGCGGCTGGAAAAAGGTGCGCTGGATACAATAAAAAAACAGCTGCGCTCTTGACAATGGAAAGAAAATATGTTATTATAAATACCGTCATAAGTTTTTATATTCTAAAGGCTGCGACGGGAAGAAGTAGCGTTACTGACGGGCAAAGAGAGCTGTCGGCTGGTGTAAGGCAGCGCCGTTCATTTCGTGAAATACATCTCTGAGCCAAAGCGCTGAAACAAAAGTAGGCGTTTTCGTGTGCGCACGTTACAGCGCGTTTGAAAGGTTGCGGCGTTAAATAAGCTGCAATAAAACTGAGGTGGTACAGCGTTTCTATTCGCCCTCGGAGAGTTTCTCTTCGAGGGCTTTTGGTATTTAAGCAGAGGTGAACTTTATGCTGAGAAAAGCCGATCAAAGTGATATAGAGCAGCTTGCGCAGATAGCCTTTGAACTTCACGAGCTGCACGTTAAGAGCGACCCGACAGACTTTCGTTCTATGCCGCAGGAGTATTTCAAAGAGAGGCTTTCAGAGTATTTGCAGGGAGAAGATCAGAATATCTTGGTAAATGATGACGGTGGTGTAAATGCATACGCAGCCGTTAAGCTGATAAGCATAGACGAACCGACCAAATATCCGCGCAGGGTGTGCATGGTAGACTGCTTTGCGGTAAAAGAATGTTTTCGCCGCCGCGGTATAGGTAAAAGCCTTATGGAATTTGTAAGTAAATATGCTAAAGAGCAGGGCTGTACCGACTTGCGGCTCGGCGTTAAGTCTTTCAACGAAGATGCATATAATTTTTACAAGTCCGTGGGATTTAACGAACGCAATATAATAATGGAAATGAAAATTTTATAGAAAATGAGGAGAAGAAAATGACAGTATTTGAAGAACTTAAAAGAAGAGGTCTGCTGGCGCAGCTTACCGATGAAGAAGAGATAAAAGAGCTTATCAACACCGGTAAAGCTACGTTCTACATCGGCTTTGACCCCACTGCCGACAGCCTGCACGTTGGTCACTTTATGGCGCTGTGCCTTATGAAACGTCTGCAAATGGCAGGCAACAAGCCTATTGCGCTTGTCGGCGGCGGCACGGGTATGATAGGCGACCCCTCGGGCAAGACCGATATGCGCAAAATGTTGACGAAAGAAACAATCGAGCACAATGTTGAATGTTTTAAAAAGCAGATGAGCCGTTTTATTGATTTTTCAGACGGCAAAGCAATGGTGGTAAACAATGCTGACTGGCTGCTTGACCTAAACTACATCGACGTTCTGCGCGAGGTAGGCGCGTGCTTTTCTGTAAACAAGATGCTCACATTTGAGTGCTACAAGCAGCGTATGGAAAGAGGTCTTACGTTCCTTGAATTCAACTACATGATAATGCAGTCTTATGACTTTTACAAGCTGTTTCAGGATTACGGCTGCAATATGCAGTTCGGCGGCGACGACCAGTGGGCGAATATGCTCGGCGGTACAGAGCTTATAAGAAAGAAGCTCGGCAAAGACGCATATGCTATGACAATAACACTGCTGCTCAATTCAGAGGGCAAGAAAATGGGCAAGACCGAAAAGGGTGCGGTATGGCTCGACCCCGAAAAGACTTCGCCGTATGATTTCTTCCAGTACTGGAGAAACGTTGCGGATGCCGATGTTATCAAGTGCCTGAAAATGCTGACTTTTGTGCCTATAGAGGAAATTGAAGAAATGGAAAAGACCATGCAGGGCGCTGACTTTAACAAGGCAAAAGAACTGCTGGCATTTGAGCTTACAAAGCTAGTTCACGGCGAGGAAGAGGCGCAGAAAGCTCTTACAGCCGCAAAGGCTATTTTTGGCAGCGGCTCTGACAGCGCAGATATGCCCACTACCTCAATACCAACTGCCGACCTTGTTGACGGCAAGATAGGCATACTTGATATACTTGTGCGCGCAAAGCTTGCCTCATCTAACAGCGAGGGCAGAAGGCTCGTTCAGCAGGGCGGTATATCTGTAAACGATGAAAAAATAAGCGACCCGTCTGTAAAGATAGAGATCGGTGACGGAATAGTTATCAAAAAGGGCAAAAAAGTTTTCCATAAAGTGGTAGTGGAATGACCGTCGAAATTGTCAGAAATTCGTTGAAAAATATCTCAGAATGTGATATAATAAATATGTACGTGATTTTTGAAAGTGAGGTGAACTGTCGTGAAATATACTATTGATATAAATAAGTGGGGCAGCTTTTTCAGTGTGCCGTGCGCGGTGGCTGATAAGCATCTCAAACTTTCGAGCGGTGACTTTATAAAGGTGCTGCTATGCGTTTTTGCTGACGGTTCGCCGAGCGTTGACACCGCTTATGTTGCCCAAAAGTGCGGCGTAAGCGAGGAGACCGCAGAAGAAGCTCTGCTTTACTGGAACTCGCTGGGTATCATTATCATAAACGGCAAGGAAGAGGGCGTTATCAAAGAGCATACCGAAGCGAAAGTTGGCACCGTTTCACACAGCGCTGCCGAGAAGAAAACTGTCATTCGCTATTCGCCTGCTGACCTGCAAAAGCTTGCTGAAAATTCGCCTGATATACGGACTATGTTTGCTTCTGTTGAAAAGGCGCTGGAGCGTACTATAAATTCTTCCGAACAGGCGGCTTTTGTAGATATTTATGAATATTATGGTTTTCCGGTGGCTTCGGTAGTAATGCTTACGCAGTATTGCAGCCGCATCGGCAAAGGCACTATGGCTTACATAAGAAGCGTTGCGAAAAACTGGAACGAGCGAGGCATTACTTCTCCGAAAGATGTTGAGCGTGAAGTTATTCGTCTGGAGGAGTACCACAGCTTTGAAAACGAGGTAAAACGCGCGCTGGGGCTCAGTTCAAAGACAACAAAAAAGCAGCAGGAATATTTTACACAGTGGCAGGAAATGGGTATTTCCACCCAGCTTATTGAAATGGCAGGGGAGATATCTATTGACAATACCGACAGCCACAGTGTAAAGCTCAGCTACATAAACAAAATTCTACATTCTTGGCATGAAGCAGGCGTAAAAACGGTTCAGCAGGCGCAGGAGCTTTTAAATTCGCGCAAGGGCGGCTCTGCAGGCAGAAATTCTGAAAACGGCAAGTCATACGATCTAGATGAATTTGAAGAATTTATCAAAAACTATAAGCCGAAACTTTCGGCAAACAATTAAATGCATGGATCAAGGTGAATGATATGAAATACGACAGCAATGCGCTTTCTCGCGCACAGGCGGAAATAGACGAGCGCAGGGCGGCGGCTATATCTCAGCGTGAAAAACGAATAAAAGAAATTGAAAGCAAATTTCCCGAAATAGCGCGTGTAAATAGAATTTTGTCCGGCACGGTAACTGAGATAGCGCAGGCTATGACTGAAACTAACGTGGGCGAGATAATAGGAAAAATAGCAGATAAAAATCTTGAAGCGCAGAAAGAGCGCAGGCAGCTGCTTGTTTCTTTCGGCTACCCCGAAGATTATCTGGATATTCACTATATATGCGATAAATGCGGCGATACGGGTTTTGTAAACGGCAACAGATGCGCCTGCCTTGAAACACTGGCGCGGAAGTATTCTATAGAGCAGCTTCACAAAGACTGCCATATAGCTCTGAATGATTTTTCGCAGTTTGATATAAATTTCTATCCCGAAGAAAACAGGCAGGAAATGAAAGCGATCCTTGATATGTGCATAAACTATGCCGAAACATTTTCCACCCAAAGTGATATGATGTTTTTCTTTGGCGGAACGGGGCTTGGCAAGACGCTGCTGTCATCGGCAATTGCAAAAAGGGTGCTGGAACGCGGTTTCAGCGTGGCTTACGATAGTCTTTCAAATTTTCTTAGAAAAATAGAGCAGGAGCATTACGGCAGGTCGGAGGGCGACACCGTGAATATGCTTCTCAGCGCAGACCTTGTGATCTTAGACGACATAGGCTCGGAGTTTCGCTCGGGGTTCAACGATGCGCAGATCTACGATATAATAAATTCGCGTATAAATTACAGGCTGCCCACTATAGTTTCTACAAATCTTTCGTATAAAGAGCTTAACGCGAGGTACAACGAACGCATAGTTTCGCGCCTGCTCGGTATGTTCATACCCGTTGAATTTCGCGGCAGGGATATTCGCTTAAAGAAGAGAATGTCGCTGTAAGGCGGCGCAACAATATATATTAAAGGAGTATTTTTATGAGATACAGCGGTGTGATAATGCACATCTCCAGTCTTGCAAACAAGTATGGAATAGGAAAAATGGGCAAAGAGGCGTATTCATTTGTTGACTGGCTGAAAAAAGCAGGTCAGCATTACTGGCAGATACTTCCTTTAAGTCCTACCAGCTGCGGTGATTCGCCTTATCAGTCGGTTTCGGTCTATGCAGGTAATCCGTATTTTATAGACTTTGAGCAGCTTGAAGAAGACGGACTTTTGAAAGCCGACGAATACAAAAATGTTGAATGGTCTAAAGAAAAAGGCTATGTAGATTATGCTCTGATATATCAGAATATCTGGGGCGTGCTGAAAAAAGCTTTTTCTCGCTTTGTACCAGATGAGGAGTATAAAGAGTTTTGCAAAGAAAACGCCTCATGGCTAGATGATTACGCGCTGTTTATGGCTATCAAGAACGATAACGGCGGCAAGGCGTGGTATGACTGGAGCTGGGATCTTGTTATGTGCCGCGGTTTTGCAGTTAAAGAGGCAAAAGAACGCCTTGGTGATGAAATAGATTTTCACCGCTTTTTGCAGTATGAATTTTTCACGCAGTGGGGCAAACTTAAAAAGTATGCAAACGACAACGGCATTGAGATAATAGGCGATATACCTATATATTGCGCGCTTGACAGTGTTGACGTATGGCAGCACCCCGAGCTTTTCGATCTTGACGAGGACAAAAAGCCCGTGAACGTTGCAGGCTGCCCGCCCGACGGTTTTGCGCCGACAGGTCAGCTGTGGGGCAACCCCGTTTACGACTGGGAAGTTATGAAAAAGCAGGACTACAAGTGGTGGATAGACCGCATAGCCTTTGCGCAAAAGATATATGATGTTGTAAGAATAGATCACTTCCGCGGATTTGATACATTTTACGCTATACCTGCCGAAAACGAAACGGCTGAACACGGCGAGTGGAAAAAAGGCTGCGGCGCCGAGATGTTCACCATGGCAAAGAAAAAGCTCGGCGATGTAAGGATAATAGCCGAAGACCTTGGATTTATCACCGAAAGCGTCAGAAAACTGCTTGATGACTGCGGCTTTCCCGGCATGAAGATGATGCAGTTCGGCTTTGACCCCAACTGTCAGAGCGAGTATCTGCCATGCAATTTTAAAAATACAAACTGCGTTGCGTATACAGGTACTCACGACAGCGAGACCATAATGGGCTGGTATAACAGCTGCGGCGACTATTACAGAGATTTTATCCGCGACTATATCGGCGCGGATGACAAAAACGATGTAAACTGGAAGTTTATTCACTGCTGCTTTACGAGTATTGCAGATACAGCTATAACGCAGATGCAGGAAGTGCTTTCTTTGGGCAACGAGGCAAGAATGAACGTACCCTCTACCTGCGGCACAAATTGGCGCTGGCGCATTGACAGCGGAGATACTACCGATAATCTCGCAGAAAAACTTCGCAAGGTCACGGCAATAAGCGGCAGGCTGCATCAGTGAGCAAATACATAAACATTTCAAAGGGCGTAAACGTATGAAACAGGAAAATATAAGAAACTTTTGTATTATAGCGCATATAGACCACGGAAAGTCTACGCTTGCCGACAGGATACTGGAGCTTACGTCTACTGTTGCGCTCAGAGATATGGAAGAACAGCTTCTCGACAATATGGATATTGAAAGAGAACGCGGAATTACTATAAAAGCAAGGGCTGTAAAGCTGAAATACACGGCTCTGAGCGGCGAAGAGTATATTTTTAATCTTATAGATACCCCGGGCCATGTTGACTTTAACTATGAGGTGTCGCGCTCACTGGCGGCGTGCGAGGGCGCAATACTTGTAGTTGACGCTTCGCAGGGAATAGAGGCGCAAACGCTGGCAAACACCTATCTTGCCATTGAGCATGACCTTGAAGTTATGCCCGTTATAAATAAGATAGATCTGCCCTCTGCCGACCCTGACAGAGCGTGCAGTGAGATAGAGAACATTATAGGCATACCTGCCATGGACGCACCGCGCATTTCGGCAAAAACAGGACTTAACGTAAGAGATGTTCTTGAAAGAGTTATAACCGATATTCCTGCGCCCAAAGGCGATGAAAACGCCCCCGTGCAGGCGCTGATATTTGACAGTTATTACGACAGCTATAAGGGTGTTATTATCTATGTGCGCGTAAAGCAGGGAACTATAAAAGTAGGCGATACTATTAAACTTATGGCGACGGGCGCGCAGTTTCTGACCGTTGAGATAGGCAGCATGGGCGCTACAGACCTTGTGCCGACCGGTGAACTGAAAGCAGGCGAAGTTGGCTATATTGCGGCTTCTATCAAGAATATAGGCGATACGCGCGTGGGCGATACCGTTACTACCGTTGAAAACCCGTGCAGCGAGCCTTTGCCCGGCTATAAAAAAGTAAATCCTATGGTGTTTTCGGGCGTATACCCGGCAGACGGAGCGAAGTATCAGGATCTGAGAGAGGCTCTTGAAAAGCTTGCGCTTAATGATGCATCTCTTTCTTTTGAACCCGAAACTTCGGTGGCTCTCGGCTTTGGTTTCAGATGCGGATTTTTAGGCCTTTTGCATATGGAGATAATTCAGGAGCGGCTGGAGCGCGAATACGACCTTGACCTTATAACTACAGCGCCGTCGGTAATTTATAAAGTAACGCTCACAAGCGGTGAAACGCTTTATATTGACAACCCTACAAATTACCCCGATCCTACGCTTATTTCATACGCCGAAGAACCTTTTGTTGAGGCGCATATTTATTCGCCGTCAGAACACGTTGGAAATATAATGGATCTTTGCCAGCAGCGCAGAGGCGTTTTCAAAGATATGAAGTATATTGAAGAAAACCGCGTTGACCTGCATTACGACCTGCCGCTCAATGAGATAGTGTATGACTTTTTTGATGCGCTTAAATCGCGCACAAGAGGGTATGCATCGTTTGATTACGAGCTTAAAGGCTATATGAGAAGCAAGCTTGTAAAGCTGGATATACTGCTTAACGGCGAAATGGTAGATGCGCTTTCTTTTATTGTTCATGCTGACAGTGCATATGCGCGCGGCAGAAAAATGGTCGAAAGGCTTAAAGAAAATATACCGCGCCAGATGTTTGAAGTACCCGTTCAGGCGGCTATAGGCGGCAAGATAATAGCAAGAGAAACAGTTAAAGCATACCGCAAAGACGTTCTTGCAAAATGCTACGGCGGTGATATAACGCGCAAGAAAAAGCTTCTGGAAAAGCAAAAAGAGGGCAAGAAAAGAATGCGCAAGCTTGGCAGCGTTGAAGTTCCGCAGGAGGCGTTCATGTCAGTCCTCAAGCTTGACGAATAAGGAGCAGCAAATGGAATTTCTTATTACGTTTGCCTTGGTGCTTGTGATACTTCTGTTAGTGGGCGTGAACTTTTTTGATATAGGTCTTTTGCTGCTTGGGCTGCTTGACCTTTTGTGCCTTGCGATGTTTTGTTTCTTTGCGTTTTCGCTCTTTCGGCTTTTTACCTGCAAACGGGTAAAAGCGCGCTTCAAAGAAATAGCGGAGAAAGAAAACTCGCGCTTTAAGGTAGCTTGGTATGTTATAGGAAAAGAAGAGGCAAGCACGGTGTTTCCTGCCGAATTTCTGGGCAAGCGGCTGTTTTATAAACACTCGGAAGATACCGTCGTACTGCTTACCAAAAAGGGCGGCGTATTCGATCTTAACGCTATACTTGCAATTGCGCTTGGGTCTGTATTTTCATTCGGTATGTTTGTCGGCATACTTTATGCAATTTCGGCTTTGATAAAACTATAGAAAGGCATACTCTTTTTATGGAGAACGAACAGAACTATATAAAACAGTCGATAACAGGCGGGCTTGTAGGCGCGGCTGTCTTTCCGCTTTTGTATGAATGTTATGCAAATGTGATGCGTGGGTTCGCGGTAGCTCTCGCGCTTTTCGGCTGTGTGCTTATGGGTTTTGTGCTTGCAAAATACAGCCTGTCAAAAGCTTTGTGCGGCATGGCGTTCTTTACGCTGCTCAGCGTCGGGCTGGGGCTGTTTTTGCAGATAATCGTTCACAGGCATATAGTTGACTTTCTTGAAAGACGTTCAAAGTATTTTTATTTGTCATACAGAGATATTTCTATCTATATCATAAAAATATTTACCTGCTATGTTGCAGGGTACATTGTGTGTATAGCAAGGTGCGGCGGTCGTGCGGCAGTAAGAAAAATGCGCAGCAATTCGCAGGATACCAAAAGCTTTATAGACAATGCATTCGGTGAAGACGATGAGTAACGCAGGAGTTTATATACATATGCCGTTTTGCGCGAGGAAATGCCCATACTGCGACTTTTACTCTCTCGCAGGCGCGGAAGATATGTTTGATGAGTATGCAAAAGCGCTTATACGCGATATACAGAGTACAGGCAATAAAGAGATCTCGGTAGATTCTATATATTTTGGCGGCGGAACACCTACTCTTATGCCTGCAAAGCTGCTTTGCGATATTAGCGAAGCGGTAAAAAGGAGCTTTAACACCGCAGAAGATACCGAAATTACAGTAGAAAGCAACCCCTTTACAGCCGATAAAAGTTACTATAAAGAGCTTACAAAAGCAGGCTTTAACAGAATATCTTTCGGCGTGCAGTCGTGTGTTGACAGTGAGCTTAAATCGCTTGGCAGGCTGCACAGCTTTGAGCAGGCACAAACTTCAATACTTGAAGCGTATGATGCAGGCTTTGAAAATATTTCCTGCGACCTGATGATGGGCATAATAGGGCAGAGTGTTGACAGCCTGATGTTTTCGATAGATAAGCTGTGCTCGCTGCCGATAACGCATATTTCGGCGTATATGCTCAAGATCGAAAAAGACACACCGTATGACTGCGATGAAATAAAAAACAGTATTGCTGATGATGACACGAGCGCGGAAATGTATCTGGCGGCGGTTGATATGCTCAAAGAAAATGGTTTTGAGCAGTACGAAATTTCAAACTTCTGCAAGGGCAGGTTTCGTTCGCGGCATAATATGAAATACTGGCAGCTTGCGCCTTATTACGGTTTCGGCCCGTCGGCACATTCTTTTATAGGCGGCAAAAGATACTATTATAAAAGAGACATTCAAGGCTATATAAACGCGCCTGAAAAACTTTTGGAAGACGGCGAATGTAACGCCCTTGAAGAATATACCATGCTTTCTTTAAGGCTTACAGACGGCATTAGCGTGCAAAAGTACAAAGAGCTTGGCGGCGATGTTGCTAGGTTTGAAACGCTTGCAGAAAAGCTTTGCAGGCACGGTATGGCAAAGTATGACGGCAAAATGCTTTCACTTACCGCACAAGGCTTTTTGGTATCCAACAGCATAATAGCTGAACTTATATAGTCAAGATATACAAAAATTTCCTTGTGGGTTTGTATGTTTATACAATGTTTATAAATTGAATTTGTTGATATTGTAATTTTAATTTGATAATGCTAAAATATAAGTAGTATGTCATGTTGCGAGGGGAGGTCTGTTTATGTTCAAAAAATATGCGGCAGCTTTAATGGCGGCGGTGATGATGCTTTCTCTGTCTGCCTGCGGTAAAAAAGATGAGAGCAGCAAAGCCGAGGATATTATTATCGATGCTACCGAGATAAAATACGATACTCAGACGGTCGAAGTAGGCTCTATAGGTTCGATATACGATATTCAGAATACCGAATTTACTTATCCTTATAAAGAGTATGTTTACATCAAGCAAAACGGCATAATAGGCAAGCTTTATACGGGCGACACCATTGAAGAGGGTGAGCTTATCTGCGAGCTTATTTCCGACGATCTTTCAGACGAACTTGAAACGCAGAAGGTCGTTACCGACAGCGCCAAAGAAACTTATGATAATATGGCCGCTTCTGGCGTTACGGGCGCTGAGCTTGAAAAAGCCAAGGTGAATTATGAACTTGAGCAGAACAATTACGACAGGCTTCTTGATAAGGCATCGTTATCAAAGATATACGCCCCGTGCAGCGGCAAGATATCCATGAACGGCGGCGAACTTCATGCAGGCGATAAGGTGCAGGCAGGGCAGTATCTGTGCGAGATAGCCGATACGAGCAGCAAATATCTTTGTGCGTTTGTAAATAATGAGCCTCTTGAAAACGTGAATTTCGGCAGCAAGGTCGAGGTCACTCAGATGAACGGAACATCGGTCGAGGGCAGAGTAGTTGACATGTTAATGGTAGAGGGCGGCGTATACGGCAGCGGCGTTAATTATGTTATAGATCTTCCCGAGGGCACGGAGTTTAACGGTTTTGGCGCGATACACGTTTTTTTCAGCGTGAACTATAAAGAGAATACCATTGTTATAGATCAAAGAGCTTTGAAGTCTTCCGGCGGAAGAAAGTATGTAAACGTGCTTGTTGACGGAACAAAGGTGGAAATGGACGTTGAAACCGGCATGGTCGATAAAAACGGCAGAAAAGTAGAGATATTAAGCGGTCTTGAGGGCGGCGAACAGCTGATAGTAAATACTTCAAACAACTGACCGCTGTAAAATGAATGAAAGGCAGACTTTATAAAAATGAAAGACATTTTAAAAAACATATGGGTAAAGCGGGGCTTGGCAGTATTCAACCTTGTGTATATCGCAGAGGTGCTGCTTTTGACCGTTGCCACATTTTTATATGACTTAGAGATAAGGAAAGGCGCGCAAGGTGCGTTCTTTGCGGTGCATTTTATTTTGAGCGCGCTGTTCCTTGTGTTTATGCTGTACACGAAAGATATTATTTTAACGAAGATAACGGGGCTTTTGCTTTTGCCCGTAGTGTTCTTTCTTGTGATATTCAATATGCACAATATCGTTATATTCGTGCCGCCGCTTATAGTTGCGATAATAATGTTTTTCTATATTACAGTACCTAATAATCTTAAAGTGCTGCTGGGTACTATTTACATCATGCTGTATGTGCTGGGCATTTTTGCATACTTTATATTTAATATGCTGTTTGGTTCATCGGCTGTAGAAACAGTTCTTGACGAGAATTTATCGCCCGATGACCCGGTGTATTCTATGTATGATATGAACTATGTTATGCAGCTTACAGCAAACGACAACACCATTTCGCCTGACGGAACGATGCAGTTTTATCTGTGCGACGTTCAGAACAAAGAGGACGGACAGGTAATTATTTATGTCATTCCGCACGGACAGGACAAGAGCTTTAAGTTTTTCACGCTTAAACAAAAGGGTATAAAGAGAAAAGTAAAGTTTTTCTACGGCAGAGGCAAAGTGCCGGAAGTTTACTGGAGCGGAAGCGATACGCTGACCTATAAAATGGAGGGCGAGAGCGAAGAAACGAACTCCACCGTAAGACTGCCCGAAAAGAACTACCTTGAATTTATAGGCGTGTATTAAGCCTTTGGCGGAACGGAGAAACAAAAATGAGCAAACAAAACGAAGATAAAAAGCCGCTTACTGTGTGGCAGAAAATATCGCTGAATATAAAGATAATATTATTGATAGTCGTGCTTATACTTGTTGGCTTCTTTGCGCTGTATATGTATAAAACATCGCTTGACGATGTGCTTAGCAAGGAAAATCGGACGGACGACGGTAGATCGGCAGCTGCGGTGACTACCGTTTATATCAACGGCGGTGACAGCTTAGCGGCTGATGACAGTATCACAGATACAGATGACGGCGATATAGATTAAATGAATAGTTGAAATGATGATGTGCAGTCTGTAAAGTTTATTTCTTTACAGGCTGTTGTTTTGATTTTTTGCTTTTTGTGAAATAATGCACGTTTGCCCTCCTGCGCCTATGCAGCGCGGTTTGCATTTTATCTGGGCTGTAAAGGTGTGTTGTTGTTTGTGCAATGTAAACAAAAAATGCCTTGATAATTTTATCTTTCAAATGGCAAAAAAGTTGCCGTACCCCCTTGACTTGAAGACCGCAATACTGTATACTGTTATTTAGCGACTTTCGACCACAATATATTGTGATTGACCTTGCCGCTTTCTGCTAGATGTACTAATTAAAAATACTAAAATAAAACAAGGGGAGATAGTCAAAATGATCACGAGGATACGCAAAAGAGACGGAAGAACAGTAACGTTTAACATTGAGAAGATAGCTAATGCTATTTTCAAAGCCGCGCAGGCTGTAGGCGGCACAGACTATGACGAGGCGCTGCTTCTTGCAGGAAAAGTCGGCGACGAACTTATGGCAAACGACCTTGAAACTCCTACCGTTGAGCAGATACAGGATATCGTTGAAAAGGTGCTTATAGAAGAAGGTCATGCTGCCACAGCAAAGGCTTATATTCTTTACCGTTCTAACCGCACAAGAGCAAGAGAAATGAATACACGCCTTATGAAAGTGTATGAAGACCTTACTTTTAAGGCGGCTAAGGACAGCGATATAAAGAGAGAGAATGCCAACATTGACGGCGACACCGCCATGGGTACTATGCTCAAATACGGCTCTGTCGGCGCTAAAGAGTTTTACGAGATGTATGTGCTTGACCCCAAGCACGCAAAGGCTCACGCTGAGGGCGATATACATATACACGACCTTGATTTCTATACCCTTACGACTACCTGCACCCAGATAGATCTTAAAAATTTGTTTGACCGCGGTTTTTCT
Source organism: uncultured Clostridia bacterium (assembly GCA_947589355.1). GTDB lineage: Bacteria > Bacillota > Clostridia > Oscillospirales > Ruminococcaceae > UBA7477. The sequence goes on from CANPZC010000002.1 coordinate 47,744, forward strand.
ACAGGTCACGGTCACCTGAGAACGCCTAACGATATTTCAAGCTATGCCGCTCTTGCCTGCATTGCTATACAGTCTAACCAGAACGACCAGCACGGCGGTCAGAGCGTGCCTATGTTTGACTATGCCATGGCTGACGGCGTAAGAAAAACGTTCACACACCGCTATGTTGATAACATTGCAAGAGCGCTTGAACTGCTTGCAGGCGTTGAAGATGCGGAAAATATAGCAAAGCAGATAAAGGAAAAGCTCTCGCAGCAGGGTATGAAGCCTGCCATTAACATGGACGAGAACTATTTCAAGGCTGAAAAAGAACTGCTGACGGGCTTTACCGATGCGGCTACTGCCGAAAAGATACAGAAGTTTGCTTACAAGACATCGGAAAAAGAGACAGACAGAGCTACATATCAGGCTATGGAGGCTCTTATACACAATCTGAACACTATGAACTCCCGTGCAGGCGCGCAGACACCATTCAGCTCTATTAACTACGGAACGGATACTTCGATAGAGGGCAGAATGGTCATAAAGAACGTGCTGCTCGCTCAGGAGGCAGGTCTCGGCAATGGCGAAACTCCTATTTTCCCGATACATATATTCAAGGTAAAAGAGGGCGTGAACTATAACCCCGAAGACCCCAACTACGATCTGTTCAAGCTTGCCATACGCGTTTCGGCTAAGAGGCTTTTCCCGAACTTCTCGTTTATAGATGCTCCGTTCAATCTGCCTTACTATAAAGAGGGCGACCCCAATACCGAGATAGCTTACATGGGCTGCCGCACAAGAGTTATAGGCAACGTTTTCGACCCGAGCAGAGAAATAGTTACCGGCAGAGGAAACCTCAGCTTTACCTCGATCAACCTGCCGAGACTTGCAATAAAGGCTAACAGAAATATCGGCACTTTCTTTGACAGCCTTGATGAAATGATAGACCTCTGCGTTGACCAGCTGCTGCACCGTTTCCGTATTCAGAGCAGCAAAAAGGTAAAGAACTACCCGTTCCTTATGGGTCAGGGCGTTTGGATAGATTCACGCAAGCTCGGCCCCGATGACGAGGTAGGAGAGATACTGAAGCACGGTACGCTGTCTGTCGGCTTTATAGGTCTTGCAGAATGTCTTGTGGCTCTTATAGGCAAGCACCACGGCGAAAGCGAAGAGGCGAGGGAGCTCGGTCTTGAAATAATTACAAAGATGAGAAAACGCATGGACGAGATGACCGCGAAGTATACGCTCAACTTCTCGCTGCTTGCTACCCCTGCCGAGGGCCTTTCGGGCAGATTTGTAAGAATGGACAAAGAACGCTTTGGCATAATAAAGGGCGTTACAGACAGAGATTACTATACCAACTCTTTCCATGTTCCCGTATATTATCCTATCAGCGCATTTGAGAAGATAAAGATAGAAGCCCCGTATCACGCTCTGACAAACGCAGGTCATATAAGCTATGTAGAGCTTGACGGCGACCCGCTGCAAAACCTGCCGGCGTTTGAAAAAATCGTTCGCTGCATGAAAGAAAGCGGCGTTGGCTACGGCTCTATCAACCACCCCGTTGACCGCGACCCATGCTGCGGCTATACAGGCATAATAGGCGATGTCTGCCCCAAGTGCGGACGTGCCGAGGAAGAACATCAGGTAGGATTTGAGCGTATAAGAAGAATAACCGGCTACCTTGTAGGTACGCTTGACAGATTCAACAATGCCAAGCGCGCCGAGGTAGAGGACAGAGTAAAGCATAGTCTGTAATATCGCAAAAGAAAGGAAAGTTTGATTTGAAACTCAGGATCGCAGGCACTGTCAATGATTCTATAGTTGACGGGCCGGGAATAAGATTTACGGTATTTACGCAGGGCTGTCCGCATCATTGCGAGGGCTGTCATAATCCGCAGACGCATGATTTTAACGGCGGCAGTGAAGCAGATACCGATGAGATCATTTCAAAATTTTTGTCAAATCCGCTGCTTGACGGCATAACCCTGAGCGGCGGAGAACCGATGTGTCAGGCAAAAGCTTTAGTGCCTATAGCGAAATCAGCCAAAGAACATGGGCTGAACGTTATAACCTATACGGGTTATACCTATGAACAGCTTATTGACGGCGCAAGCGAGACCAACGGCTGGCGCGAACTGCTTGAATATGTTGATTTTCTGATAGACGGCAGATTTGAGCTTTCGCAGAGAAGTCTTGAGCTTCATTTCAAGGGCAGCAAAAATCAGCGCGTTATAGATGTTAAAAGCTCGCTTAACGAGGGTCATGCCGTTTTAGCCGACTGGAACTGACAATTTTTTCTATCCCGATGTATACAAATGTTACATCGGGATTTTTGTTTTTGTGACGGTTTTATGAAAATTTATAAAATAACGCTGAAACTATGGAAATTTCTGAAAAGTTGTGATATAATATTTATATTCTTATGTACGTTTTAATGCATAAACACAAGTGTGATAGTGAAAGAGGTGCTTTTATTGCCTGTAAAATACAACAGAAAACAGCTTGCCGACGGCGTATATTTAAGCGAGATACGCGATGACAAGTTCAAAACAAATTTTGTAGCGGTGCAGTTTGTCAGCGATTTTGAACCGTCACAAACGCCGGCTCGCGCGCTGCTGCCAAATATTCTGTCGGTGTCAAATGCCGAGTACCCCACGCGTGAGGCGCTTAATATGAAGCTTGCCTCGCTTTATGATGCGACATTTTCTGATTCAGAAAAAATAGTTGGCAACAACTATGTCACAACTTTTCTGGTAGGCTGCATTGCTGACAGATATACCATAGACGGCGAAAAAGTTACCGCAGAGCTTGTAAAGGTGCTTCTAAGTGCAATATTTTCACCAAAGACCGAAAACGGCGCGTTTGACAGCAAAGAATTCTCTCTTTTAAAGCAGGAGCTTTTGGACGAGATAGACTCGGAGATAAACAACAAAGGCTCGTATGCCTTGAAACAGGCTACGTCAAAACTTATTTACCGCGGTGAGAAGTTGGGGGCAGTTATATACGGAGAGCGAAAAGATGCGCAGACCGTTACAAACGAGCAGGTGTTTGGGCTTTACAAGTCTTTTCTGGCAGATTCGCATATAGAAATATATGTAGGCTGTTCGGAAGATGTTTCAGATGCAGTAAAGATGCTGGAAGATGCCTTTTCTGCGATACCGAGAGGAAATGTTCATAAGCCGAAGTATTATGTGCCGTCGCAGATAAAGCCGCAGACGGAAAAGATGTCAGAGAACATGGACATAAAACAGACAAGGCTGGTAATGGCGTATAAATCGCCAAAATGCGATCTGTATGCCGCAAAACTGCTGGCTGCGCTGTTCGGGCTGATACCGACATCAAAACTGTTTATGAACGTGCGCGAGAAAATGAGCCTGTGCTACAGCTGTTCTTCTATTTTTGCAGAATACAGCAATACGCTTTTAGTTGAAAGCGGCATTGACGATAAAAACCTTGAAAAAACTACAGATGCTATAAATGAGCAGTTTTCTTTGCTGTGCGGCGGCGATATAACCGAAAAAGAGCTGGCAGAAACAAAACTTATGATAACAGGCGCGTTTCGCAGCAACTATGACAGTATGCTTTCGCTTATCTCTTGGTATATGGTGCAGTGCCGCAGGGGCAGCTGCTATACGCCGAATGAAGTGATAGATAAGCTCAATGCCGTTACGCGCGAAGATATAATTTCTGCCGCAAACAGTTTCAGGCTTGATTCTGTGTATGCTCTGCGACCGACAAGCGGAGAGGAGGAACACAATGAGCAGTGAATATGAAAGAAAAGTCTTCACCGACAAAAAAGGCAGCGACAGCTATGTTTATGTAAAGCACCCAAGTGGGCTCGATATTTTTCTGTGGCAGATGGAGGGATTTACCACAACGGAAGCGCTGTTCGCGGCAAAATACGGTTCGCTGCACAACAGTTTTCGCGTTGAGGGTGAAGAAAACTTTACAGACGTTCCCGAGGGCATAGCGCATTTTTTAGAGCACAAGCTTTTTGAAAATGAAGACTGCGATGCTTTTGAACTGTATGCTAAAACGGGCGCTATGGGCAACGCTTACACGACATTTGACCACACCGCATACCTTTTCAGCTGCACGGCAAATTACGCGGATTCGCTGAGGGTGCTGCTGTCATTCGTGCAAAAGCCGTATTTTACAAAAGAGACGATTGAAAAGGAACTTGGCATAATAGGGCAGGAAATTCAGATGAGCCGCGACAACCCCGAAAGACAGTCGTTTTATGACCTGCTCAATTGCCTGTATGCACAGCACCCTGTCAGGATAGATATTGCAGGAACGGTTGGATCTATAGCAAAAATAACGCCCGAGCTTTTGTATCAATGCTACAATACGTTTTATAACCTTAATAATATGGTGCTGTGTATTGCGGGAAACATTGATGTTGACGAGGTGCTAAAAATTTGTGACGAACTGCTCGTACACTCAAAAAACATTCAACCTGAGATAAAGCCGTTCAACGAGCCCGAGAGAATAGCGCAAAAGGAGAAGACATCGGTTTTTCCTGTGGGTCAGCCTATTTTCAATATCGGCTACAAGTGCTGCCCCTACAGCGGTAAAGAGCAGCTTAAAAAGAGCTATGAGGCATCTATGATAATGGAGCTTTTGCTTGGAAATACTTCTAAACTTTATAACAAGCTGACGGAAGAGGGGCTGATAAATTCTTCGTTCTCGACAGAATGCTGCTATGGTCCGGGGTATTTTTATAACGTGATCAGCGGCGAGTCGAAAGACCCCCATGCGGTCGCAAGGCGGATACAGGAAGAACTTGCTGCGGCTGCGCAGAACGGTCTTGACAGAGAGCGGTTCGATATTCTTAAAAAGGCAAGATACGGCAGCATGATACGCGGCTTTGATAAAGTGCAGTACTGCGCTGAGATAATGCTGAGTTCCGCGCTTATGGGAATAGATGTGTTTGACAATATAGAAGTATTTGCGGAAATGACCTTTGAGGATATTTCTAAAGATCTTCCCGAGCTGTTTGACCCCGAGCGCATGGCAATGTCTTTGGTGCTGCCAACTGACAAGAACAATAAAACATAATGGAGAGAAGAATATGACATCATTAAACGGACTTTTAATGTTTGCCGAAGAGGTGAGCAAAGAAACGATAGCCACCATAAAAGATAACCCGAACAAGACGTATTTTCCGTTCTTCGGCGATTCGGACAATATTTTTAATTCAGGCATATCAATTGACAGGGTGTGCTTCACGATACCGGGCATAAACTTCAAGGTATACTGGTACGGTTTTCTTATTGCGATAGGAATAGTGCTGGCGCTGTTTTACGGTTATAAAAAAATGGTGCCGACGGGTCTTAATCCCGATAAAATGTCTGATGCTATAATAGGCGGTCTTATCGGCGCTATCTTCGGTGCTAGGCTTTACTATGTGGTGTTCAATGATACCGGTGTAGGTTTCAAAGATTTCTTCAACACAAGAAGCGGCGGACTTGCAATATACGGCGGTCTTATCGGTGCGGTGCTGGTAGGCGGCATAATCGTAAAAATGCACAAACAAAGCCTGCTTGCCATGCTTGATATATGCGGCCCGTGCTTTTTGATAGGACAATGCATAGGCAGGTGGGGAAACTTCTTCAACCAAGAGGCTTTCGGTACTAACACAACGCTGCCGTGGGGCATGATGAGCCAGACTACGATAACCTACCTTGTAAACGTAAGCGACGATTATTTTCTGAAAACAGGTGACAAGCTGAATTGCTATCTGCCTGTTCACCCCTGCTTTTTATATGAGTCGCTGTGGTGTTTGCTAGGCTTTGTGCTGCTGCACCTGTATTTCAAACACAGAAAGTTTGACGGCGAGGTGTTCCTGCTTTATATAGGTTGGTACGGTCTTGGCAGATTCTTTATAGAAGGTCTTCGCACCGACAGCCTTTATCTTGGAAATATCCGCGTTTCACAGCTTGTTGCAGGTACTTGCGTGCTGGCTTCTATTGTTCTGATAATCATATTCAGGGGTATGGCAAAGCGTGCAGGCGACGGCAAACTTTATTGTCAGACGGAAAACTCAAAAGTTCAGCTTGCGGCTTATAGGCTCGATATAGAAAGAGCGGCAGAGAAAAAGGCTCTAAAAAAGAGCATTTCAAAGGCTAAGTCAGAGGGCAAGGATTTTTCAAAGCTTCAGAAAGAGTATGACGAAAAGTTTGGCGAAGAGGGAAACAAAGCGCATATTGAAAAGCTTAAAGAACTTAAAGAGGCAGAAAAGAAGTATTTCGCCGACCTTAAAAAAGGCTTGATAAAAGAAGATACCGAAGAATATGAGAGTATTCTTGATGAAGATGACGATACTGCGGCAGACGAAACAGTAGAAAGTGAAACTGCCGCCCAAGATAATGACAGCGATGAAAACAATGACGAGGAGTAATAAAAGTATGGCAAACATTATTGACGGAAAAGCCGTTTCGGCAAGAGTGAAAGAAGAAATAGCAAAGGAAACAGCGGCTGTAAAAGCAAAATATGGCATAAGCATAGGTCTTGCGGTGGTTATTGTGGGTGACGACCCTGCATCGCGCATATACGTAAACAACAAGAAAAAGGCTTGTGAAACGGTCGGATTTACGTCATACGAGTACGCGTTGGGCGCAGATACCACGCAGGAAGAGCTTTTGCAGCTTATTGATAAGCTCAATAAAGACGATAATGTGAATGGCATACTTGTTCAGCTGCCGCTGCCGAAGCACCTTGACGAAAAGGCAGTTATAAACAGCATTTCTCCCGAAAAGGACGTTGACGCTTTTCACCCCGTTAATGTAGGCAAGATAATGATAGGGGAGTACAGCTTTTTGCCCTGCACGCCTGCCGGTATAATGGAGCTTATTGCTTCCACAGGAGTTGAGATAAAGGGCAAAGAATGTGTGGTAGTCGGCAGGAGCAATATTGTCGGCAAGCCGATGTCAATGCTGCTGTTGCATCAGAGCGGAACTGTAACTATTTGCCATTCAAAAACAAATGACCTCGCCGAGCATTGCAGAAAAGCCGATATACTCGTAGTTGCGGTAGGCGTGCCGAAGCTTGTAACAGGCGACATGATAAAAGATGGTGCGGTTGTTATAGATGTAGGCATGAACAGGCTTGAAAACGGCAAACTGTGCGGCGACGTTGACTTTGACAGCGCGAAAGAAAAAGCAAGCTTTATAACACCCGTTCCCGGCGGTGTAGGGCCTATGACGATAGCCATGCTCATGAAAAATACCCTTACGGCGGCAAAAATAAAGCACGGAATAGAGTAAGCAGGTTGTAATTTTAAATAAATTCTTAATAATTTGTGAACGCTCTTTACATTTCGTCTGTAATATGGTACAATTTTAATGTTGTGCAGTTGAAGTATATTTGACTGTAAAAATTACCGTGAACGCAGATATTCGGATATAGCCGCAATGCGGAAACGTATCAGCCATTATCTTCGTCACAGGAAAAATTTAAGAAAGAGGTACGAACCACTATGATGAGCAAAGAAGAAAAAAACGCTATCATTGAAGCGAACAGAAACCACGAGAACGATACGGGTTCTCCCGAAGTACAGATAGCTATCCTTTCAAAAAGAATAGCCGATCTTACAGAGCATCTCAAAACACACCAGAACGATCATCACTCCAGAAGAGGTCTTTATAAGATGATCGGTCACAGAAGAAATCTTCTTAACTATCTTGCTAAGAAGGATATTGAAAGATACAGAGCAATTATTGCTAAGCTCGGTATCAGAAAGTAACAACTGTACGCTAAGGCAGCAGCATTCAATGTGCCGCTGCCTTTCAGTGTATATATGAGCAGTGGCGATTAGCATTAAACAGAGCGCTCGATGACAAGCGTTGTGTTTATTGCTAAAGCTGCTGCCGCAAAAAATTTATAGGAGGACAAACCATGTTTGAAAATTTCAGGACATTTGAAACTACCTATGCAGGCAGACCGCTTGTAGTAGAAACAGGCAAGATGTGCGGACTTGCGAACGGCTCTTGTATCGTAAGATACGGCGAGACCGTTGTTATGGGCAACGTTACCGCCAGCAAGCAGCCGAGAGAGGGCATTGACTTTTTCCCGCTTTCGGTAGACTTTGAGGAGAAACTTTATTCAGTAGGCAAGATACCGGGTTCTTATCTTAAAAGAGAGGGCAAGCCCTCCGATAAGGCAATACTGGCTTCGCGCTGCGTTGACAGACCTATAAGACCGCTTTTCCCGAAAGATATGAGAAACGACGTTTCAGTTGTTATGACTGTTCTTGCGGTAGACCCCAACAACTCACCCGAAATAGCAGGCGCAATTGCAGCTTCTATCGCTATTTCAATATCTGATATACCTTGGAACGGCCCTGTTGCAAGCATAAACGTAGGTTACGTTGACGGCGAGTTGGTTCTTAATCCTACGCTGGAGCAGCGCGGCGAGAACAACAGGCTTAATCTTACAGTTGCAGGCTCTGCCGAAAAGGTAGTTATGATAGAAGCAGGCGCTGACGAGATACCCGACGACCTTATGCTCGAGGCTATAATCAAGGGTCACGAAGAAATAAAGAAAATGGTAGCTTTTATCTCTGATATACAGAAGCAGATAGGCAAGCCTAAGTTTGAGTTTGAGTCTATGGAGCTTGACCACGACATGATGGATGAGGTAGAGGCTCTTGTTGGTGAGAAAGTAAAGGTTGCTCTTGATACCGACGACAAGAACGTTCGCGATGCAAGACTTGTTCCTATCACACAGGAAGTTCTGGATACTCTTTCCGAGAAGTATGAAAACCTGCCAGAGATAATAGGCGAGGTTATGTACAAGCTTCAGAAGAAGATAGTTCGTAACTGGCTGTATGAGGGCAAGAGAGTTGACGGCAGAGGCATTGATGAGATTCGTCCGCTCGCTGCCGAAGTTGGTCTGTTCCCGAGAGTTCATGGTTCGGGTCTGTTTACAAGAGGTCAGACACAGGTTCTCACAGTCTGCACTCTTGGCCCTGTAAGCGATGCTCAGAGAATGGACGGCATTGACGAAGAAGAAACAAAGAGATATATGCATCAGTACAACTTCCCGTCATACTCTGTAGGCGAAACTAAGCCTAACAGAGGCCCCGGCAGACGTGAGATAGGTCACGGCGCACTGGCAGAAAGAGCGCTCATTCCTGTTATACCGTCGGTAGAAGATTTCCCGTATGCAATAAGAATGGTATCGGAAGTTCTATCTTCTAACGGTTCTACGTCGCAGGGTTCTATATGCGGTTCTACTCTCGCTCTTATGGACGCAGGCGTTCCGATAAAAGCTCCCGTTGCGGGTATATCTTGCGGTCTTATCACCAAGGAAGACGGCAGCTGGATGACTATGGTAGACATTCAGGGACTTGAGGACTTCTACGGAGATATGGATTTCAAGGTAGGCGGTACTCACAAGGGTATTACAGCCATTCAGGTGGATATAAAAGTTGACGGTCTTACCTATGATATAATCAAGGAAGCGTTCGCAAAAACACATAAGGCTCGTGACTATATACTCGATGAGATAATGCTTAAAGCTATACCTGCGCCGAGAGAAAGCGTAAACAAGTGGGCGCCTAAGATGCTCACCACCAAAGTGCCTGTTGACAAGATAAGAGAGGTTATAGGCTCGGGCGGAAAGGTAATTCAGAAAATAGCTGCCGACTGCGAATGTAAGATAGACATTGAGGAAGACGGCAATGTGTTTGTTTCAGGTCTTGACCTTGAAAAGGCTCAGAAAGCAATAGATATTATCAATACTATCGGCTTTGATCCCGAGATAGGCGCTATATATAAGGGCAAGGTAGTAAGAATAATGAACTTTGGCGCTTTTGTTGAGATAGCCCCGGGCAAGGACGGACTTGTTCACATATCCAAGCTCGATAACAAGAGAGTTGAAAAGGTTGAAGACTGCGTTTCCATTGGCGATGAGATAGTTGTTAAGGTAATGGAGATAGACGACCAGGGAAGAATAAATCTCTCCAGAAAAGACGCTCTTGCTGATATTGCCGCAAAGAAAGCATCTGCCGAATAAATTCAGCATTGAAAGACCGCTTTGTGCGGTCTTTTTTTGTACTGTGATTGACAAAGACGGCGCGGTGTTGTATAATATTTTTATGTATTATTATCGGACGGGTGATGAAAATGTTAGTAAGTGAAGCAATTGTAAAATGCCTTGAAGCGGAGAAAACTTCGGTAGTCTTCGGCGTGGAGGGTTATAATATTGAGCCTGTGTGCATGGCGCTGAAAAATTCTTCAATAAGATATGTTCCCATGAACAGCGAGGAAAGCGCAGGTCATGCGGCAGGCGGCTGCGCGCAGATGACGGGCAAACCGTGCGTGAGCGTGTGCGGCAGCGGTGCAAGTGCGCTTAAAATGCTTGCGGCAGTGGCGGCGGCGTATACCGACTGTGTGCCACTTATTGCGATAACAGGTCAGGTGTCGTCAGATGTTCTGGGCAGAGATGTTTCGGACGAAGCAGACATTATAGGTTCGGTAGAGCCGTTTGTAAAGCACAGCTATCTTGTAAGAAACGCGCAGGACATACCGCGCATAATAAAAGAGGCGTTTTATATAGCTTCTTCGGGCAGACACGGCCCCGTGCTTATTGATATACCTGTTGATATCCAGCGGCAGGAAATTGACCCCGTTTTCCCTGAAAGCGTTCTGATACGAGGCTACAACCCTATACAAAAAGGTAATACATCTCAGGTAAAGCGGTTTGCGCAGGCTCTGCAAAAGGCAGAAAGACCGCTGATGATAGTAGGCGGCGGAGTGTTTTCTTCAAATGCCTGCGATGAGGCGCGTGCGCTTTCAAAAAAGCTGGATATGCCTACCGTTTCTACCGCTGGGGGATTCTCGGTATTTCCGTATGACGATAAACGCTTTTTCGGCTGCTGTGAACCGTCTTCAACGCTTACAGATATGGCAATTGCAAACTGCGATGTACTTTTGATAGTTGGTGCGCGGCTGTGGTCGCTGCCGGTTGGTATTGAAAACAAGACTATACTTCACATTGATATTGACCCTGCCGAGATAGGCAAGAATATTTCCGCCGACCTGCCGCTTGTGGGTGACTGCAAGTATGTTCTGGGACAGCTTAGCGATGCGGTAAAACAGTGCAAGCACGGCAGTTGGAGAAAGTATCTTGACAGCCACCGCACGCAGCCAAGCGTTGGTGAAAAGCTGACCGAGGAGTATATCTTCTCGCTGCTGTCGGACGTTATATCGGAAAACGCCGCGATAGTATGCGAAAGCGCAGGCATAAAGTCTCACGCGGTGAAATCATTGAAAATAAAGCAGGGCAGGTTTATATCGCGCATAGGAATGAACGGTTCGGGCTTTGCGCTGCCAACGGCTATCGGCGTTAAGGCATCATGCAGTGAAAGCGAGGACAGGGAAGTTATCTGCATTTGCAGCCTTAGGTCTCTTTGCTGTTCGTTTTCAGATATGACAATACTTGCTTCAGAAAACATACCCGTAAAACTGCTTATACTGAAATATGGCGAGGCTGCATCGGTTGATATAAAAAAGCTTTCGCAGGCTTGCGGTATTGAATACTTAAAGATCTCTAAAATAGAGCAAGCGCAGGAAGCTTTGACTAAATTTGCCCAAAGCGGCGGCAGCGTATTGCTTGAAGTTGATATTAAAAAGCAGGGAGGTAAGGAGTAATGAAACACACGATCTCAGTGCTTGTTGAGAACCACGCAGGCGTGCTTTCAAGAATTTCGGGGCTATTTACACGCCGCGGATTTAACATAGACAGCCTTGCGGTGGGCGTTACCGACGACCCCGACATATCGCGCATTACTATAATAGTTACCTGCGACGAGCACATGACCGAGCAGGTAGAAAAGCAGCTCAACAAACTTATAGAAGTGCTTAAAGTAAAAACGATACCCGACGAGGAGCTTATTGCAAGGGAGCTTATGATAGTGAAGCTTTCTGCCGATGCAGCCGCGCGCCGCGACATACTTACGGTGGCAGAGGTAATGGAGGCGAAAATACTTGACATTACGCCTACCACGCTTACCTTGCAGCTTGCAGATGTGCCGCAGCAGTTGGAGCGCTTTGTTCAGCTTGTAGAGCCTTACGGAATACTTGAAATTGCGCGCACGGGAACTATAGCTTTGCAAAAGGGAAGTGATACGCTTTCTTTCAGAGGTAAAGTGTAGATTTGTATATCTTTCACAATAAGTAAAACTATTTTTTGTATAACACGCCGATTTTTGATTTCTTTTGTAACAATATCCCCCTTTGATGTGTACGTATTTATGAAAGAATAATTATGCACATTTTCAAAGGGGGATTTTCTCTTTTGCAAGGAATTTTAAGGAGGAATATTTATGTTCAAAATGGTATTCAAAAATCTCACGGGGCAATTTAAAAAGCAGCGAATGTTGTCGGCTCTTTTGGTGCTGAATATAATAGTTTCCTGCCTTGTAATATGCTTTTCATACGGCCTTTACCAAAATTATAATGTTGTTATCAAAGAGGGAGAGAGCGAGGAGCTGAAAGAGCTTTATGTTTATACAGACAAAGAACACAACGTTCCTCCAAGCGATAAGACCGATGTAAGAAGCGCTGCGGACATATCTCCCTCTATGTTCATGGATATGATGAAAAGCTGGTCTGACGATACAAAAAGCAATATTGAAGATGTAACAGTTGAATTTATTGTTGAGACACCTATGTCTGTAAATTATGACAATAACGCCGCAGACGAATGGTATTCTGATGACAAAGAGCCATATTACATGACCGTTGGATACCATATAGGCATTGACGGAGACAAGTTTATTGATACTTCCCGCGCAGGTCAATATTTTACCGAGGAGCAGTATAACAGCGGTGAAAAGATGATAGTGCTTGACGAGAGTATGTTTTCTGAATCAAATATTTCTGTCTACAGCGAAAGTGTTTATATAGACGATGAGGTCAAAGAACTTAACTGGGCATACAGACATATCCCCTCTGATGCCGATCATGTTATAATAGGGGGAGAAAGTTATAGAATAATCGGTAATATGCCGACCGGCACCCTGCCGAAATATGTTGCGGCGATCCCTCTGCCTGCGCTTAGTGATAAAGCAAAGGTTGAGCTTGGTTCTGCTCATGACAATACAGATAAAATGTACAGATCCAGATGCTGCATAATATCATTCAACGAACCTGTAACGCGTGAACAGTATGCAGATATTAAAGACTCACTCTCTTATCTGGGCAGCGATGTTTATCTGCAAGATATACAGATCACCGAAGCAAAAGAAATATATTACTACAAAACTATCATGCTCATTTCGGTAGTTATTGCCGTGCTTGCAGCGATAAACATGGCAATACTGTATCGCTATATACTTGAAAAACGCTCGTCGCATCTTGCTATTTTCAGAATATGCGGCTGCTCAAAGGGCGGGGCTGTAGCTTCGTATCTTTTAGAGTGCCTTTTAATAAATATACCGCTGTTCATACTTACACAGCTTGTTTATCATAAGCTTATCATGCCGCGGCTTACTTCTCTCTTCCCGAATATGGCAGGCGCTTACAGCTTTAAACTTTACGCCGCAATATTCGATATATACATAACCGCTTCAACGCTTGTAATGCTCGTGATGATAATACACACCGTTCGCTCTCACAGCCTTGTTGCGCTTAAAAGCGCAGGCAAGTCAACAGGAAAAGCAGGCGGTATTATGAAAGTATTTGAAGTTATACAGCTGGCGGCGGTGCTTTCAATGATGGTGCTTATCGTTTCTGCGATAATTTCAAGATATGCGCTTTACACGCCGTTTGAAAAGTATTTTGACCGCAAGGGCTATCTGGTGGAAGCGACAGACCCCACAGTTTATGATAAAGACTTTGAAGATGCGGCAGGCACTTCGGATATTACTATGTCGCAGATGATGTCACGAGTGATAGGCGATGTTAATTTTGGCGGTATTGCATATGATGATGAATTTATAGAAAGCTATGCTCCGCCCCTTGAAGACGGTGTGTGGCTTTCGGATACCGATATCACATACGAAAAGGACGGATACATACCTGCCGTTATTACCTACTGCGGCGGACGATATAAGGTGGGCGACGAGCTTACGCAGGAATTTCAGTTATCCGACAATGACGGCAATTTGCAGACAATTACAGAAAAAGTCAAAATCATAGGTATTTTAAAAGATAAGGCAAGTATTGCTTCGTATGTTTTAGATAAGCCGCTTGCACATGAGGATCACAGAGACATTTATAATGTGTTCAGTGACGGCTTTGAAGAAAATGACTGGCTTCTTACAAGGCTGTCAGATGAATATGCCTGCTTTAAGGGCAGCGGCGTGGTGTGGGGAACACAGTTTGTGTTCTATGACGGCTTGAGCGATGAAGAATTTGCAAGGCACGGCGATGACCTGAACCGTCAATTCACGGCAACAAAACTCTCCGTGATACGCAAAAACAGCATGAAATACATATATGCACAAATGTATACCCTTTTCCCGATTGCTGTTTGTATCTTCATACTTACGATAATTTCTACCGTATCAATAAGCGCGATATACACAAAACGGCAGCTTAGGAACTATGCTATTTTCTACATCTGCGGTGCAAGGTGGCGCACCTGCGCATTGCGAAGCCTTAAAAACAGCGCAATTACCTGTGGTATAGCAAGCATTTTGGCGGCTGCAGTGCTGATTGTAGGCAAACTGACATTCTTTAAAGAAACAGTCATTTCGTTCGGTTGGTGGCACTTCGGGGTATGTGCAGGAGTTATAGCGCTCTACCTCGCACTGTCAATGATAATGCCGCTGATGATAATAGGTTCTAACCAGCCGAAAGAAGTGCTCAAAGAAGATTAAAAGGAGGAAGAAAAAATGTTTTCTATTATGCGAAAAGATCTGAAAAATATGTTCACAGGGCAGCGGCTGCTGGCAGCGCTTTTAGTGCTGAACATTATAGTTTCCTGCCTTGTTATATGTTTTTCTTACGGCGTGTACTATAATTACAACAAGCTTATTGACAGCGGCGAAGCCCCTGCGGAACTGACATTTTCGCAGACTGAAAGTCAGCTTTACTCTGAAAGCAGCGTGTATTGTGCAGATGTTACCCCACAGCAGATAATGGGATTTGTGTCTGATCTTTCGGACAGCACGCGCCGCGCCATAAAAGATATGACAATAATGTGGCTGACAACTTCTCCTGCCGTGATAAACGCAGATGACAGCGTAGACGGCGTTTTTTACAGCGAAAACAACAAAGAGGGAGTATTATGTTTTACAAACACTCTTTCTGTAGACGGCGAGATACGCTGGTCTGAAAATTACAGCCCTACCGCCATTTGCTCTCCCGAAGAATTTACAAGCGGCGAAAAAATCGTGTACGTTACAAAAGATATGTTTGACATAAATGCGCACTTTACAAATGCCTTGCCCGATGCGCAGGACAGCTTGTTAAATGTCATCTACAACACTTTGCAAGACGAAGAATACATAAAAATAGGCGGCGAAAATTATAAGGTAATGCCTGCGCCCGAGGGCAGTCTGCCTGATGAAAAAAATATGTACATATCGCCGTTTGCCGCGCCCGAAAACGCACGGCTTTATTCAATGGGCAGTCAGGTGCTTATTCAGATGCGGTTCAAAGATAATATCACAAAGCAGTGTTATGATGATATTTCAAAATGCATCTCGGCGGCGACTGACAATAAAATTGCGGCAGACCCTATAGAGTTTACAGACGTCAGCGAAATAGAGTTTTACAGAACGATAATGCTTTTGTCGGTGCTTATTTCGGCGCTTGCCGCTGTGAACATGGCAATCCTCTACAGATATATACTTGAAAAACGCTCGTCACAGCTGGCGATAATGCGAATTTGCGGCTGCACAAAAGGCAAAGCGGCTGCATCATATCTGTGCGAATGTCTTGTGGTAAGCTTACCGCTTTTTGCACTTGCAGAGCTTGCGTATTCCAAGCTGCTGACACCGCTGCTTTCAAAAGTTTTTGTAAATTTGCAGGGCGCTTACAGCTTTAAACTCTATGCCGAAATATTCGTTATATATGCTGTCTCACTTACGGCGGTAATGCTTGCTATGATATGCGCGCAGGTAGCAAAACACAGTCTTGCGCAGCTTAGAAAAAGAACCGCGACCGCCAAAAAATACGGCATAATGAACGTTTTTGAGGTATTGCAGCTTGTTGTTGTTCTTTCGGTAATGGTGATAATAGTTTCAGCTATAAGCGCAAGAAACGAAGAATATGCGCCATTTAAAAAGTATATAGAAAGGCGCGGCTATATGGCAATACTTGACGATATGGCTACCTACCCCGAGGACTTTGAAGCCCTGACAGGCAGCGATACCGAATATATAAGAAACGAACTTACGAATGCTTTTAACGGCGATGAACTGCTTTTGGGAATATCCTATTCGGACGAATTTATAAACGCGTATACTCCGCCTATGCAAAGCGGCAAGTGGCTGGGCGACAGCAGCGAAACATATGAAAATTCGGGTGTAATACCCGTGGTTATGGCTTCATGCGGCGGCAGATACAATGTTGGCGATACTTTTGAATTTGAATATACAATGAGTTATGACGAGAACGGAGAGCCCACAGACCCCAAGCCCATAAAATACAAGGTGGTGGGCGTGCTTAAAGATAAGGCAAAAATTGCAGGTTATAACATTTCACCGACAAAAAACAGTATTGAGGATGTCTACGGTGTGTTCAGCGAGGAATATGAGCAGAGAGCGTTTTTCTTATCGCGCCGCACTGATATTGATGCAGCTTTCGGGGCAAGCGGGCCGCTTTACGGCACGCAGTTTATCTTTTGCGATGATATGGCAAAGGACGAGTATAACGCGCTTGCCGAACGCCTGTTCAGCGCAGGCATAGCTTATACGCCGCTTTCGCAAGTGCGCAAAAACAGTATGCAATATATCTACGAACAAATGTATACGCTGTTCCCGATTGCGGTTTGTATATTTATACTTACCATAATATCATCAGTTTCGATAAGCGCAATATATACTAAACGCCAGCTTAGAAACTATGCTATTTTCTATATCTGCGGCGCAAGGTGGAGAACGTGTGCTTTGAGAAGCCTGAAAAACTCAGCGATAACCTGTGGTATAGCAAGCATACTTGCGGCGGTTGTGCTGATAATAGGCAAGATGACGCTGTTGAAAGAAACAGTGATTTCGTTCGGTTGGTGGCATTTTGGGGTATGCGCAGGAGTTATAGCGCTCTACCTCGCGCTTTCAATGATCATGCCGCTGGCTATCATAGGTTCAAACGAGCCAAAAGAGGTACTCAAAGAAGAATAAAATAACGGTCGGTGAGGTTTGCTCATCGACCGCTTTGTTTATGCTCTTAAATATACGCCGTTGTTTTCAATGTAGTCTTCGATGTCGTCTTTGTAGCCCAGGTGAAGCAAGTCGGGGTCGGCTTTAAGCGCGCGCTGACCGATATCTTTTCTGAAATGCACGTCTTTCCAGTGTATCTTTGAAACTGCTTCATAAGACTTTTGCAGAGCAGATTGCAGTGTAAATCCTGTGCAGGTAACGCCAAGAACTCTGCCTCCATTTGTATAGAATTTGCCGCCAGAAAGCTTTGTTCCTGCGTGGTACACGAACGCGCCGTTGACCTGTCCCATATCGTCAAGACCGCTAATTTCAAGCCCCTTTTCATAGGCGAGGGGATAACCGCCGCTTGCCATGACAACGCAGGTGCAAAATTCGCTTTTCCACTTGATGTCAACATCTTTCAGCCTGTGGTCGTAGATCGCCTCAAAAATTTCGTAAAGGTCTGTATCAAGCAGCGGAAGAACTACCTGTGTTTCGGGGTCGCCAAAGCGGCAGTTGTACTCGATAACTTTCGGGCCGTTCTCCGTCAGCATAAGACCAAAGTACAGACAGCCCTCAAACGTTCTGCCAAGCTGTTTCATAGCCTTTATAGTTGGCAGGAATATTTTATCCATACATTCTTTGGCTATCTGATCGGTGTAGTAAGGGTTAGGCGCAACAGTACCCATGCCGCCTGTGTTAAGACCCTCGTCGTTGTCGTTGGCGCGCTTGTGATCCATCGAAGATATCATCGGCACAACGGTCTCGCCGTCAGTGAACGAAAGCACCGAAACTTCAGGCCCTGTCAGATATTCTTCTATAACAATGGTGGTGCTGCTCTCGCCGAACTTCTTGCCGTCTATCATAGATCTTATCGCTTCTACGGCTTCTTCCTCGTTCTGCGCGAGTATAACGCCCTTGCCGAGAGCAAGCCCGTCAGCTTTTATAACAGCAGGATATTTGTTGTACTGCTTTACATATTTTATAGCATCTTCGCTGTTTGTGAATACTTCATATTCAGCGGTAGGTATTCCGAATTGCTTCATCATATCTTTAGAAAATACCTTTGAACCCTCTATTATAGCGGCGTTCTTTTTAGGCCCGAAAGTCTTGAAGCCCTCAGCCTGCAAAGCATCTACCATACCCATAACAAGCGGGTCGTCAGGTGCGACTGCGACCATATCGACACTTAGCTTTTTTGCAAGCGCAACAACACCGTCAATGTCGGTTGCCGCAACGTCAAAACACTGTGCATACTTTGAAATACCGCCGTTGCCGGGGGTGCAGTATAGCTTTTCTACCTTTGGCGACTGCGCCAGCTTCATAATAATTGCGTGCTCTCTGCCGCCGCCGCCCACAACTAAAACTTTACTCATGGGGCTTACCTCCTATCAGTGGTGGAACAATCTCATTCCCGTGAACGCCATAGCAATGCCATACTTGTTGCAGGTCATTATAACGTGGTCGTCACGGATAGAACCACCCGGCTCTGCAATGTAGCAAACGCCGGATTTTCTCGCCCTTTCGATGTTATCACCAAACGGGAAGAACGCATCTGAACCTAAGCACACATCGGTGTTCTTAGCCAGCCATTCTTTCTTTTCTTCTGAGGTCAGCACTTCGGGCTTTACTTTGAAGATGTTTTCCCATGCTCCGTCTGCCAGAACGTCCATATACTCGTCAGAAATGTATACATCAATCGCATTGTCGCGGTCGGGTCGTCTTATGTTGTCAACAAACTGCAAACCCATTACCTTGGGGTGCTGCCTGAGCCACCATATGTCGGCTTTGTTTCCAGCGAGCCTTGTGCAGTGTATTCTCGACTGCTGACCTGCGCCTATGCCGATAGCCTGTCCGTTCTTAACATAGCAAACGCTGTTTGACTGCGTGTATTTCAGCGTGATGAGCGAAATAACAAGATCGTCTTTCTTGTCGTTTGGTATATCTTTGTTTTCGGTAACGATGTTAGCAAGCATATCGTTGTCTATTTTCAGTTCGTTCCTGCCTTGCTCAAACGTAACGCCGAAAACCTGCTTTCTTTCAACAGGGTCAGGAACGTAGTTTTCATCTATCTTTATAATATTGTATGTGCCTTTTCTTTTCGATTTAAGTATTTCAAGAGCCTCATCGGTGTAGCCCGGTGCTATTATACCGTCGGAGACCTCGCGCTGGATCATCTTAGCGGTGGAAACGTCACAAACATCTGAAAGCGCGATGAAATCGCCGTAAGACGACATTCTGTCAGCGCCTCTCGCTCTTGCATAAGCGCACGCAAGGGGTGAAAGCTCGCCGAGGTCGTCAACAAAGTATATCTTAGCTTCGGTATCGGTAAGCGGTTTGCCTATAGCCGCTCCCGCAGGCGAAACGTGCTTGAAAGACGTTGCCGCGCAGTAGCCGGTAGCCGCTTTAAGTTCTCTTACAAGCTGCCAGCCGTTGAAAGCATCGAGCAGATTGATATAGCCCGGCTTGCCGTTAAGCACCTCGATAGGCAGCTCATTTCCGTTCTCCATAAAAACTCTTGACGGCTTCTGATTAGGGTTGCAGCCGTACTTTAAAAGCATTTCGTTTGCCATTTGTTTCAACCTCCGAAAGTTTATTATTTTGAATACTTGTTTACTATTTTTGAAACGTACTTGCCGCTCTTTATATCAATATATCTTACAAACAGCGATACCTTGTTGTCCTCATTCAGAGCATTCCACAGACCGTTTGTAAATTCATCTATATCGTTGGGGATAGAAATCTTCTTAGGCTCGCCCTCAAAGCTGGGCAGGGGAGAGCCGTCACCGATATATGTATGAATGAAGTGACCTGTGCCGTTTATAGGATTTGTGTATGAGAAAGTAAATCTCTCGCAGCAGTCGGGGTCGCCGTCAGCGGATTTGAGTATGCTCATAGCATAGTTGTATGTGCCGTTCTCAATATGCATTATGCCCGAAATTCTCGGCGTGTAGTTGGGAGCATCGTCCTCATACTCTCTGCCGCGCAGCGATTGCTCAAACGTCTGCTGCTTGTCCATAAGTTCGTAAATGGTGTCCGTCTGGTCGCCGTTGGTAACAATGGTCTTGTTGCCGAGAACGCGTACAGGCGAATATATTATCAGATGCGGATCTGACAGCTTTGTAGGGTCGGCGGCCTCGGTCTTAATGCCGTCGGCAGTTTCGGTAAACACCCTGTTGCGCGAGTTCACGCTTCTGCCCATTATGAAGTACGCTGTTACAGCATTTTTGCCGTCCTCGCTCTTGCCGATAATTATTCCTCTGCCGGGGTACGGATTAGAGGAAAGCTCTTTGTAGATGTCAAGCGTTTTCATTTTTATTACCTCACTTTTTTATATATGTTCTCTCGCCGACTACTTCAATCTTATCTTCACAGAAAAGCGAAACAGCCTGCGGCAGCAATTTCCATTCAACGTTTTCCATTATGCGCTTTTGCAGTACCTCGGGCGTGTCATCGTCAAGCACAGGCACAGTACCCTGCAATATGATAGGCCCGCCGTCGCACACTTCTGTAACAAAATGCACAGTAGCGCCCGAAATTTTCACACCGCGCTGCAAAACAGCCTCGTGAACGTGCAGACCGTAATAGCCTTTGCCGCAAAAAGATGGTATAAGCGCAGGGTGAATGTTTATCATCTTATACGGAAAAGCTTTTACTATCTGCTCGTCAAGTATAGTCATAAAGCCTGCGTAAACAACAAGGTCAGCTTTTTCTTCAATCAGCGCATCTGTCACGGCTTTGGTATACGTTGCAACATCAGCGTAGTCCTTGCGCGGCATTATTCTTGTGGGGATATTATTTTGCTTCGCCCTTTCAAGAGCATAAACGCCCTCTTTGGAGGATATAACACAGGTTATTTTGCCGTTTTTTATAACGCCGCTTTTTTCGGCGTCAATTAGCGCTTGCAGATTTGTTCCTCCGCCGGAAACAAGCACACAAATATTCTTCATAAGTTATCCTCCTATTGCCATAATAATGCCGAGTACCAACAGAACAGCGCCTATAATAATGAGAATACGGCTGCTTTTGAGCTTTGAGAAGCTGTCATTTTCTAGAAAGAACTGATCTGCGCGCTGTGGGTCTACAAGTATCTCTATCTTGTCGCCAACGCCGAAATACATCTGCGCGTTGTTCATAACGCCTGCATAATGCGCTTTCTGCTCAATACCGTAAAGAGAATAAACTACCTCGGGGCAGTATGTACTCATAGAACCCGTAAGGGTAGAGGAGACCGTGCGTATCTTAGTAACGGTAGCCTCAAACTTTTCTATTCTATCACTCGTCAGTCTTTTACCGTATGAATAGTTTACACAGCCGAGCGCGGCAACTATAAAACCCACAAAAATAAACGAAAGCTCTAATGCGCCCATAATATATTCCTCAGCAGATGATAACACCCTCGTCGCTGTCGATAAGCTCACCGAGAACATAAGCTTCCTCGCCTGCGTTTTTGATAGCAGCAATTGCCTTATCAACATCGTTTTTGTCAACTACTACCGTCATACCGACACCCATATTAAAGGTATTAAACATATCTCTTTCGGGTATGCTGCCCTTTTCCATTATGAGCTTGAATATCGGCAGAACGTCAACAGCGTTTCTCTCTATCTTTACAGAAATACCGTTCGGCAGAGAACGAGGGATATTCTCATAAAATCCGCCGCCCGTTATATGCGATATAGATTTAACATTGCACACTTCGAGCAACTGCATTATAGCCTTTACATATATCTTAGTAGGCGTGAGCAGTACATCGCCGAGGTTTGCGCCAAGGTCTGTATCGTATCTTGAAAGGTTGGATTCCGTGACTGCGAACACTTTTCTGATAAGTGAAAAGCCGTTTGAATGTACTCCGCTTGACTTTATGCCTATCATAATGTCGCCTGCTTTCTGAGTATCAGGCTTGAGTATCTTGTCTTTATCCACAACGCCTACCGAAAATCCTGCGAGGTCGTACTCGTCAACAGGGTAGAAACCCGGCATTTCGGCAGTTTCGCCGCCTATAAGAGCGCAGCCTGCCTGCACGCAGCCGTCGGCAACACCTGAAACTATCTGAGCAATCTTTTCGGGGTAGTTCTTGCCTACCGCGATATAGTCAAGGAAAAACTGGGGCTTTGCGCCGCAGCAGATGATGTCGTTAACGCACATGGCAACGCAGTCGATACCCACGGTATCATGCTTATCCATAAGGAAAGCGATCTTCAGCTTTGTGCCAACACCGTCAGTACCCGAAACAAGCACGGGTTTACTTATATTTGTAGTGTCAAGCTCAAACAGACCGCCAAAGCCGCCTATTCCGCTGAGCACGCCTTTTGTTACAGTCTTAGCAACGTGCTCTTTCATAAGCTCTACCGCTCTGTAGCCTGCGGTAACGTCAACGCCTGCATTTTTGTAGCTTTCAGAAAAACTTTTCATAAAACTGTTCCTTTCAGCAAATGTTATAGATGAATTATTCGGCAGCGCCTGTTATCCTCTTCATCATTTCGTTGTAAGCCTCTTCAACGCCGCCCATATCTCTGCGGAAACGGTCTTTGTCGAGCTTCTCGTGGGTGGTGGAATCCCAGAAACGGCAGGTGTCGGGAGATATCTCATCGGCAAGAATTATCTGACCCTTGAAGCGACCGAACTCTATCTTAAAGTCGATAAGGTCAATGTTTATCTTCTTAAAGAATTTGAGCATAAAGTCGTTTACCATAAATGCATATTTTGTAATAGCGTCTATTTCCTCTTCGGTGGCAAGGTCAAGACCCAAAGCGTAGTATCTGTTTATGAACGGGTCGCCCAGCTCGTCATTTTTGTAGCTAAATTCAAGAGTAGGCTGTTTGAGCGGCGTGCCCTCAGCAATACCGAGCTTTTTGGAAAAGCTTCCTGCGGCAACGTTTCTTACTATAACTTCCAGCGGAACTATATCCACTTTTTTAACTATAGTTTCTCTGTCGCTTATCTCCTCAACAAGGTGAGTGGGAACCCCCTCTTTTTCAAGCAGACCGAGCATAAGGTTTGTCATCTTGTTGTTGATAACGCCCTTGCCAACGATAGTGCCTTTCTTTTCGCCGTTGAATGCCGTTGCATCGTCCTTGTAGTCAACGATAACAAGATCTGGGTCGTTTGTAGCAAAGACTTTCTTTGCCTTTCCTTCATAAAGCTGTTCGCCTTTGATGATGTTTTCCATTGATGTTTCCTCCTGTAATGTTTATGTTTTATTTATTCATTTAATAGTAACTTGGTTATATCCTGCGGTGTGTCCGCAATAAAAAGGGCGCCTGCGTTTTCAAGCTCTTCGCGGCTTCCGTAGCCGTAAAGCGCGCCTATGCTGTCTATACCGACCTTATGTGCGCCCTCGATATCGTGTATCCTGTCGCCGATCATCATGGTCTTGCGCTTGTCTGCGTTCAGTATATCCATAACATACTCAATTACCTGATCTTTGTAATCTCGAGAGCCGTCGGGCAGTGCGCCGCCTATATAGTCAAAATACTTGTCAAGCCTAAAATGCTCCAGTATCTGCTTTGCGATGTTTTCAAGCTTTGAAGTTGCGACCGCAAGCCTCAGCCCTGCGTTTTTTAGCTCTTTCAGCATATCTTCGATCCCGTCGTATACCGCGTTTTCAAACAGACCTTTTGTAAAGTACCTTTCGCGAAAGTAAGCTATCGCCTTTACGGTGTCTTTTTCGTTAAGACCGCAGTCCTGAGCATAAGTTACTTTCAGCGGCGGGCCTATAAATACTCTGTACCAGTCGCGCTCGTAAAGCGGCAGACCCATTTTTTCAAATGAGTATACAGCGCAGTTGATTATGCCCTCGGCAGAGTCTGTAAGCGTTCCGTCAAGATCGAACAGAACAGTATCATAATTTTTTGACATTTATATTTTTGCAACTTCTTCCTGCAAAGCCTTGTCTTTCGCGATAACGCCGTCTATCATAGCTTTCTTTTCATCTTCAAGCTTTGCGGCAAGGGTATCATCTGAAAGCGCGAGCATCTGCACAGCCAGAACAGCCGCATTTTTTGCTCCGTTTATTGCAACGGTCGCAACAGGTATTCCGGGCGGCATCATTACCGTTGCAAGAAGCGCGTCCATTCCCTCCAGCGCGGCGGACTTTATAGGTATGCCTATAACCGGCAGAGTAGTGTTTCCTGCGATAACTCCTGCCAGATGAGCCGCCATTCCGGCAGCGCAAATAATTACACCAAAGCCGTTTTTCTTTGCGTTTGCGGCAAACTCAGCAGCAAGCTGCGGCGTGCGGTGCGCTGACATTACCTTACATTCAAACGGTACACCGTATTTTTTCAGCTCTGAAAGCGCGCCTTTAACAACGGGAAAATCGCTGTCCGAGCCCATGATAACAGCTACTTTTTTCATAGTACAAACTTCCTTTTCTGTCAAAAAAGATAAGTGCCGCATAAAGCCGCACTTGTTTTCTTATCAATATTTTTCAGGTTTTGCGCAAAATAAATCATACGGCTGAAACAGCCGCACAGCAGCCCTGTATCAAAAATGCAAGGTCTTGTCATTATTACGCACCCACCTAAATTTGTCTATATTTATATTGTACAATATTTGTTCGATATTTTCAAGCCATTTTATATATAAATTAAATCGAAATTACAAAATGCTATTAGTCATTTTAGACAAATTTCTGTCAGAACATTATGTCAGAGTACGATATGTTGTTGCCGCCGCGCCCCTGTATATCTATATATGATGAGAGAGAAGATGGTGTGCATAAAGGCAGCTGCGTGCAAAGAAGCGTTTTCCGTGTGTCCCGTTCCAAAGAAGAAAACTGCGCCATTGTAAGTTCGTCAGCTGACAGAGCTTTGCTTAAAGCAATCGGCATTTCTCCGCCGCGTGTGAATATCCTGTTTGTCATTTATATCACCTCTTAAAAATAGTTTTATCACTTTGTGCGGCGATTATCCTTGACAAATCAACAAAAATAGAATAGAATATCTCTATAGACATTAAGGAGTTAATTTTTGTATGGAAGATCTGACAAATATCAGCGTTATAAAAAAGCTTTTTGAAGAAAGCGGTTTCAGCTTTTCAAAGGCGCTGGGGCAAAATTTTCTTATAAATCCTACAGTATGCCCTAAAATTGCCGAAATGGGCGGCGCTGACAGCGAACACGGCATTTTAGAGATCGGCACGGGCGTTGGTGTTTTGACAAATGAACTTGCAAAACGCGCTAAAAAAGTTGTTGCAATTGAAATTGATACGCGCCTTAGACCTATACTTTCTCAAACGCTGAAAGAATACGACAATGTAAAGGTCATTTTTGCAGACATTATGAAGACTGACCTGAACAAAGTTATCAGCGAGAATTTTGATGGACTGAGAGTTTCTGTGTGCGCAAATCTTCCGTATTATATAACTTCACCTGTGATAATGATGCTGCTGGAACAGCGTCTGCCGCTTGACAGCATAACTGTTATGGTGCAGAAAGAAGCAAGCGTGCGGTTGTGCGCTCCGCTGCCCAGCAGAGAAGCAGGCGCCGTAACGGTGGCGGTGAATTATTACGCAGAGCCTGAAATGCTTTTTAATGTATCACGAGGCAGTTTTATGCCGTCACCTAATGTTGACAGCTGCGTTATAAGGCTGCAGCTGAATAATGATACACCAAAAGGCGTTGCAAACGAGGAGTTTTTCTTCAAAACAGTAAAAGGCGCGTTCTCTCAGCGGCGAAAAACTCTTGCAAATTCGGTTTCTTCTGCTATGAATATCGATAAGCAGACTGTAAACAGCGCTATTGCATCAATAGGTCTGCCGCAGACTATAAGACCCGAAAACCTGACTATGGGGCAGTTCATTGCTTTTTCAAACGCTCTGGAAAGCATAATATAGTAAATATTATCCGTACTTTTAATATGTGCGGATATTTATTTTGCTCAATATTACGCGCATAACACAAAATGACAATATTTGCCAATTCTTTTTGCTATAATGTTTTCATATAGAAAAACAACAAAAGGGATGACAAAAATGAATGGTAGGACAAAAGGTAAATTTTCAAAAGAACATACTGCATTTGCGGCGGTATCATCTGTATTTCAGATACTGCTCGCATTCATCAGCGCACGCGCACAGCTTGTGGGTATGCCGTCGGTGCTTGGCATCGCGGTTATAGCTTCTTCGGGGCGGTGCGCGCTTTTATGCTATCTTGCGGCAATTGCAGGAACGGTAATGCTCGGCACGCTTGACGACATGGTGTTTCAAGCCGCAGCTATGACGCTCGTAATGGGTTTTCGCTCTCTTTATTCAATAAGCAGAAAGAAAACAGACCCCTCGGGCAGTGCGGTATTTACCGTAGTGGGAATGACCGTGGCTCTTGCGATAGTTTCAATATTTTTTGAAATATCTGCGCGTGAGATGATATACTATGTAAGCGGCATAGTTATTTGCGCGGCAATATCGTATTTTGCCGTTTCGGCTAAGAACAGAACAGATGCAAACGGTCTGCTTGATATAAACGGCAGGCATGGTATTTCGCTTGCGGTGCTTTATGTAGCTGCGGTATCTCTGCTAACATCAGTTAGTATTTTTGGATTTAACGCAGGCAGGATATTCGGCTCGGTGGTGCTGCTTTGCGCGGCAACAAAATACAGGCACATAGGCGGCGCGGTAATGGGCGCGCTTACCACCTGCGGCGTGCTGCTATGTTCTGTAGAAACGGCAGGAAACACTTTGCTTCTGGCAACGGCAGGGCTTATATGCGGCGCGGTATCTGCGGCTGGAAGTTTTGCTATGGTGCTGACATTTTTGATAGCTTCAATAATGGGGCTTGTGGTGATCGGTATAAACGCCGACACCTTTATGATGCTCAAAGATGTAGCGATCGCCGCGGTGCTTTTCAGCTGTCTGCCTGCAAATTTTGTAAGAAAACTATTGAACCACATCGGCGGCGACACCAACGCCATAAGCATTGTGGGACAAGCTGCTTCCTCGCGGCTGAATTTTGCATCTAAAACTTTGGGCGGCATACGAAACCAGCTTGACGAGATAGCAGAAGTTATAAGAAAAAAGTCGGTGCAGACGGATATACAGACTATCGCAGGCAACAGGGTATGCCTTGAATGCGCAGGCTGCAAAAGCTGTTGGAAAGAAAACCCCGGCGAAACGGTAAGCGCATTTACCAGCCTTGAAGAAAAGGTAGAAAGATACGGAAAAATACGAAACGCAGATGTTTCGGCGTGTATGCCCGAATGCCGCAAAACAGGCGAGCTTACAAAGGCTTTCAATACGGGCTATCAGGAAAAACTTTATGAATACACAAACGGCGTAAGGGCAGGGGAACTGCGCGAAGTGGTAACTCAGCAGCTTTCCGCCATGGAAGATATACTAAGCGATCTGTCGCACAGGATATGCCAGATGTCAAGTGTTGACCCGTCGCTTTCGGAACGCGTAAGGACGGCTGCTGTGCGGCTGGGCTGCAAAAATGCCAAAGCGTGCGTAAGCTGCGATGAAAATAAAAACTACCGCGCGGAGCTGTTTATTCCCAACCTCAGCAAGATAGACACCGTGAAACTTACCGTCGAAGTCAGTGAGATACTTAACGTTGATATGGAACTGCCGACCGCGACTTCATCTGACGGCATTACAAAACTTATCTTTACACCTATGCCCGAATACAAAATAGAGATAGGTATGTGGCAGTCTTCCAGCAACAACGACATATACTGCGGCGATACCGTGGAACTTGTAGAGCTTAATTCATGCGAAGAATATGTGGTGCTTTCCGACGGCATGGGGACGGGCAAGCGCGCTAAACTTGACTCTATGCTTGCATCGGGTCTTGCAAGAAAGCTTCTGAAAGCAGGTATAAGCTGTCAGACGGGCATACGCATGATAAATTCGGTGATGAGAGTAAAAGGCTGGGAAGAATCTTTTTCAACTATCGATGTTGCTCATTTTGATCTGCGGCGCGGCGTGTGCGAGTTTGTAAAGGCAGGCGCGGCTTCAAGTTATCTTGTAAGAGATGAAACTATACGCTCTTTCACGCTGGATTCACTGCCGCTGGGGATCCTTTCGGAAACTGATATTTCATCGGAGCGCGTAAAGCTTTTTGACAAGGATATTATAATACTTGCTTCCGACGGGATAGGCAGCAGCCCTGAGAACGCGATTCTTTCTGCCGCAGCGCAGGGCGATAAAAACTCAGATAAACTTGCGGCTGAGATAGGAAGTTTTTTTGTTCCCGAAAGCGGTGAAGTGCGCCGCGATGATGTGACAGTGGCGGTAATAAAAGTTTGTGCATTGGTTTAACTGATTTTTGACCTGTTATAAATGTTAAATGTTGGTAATATTTTTGTCAAAATAACCAAAAGTGCCTGCTCAAATATGTGGGATTATTAGAACATTCTATAAAACTCTTGAAAAAAATATTAAAATGGCGTACAATTATATTATAAAAATATAGGAGGTAGACATTTTGACAGGTTCAAAACAGATACCAAAAGATTATCAGATACCATTATACTTGTTCCACGACGGCGCAAACTTTAAAGCAGGGGAATTTTTTGGTTCTCACAAGGGAGTAAAAGACGGCGTGGAGGGTTATTATTTCCGCGTGTGGGCGCCCCATGCTAAAAAAGTTTCGGTTGTTGGTGAATTCAACGACTGGAACGACAACGCAAACCCTATGGAGCTTATTGCCGATACCGAGGTGTGGGAAGCTTTTATAAGCGGTCTGAAGATCTATGACACTTACAAATACAGTATTCTCGGCTGTGATGATAAGATACATCTGAAAGCCGACCCCTATGGCGTTCATATGGAAACCGCGCCGAATACCGCCACCAAGATATTTGATCTTGACAACTATAAGTGGAAAGACAAAAAGTGGCAGGACGAAAAGGCAAAGTCGACCCCATATGATTCAGCCATGAACATTTACGAGGTGCACCTCAATTCATGGAGGCAGTACCCCGACGGTATGTATTTCAGCTACACTAAATTTGCCGAGAGCATAATACCGTATCTTAAAGAAATGAGCTATACTCATATCGAGTTCATGCCGCTTGCCGAATACCCGTTTGACGGCTCATGGGGCTATCAGGGCATAGGCTATTTTGCGCCGACCTCGCGTTTCGGTACGCCGTTTGACCTTATGGAAATGATAGATATGTTCCATGAGGCAGGCATAGGCGTTATACTTGACTGGGTGCCTGCGCACTTCCCGAAAGATGCTCCGGGTCTTTATGAGTTTGACGGCTCATGCTGCTATGAATACACCGACCCGAAGAAGAGAGATCACCTTTCTTGGGGAACAAGAGTGTTTGACTATGGCAGGAATGAAGTAATTTCGTTCCTCATCTCAAACGCAATACACTGGCTCAGCAAGTTCCATATCGACGGTCTGAGAGTAGATGCGGTGGCTTCTATGCTGTATCTTGACTATGACAGACGTGACGGAGAGTGGACTCCCAACGTTTACGGCGGTCATGAAAATCTTGAAGCTATAGAGTTTCTTAAAAAGCTCAATTCCGCAGTGTTCAAAGAATTTCCTAACGCGCTGATGATAGCGGAAGAATCGACCGCGTGGCCTTTGGTCACAAAGCCTACCGACATCGGCGGACTTGGTTTCAACTTCAAGTGGAACATGGGCTGGATGAACGATATGCTCAAATATATGGCGCTTGATCCGATACACAGGGCTTTCCACCACGATATGCTGACGTTCTCGTTCTTCTATGCTTTCTCGGAAAACTTCATTCTGCCTATATCGCATGACGAGGTAGTTCACGGAAAAGGTTCGCTCATCAACAAGATGTACGGCGACATGGACGCAAAGTTTGCTCAGGACAGAGCATTCATGGCGTATATGATGGCTCACCCGGGCAAGAAGCTTACCTTTATGGGCAGCGAATTTGCACAGGTAAGAGAATGGGATTATGAAAACGGTCTTGAATGGTTCATGATAGACGAGTTTGAAAATCACAGGAATTTCCAAGCCTATATCAAAACGCTGAACAAGTTCTATAAAGATAATCCTCCGTTCTGGCAGGTCGATTACTCGTGGGAGGGCTTCAACTGGATCTCTAATGACGACTACAGACAGAGTATCATAATATTCAGACGTATTGACAGAAAAGGCAACGAGGTCGTTGTAGTATGCAACTTTGTGCCTGTCGGCAGATCAAATTACTGCTTCGGCGTACCTTACAAGGGAACATACACCGAGGTGCTCAATTCATCATCGCGTGACGGTTCGCCGTATCTCAACGGTACTGTAAAAACACAGGACGTTCCTATGCACGGTTACGAGCAGTCTATATCTATCGAGATACCGCCGTTTTCGGTCATGTACTTCAAGCACAAGAAAGCTCCGACAAGAAAGAAAGCAGCAGCAAAAGCTGTGGCTGACAAGTCTGACGAAACTAAAACGACAGATAAGAAAACAAAATAATATAAATGGTTGGTGAATGACAATGTTTAACAAAAAAGAATGTGTAGCAATGTTGCTTGCAGGCGGACAGGGAAGTCGTCTGTATGCGCTCACGCAGTCGGTGGCAAAGCCCGCCGTACCGTTTGGCGCAAAGTACAGGATAATTGATTTTCCTCTTTCCAACTGCATCAACTCGGGCATTGATACTGTAGGCGTTCTGACACAGTATCAGCCGCTCGTACTCAATGAGTACATCGGAAACGGTCAGCCTTGGGACCTTGACCGTATCCACGGTGGTGTTCATGTGCTTCCGCCTTATCAGAAAGCTTCGGGTTCTGACTGGTATTCCGGCACTGCGAATGCTATCTATCAGAACATATCGTTTATGGACAGATATGACCCCGAGTATGTAATAATACTTTCGGGCGACCATATCTACAAAATGGACTATGATAAGATGCTTACCTATCACAAGCAGAACAATGCAGCGTGCACCATTGCCGTTATAGATGTTCCGCTGGAAGAAGCTTCGCGTTTCGGCATAATGTTTGCACGCGACGACGGCGAGATATATGACTTTGTTGAAAAGCCGAAAGAACCCAAGTCAACGCTGGCATCTATGGGTATATACATCTTTACTTATTCAAAGCTGAAAGAATACCTTATCGCCAACGAAAACGACAAGGACGCCACTAAGGACTTCGGCAACAACATTATACCTGCGTTGCTTGCAAATAATGAGCGCGTATGGGCTTACCGCTTTGACGGATACTGGAAAGACGTTGGAACGATAGATTCTTTGTGGGAAGCAAATATGGATCTTATCAATCCGAAGATCCCTATAGACCTTTACGATCCCGACTGGAAGATCTATTCGCGCAACCCCGTTATGCCGCCGCAGAGCATAGGTAAGAATGCTGCTGTTCAGAACTCTGTTGTTACCGAGGGCTGCTACATAGACGGAAGCGTTGAATTTTCTATGATCTCAAACGGCGTTACCATTGAAGAGGGCGCAATTGTGCTCGATTCTATACTTATGCCGGGCTGTGTTATCAAGAAGAACGCTAAGATAGAGTATGCTATAGTCGGTGAAAATTCAGTTATCGAAGAAAATGCTCAGGTAGGTTCACGCCCCGAAAACGTTGAGAACAGAGACGAATGGGGAATTGCCGTTGTAGGTCATAACCTTACTGTTTCTTCCGGCTCTTATATAAAGCCGAAGCAGATCATTTCACAGAGCATATAAGGGGGAGATAGAAATGGCAGTTAATATGGGAAATGTAATGGGCATAATTTTTGCCAACATGAATGAAAGTGTTATCAACGAGATAACGAAAAACAGAACTATGGGTTCGGTGCTGTTTGGCGGAAGATACAGACTTATAGACTTTCCTCTTTCAAACATGGCTAACAGCGGTGTTGACGAGGTTGCAGTTATAACAAAGGAAAACTATCAGTCGCTGCTTGACCACCTCGGTTCTGCAAGAGAGTGGGACTTGGCTCGTAAAAAGGGCGGTCTGCACATTCTGCCGCCGTTCGGTCACGTTGAGGCAGGTCTTTACAGGGGCAGACTTGAAGCTCTTTACGGCGGAATAAGCTTTCTGAAAGCTTCAAGAGCCGATTATGTTATACTTGCTGACTGTGATGTGGTAGCAAACGTTGACTTCAAGCCGATAGTAAATGCACACGTTGACAGCGGCGCTGACATAACTATAGTTACTCACACAGGACTTTATACTAATGAAGAGGCTTCGTCATCTACTATTATACAGACAGACGAAAGCGGCAGAGTCTGCGATGTTCTTCACAAGCCGAATATGGCAGGTGAGTGTACCGCTTGCCTGAATATGTTCGTTATGAAAATGGAGTTTCTTATCCAGCTGCTTGAAGACGGCAACGCGAGAGGCTATTTCAGCTTTGAGAGAGATGTTCTTCAGCGCAAGGTAAACGAACTCAACATCAGAACATATGAGTATGACGGCTACTTCAGCAAGATACACGATATGAGAAGCTTTGTAAAGGCAAACACCGATCTTATTGATCCCGAAAACGCTAAGAAGCTCTATTTGCAGGACAGACCTATTTACACAAAGATACGCGACAATGCGCCTTCCAAGTACGACCTTAACTGCATAGTTAAAAGCTCACTTATCGCAGACGGCTGCATAATCGAGGGCGAGGTTGAGAACTCTGTTATATTCAGAGGCGTTAAGATAGGCAAGGGCGCTAAAGTAAAGAACAGCATACTTATGCAGGATACCGTTATAGGCGATAATGCGGTTATCAACAACATCGTTGCCGACAAGGACGTTACCGTTGCAGACAACAGAATGCTTTCCGGCTCGGAAGAATTTCCGCTCTACATAGGCAAGGGCGCATCGGTATAATTTTGAACTAACATCAATTCAGAAAAGAGGTAAAATAAGTGAATATACTATACTGTTCCAGTGAGGCACTGCCGTATATCGCATCGGGAGGACTTGCTGACGTTGCGGGTTCTCTGCCGGCGGCGATAAATGAACTCGGTCACGACTGCCGCGTTGTTATACCTTATTACAGCAACATAAAGCCCGAATTAAAAGCTACGCTTACTTATCTTACGAATTTTACCGTGCCTGTAGCATGGCGAAATCAGTACTGCGGAGTGTTCACGGGTGTTGCGAACGGCGTTACCTACTACCTGCTGGATAATGAATATTATTTTGCAAGAAACGGTCTGTACGGCTTTTATGATGATGCCGAGAGGTATATATTCTTCTCAAGAGCTATACTGGAGCTTCTGCATTATATCGATTTCAAGCCGAACGTTATAAACGCAAACGACTGGCAGACCGCGCTTGTTCCCGTGTACTATGATGTGTTCTACCGTTACCAGCAGGGTTATGAGGACATAAAGACTGTTTTCACGATACACAACATACAGTATCAGGGCAAATATGGTATGGAGCTTATAAACGATCTTATCGGCATACCTCTTTACCACAGCGACCTGCTTGCATATGACGGCTGCGTAAACTTTATGAAAGCCGCTATTGAAACGGCTGATAAGATAACCACGGTATCGCCCAGTTATGCTTGGGAGATACTTGACCCGTGGTATTCGCACGGTCTTGACAGGATACTTATACACAAGCAGTACAAGCTATGCGGCTTCCTCAACGGCATAGATCAGAACATTTACAATCCTGCCACCGACCCGAAGATACCCAAAAACTACAGTGTTGATGATAAATCAGGCAAGGCGGTCTGCAAAGAGGGATTGCTGCGCGAGTTAGGTCTGGCAGAGGGCAAAGAGCCTGTTATCGGCATAGTTACAAGATTTGTTTCGCACAAGGGTCTTGACCTTATAAAATACGTTTTTGAAGACATTATTCATCTTGGTTACAAGTTTGCGATACTCGGCTCGGGTGAGAAGATGTATGAAGATTTCTTCAGAGAAATGGCGTATCGCTATCCCGATAGGGTAGGGGTAGTTATAGGCTTTGTGCCCGACCTTTCAAGGCGCATATATGCAGGCGCTGATATGTTCCTGATGCCGTCGCAGAGTGAGCCTTGCGGTCTGGCGCAGATGATCTCGCTCAGATATGGTACTATTCCTATTGTTCGTGAGACAGGCGGTCTGCGTGACAGCATACACGATGCAGGCGGAGAAAACGGCAACGGCTTTACGTTCAAGACTTACAATGCGCACGATATGCTCGATGCCTGCACGAGAGCAAGAAGCTACTACGATCAGCGCATGAAGTGGGGCAAGCTTGTTTCTCATGCCATGCGTGAAGATTTCAGCTGGAAGAGATCTGCTCAGCTTTATATCGGTCTTTATTCTGATATTCACTGACATTCACTGACCATTCAGTAAAATGCCGTCGGCTCTTATTTTGAGTCGGCGGCATTTTTTGCTTGACAAACAGATTTGTTTGGGGTATAATAAATAATGTTGTTATAGTATGCTGCTGTGGCGGAACAGGCAGACGCAAGGGACTTAAAATCCCTCGGTGGAAACATCGTGTGGGTTCGATTCCCATCAGCAGCACCAAAAATTTCCTTAACGTAAGTTAAGGAAATTTTTGTATTATTCACTAAGTATATCATTCGCTTTTAATTTCAAAAAGAATTTAATGTATTATATATGCCTCGCACAGTTTGCCGCCTTTAAGGCACTCGCTGATACTTTCGTTTTTCCACAGATACAGACAGCCGCTGCCCCTGTTTACAGAAACGACCTTGCCGTTTTCATAAAAGCACATAAAAGTATGTATTTTCACAATATCAAATTTATATGCAACAATGGCGCATTTTGAGGTCTTCAGAGTCTCTGCCGCTTCATCGGGGTCGGTATGAACTGTAAATGGCACATTTCTTGACTTCAGAAATTCACCCAGCTTTTTGTGGTCTGCGCCAAAGTGACCGGTGGATATAAGATAGGGCGCGTTTACTTCAAGCTCGGCAGTAATTTTGAAAAATTCTTCAAAGCCGCTGTCGTTTATATATCCCGAAAATTTCAGCGCATTGTAGCAAGCCAGTATCTCACAGTTCACATCTGACATATCAGCCTTGCAAAAGCGCATTTTTGGAAAGTTTCCGCCATACTGACAATACAGCAGCTGCCAGCCGCCAACGGTTATAACGTTTGAATGTTTAAGGGCTTCGGCGGTGGCATTTTCAAAAATATCTGTATCCTGAGCATCTGGGTCATCTTGCGTTTTTATACCGATATTTTTGTTAAATATATAGTTTTCCAGTGTGCTTTTATAACGCTTATCGTTGACAATTTTATCGAATGTTATCCACTGCATAATTATCACCTCAAAATATGTAAAAAATTTTTAATAACTATTGAAAGTACGCGTTTGATATGTTATAATATACGCAAGCGTATACAGCTATTTTAAATTTGCATGAAAGGATATTACATATGAAAGATTATTTGAACAAAAGCTTGTCCGCGCAGGACAGGGCGGAAGCGCTTGTTGACGAAATGAACATTGCAGAGCAGGCTTCTCAGATGAGATTTGATGCCCCTGCGATTGAAAGACTTGATATTCCCGAATACAACTGGTGGAACGAGGGTCTGCACGGGTTGGCGCGTTCGGGCGTTGCGACAATGTTTCCGCAGGCTATAGGCATGGCGGCAACGTTTGACACCGAGCTTATCGAAAAGGCGGGAGATATTACATCTACCGAGGCGCGCGCCAAGTACAACGAATACACCAAATACGGCGACAGAGATATTTACAAAGGTCTGACTATCTGGGCGCCGAATATAAACATTTTCCGCGATCCGCGCTGGGGCAGAGGTCACGAAACATACGGTGAAGACCCGTTTCTGACTGCTGAATGCGGCAAAGCGTATGTGCGCGGTCTGCAAGGAAACAAAAAGGTGCTGAAAGTGGCTGCCTGCGCAAAGCATATGGCTGTTCACAGCGGGCCTGAAAGCCTGCGCCACGAGTTTGATGCTGTAGTAACGCCTAAGGATATGGAGGAAACCTATCTGCCTGCGTTTGAAGCGCTTGTAAAAGATGCAAAAGTTGAAAGCGTTATGGGCGCATACAATCGTGTAAACGGCGAGCCCGCCTGCGCTAATAAATTCTTTGTACAAAAGCTTGATGAATGGGGCTTTGATGGCTATTTTGTTTCAGACTGCTGGGCAATACGCGATTTTCACGAGCATCACAAGGTTACAAAATCGCCGATAGAATCTGTCGCTCTGGCTCTTAAATCAGGCTGCGATGTAAACTGCGGCTGCACCTATGAAAACGTGCTCGACGCTTATGAATACGGCATGATCTCGGAAGAAGACATAAGCAATGCTTGTGTTCACGCCATGAGAACGCGTATTCGTCTTGGTATGTTTGACGGCGGCACGGAATACGACGACATACCCTATGAAGTAGTAGCTTGCGACGAGCACAAGGCGGTATCGCTGGAATGTGCAGAAAAATCGATAGTTCTTCTTAAGAACAACGGTGTATTGCCGCTTGGCAGAAATGTAAAAACGATTGCGGTCATAGGCCCTAATGCAAACAGCTTTGCGGCTCTTGAGGGCAACTATAACGGCACTGCCGACAAGTACAACACATTTTTGCTGGGATTGCAGGACAATTTTGATGGCAGAGTGATATATGCCGAGGGCTGCCACCTTTACAAAGACAGAGTTTCGGGTCTTGCGCAGAAAAATGACAGGATAGCCGAAGCGGTTGCAGCCGCGAAACACAGCGATGTTGCAATTCTTTGCCTTGGTCTCGATGCTACTATCGAGGGCGAAGAGGGTGACACAGGCAACGAGTTTTCATCGGGTGATAAAAACGACCTTAGGCTGCCCGAAAGCCAGCGCATACTTCTTGAAGAAGTGAAGAAGGTCGGCAAGCCTGTAATAGTTGTTTGTGCGGCAGGAAGCGCTTTGAACATCGAGCAGGACGTTGACGCACTGCTGCACGCGTGGTACCCGGGCTCTGAGGGCGGAATTGCACTTGCAAAGATACTTCTCGGCAAAATATCTCCGTCGGGCAAGCTGCCTGTAACATTCTACAAGACTGCCGACGAACTGCCTGACTTTACCGATTATTCTATGAAAAACAGAACATATCGCTATACATCGGAAAACATTCTTTACCCGTTCGGATATGGTCTTAACTACTCTCGTATTATCTGCTCCGAGCTTAAATATGCAGACGGAAATGCTATTGTAAAGGTATCAAACGAGGGTGAATACGATACCGAAGATGTTATTCAGATATACATAAAAGACAGCTGCGAGTTTGCAGTGCCGCGTCACAGCCTTTGCGGCTTCAAGCGTGTATCACTCAAAGCCGGGGAGTCCAAAACAGTTTCTATCCCCGTGCCGCCAAAAGCCTTTACTTGTGTTGACGAGCAGGGTGTAAGAAAGGTGCGCTCCGAGCAGTTTACTCTGTATGCAGGCACGCATCAGCCTGACAAACTCAGCGAAACTTTAGACGGCAGCGGCTGCCTTTCGATAGATATAGTGTACAAACAGTAAGTACAAAACACATTAAAGAAAATCCCATTTGTCGCTAATGGCAAATGGGATATTTTTTGCAGATGATCAGATTATATCGTCTTCCTGATTAGGAATGGTGAGCTGTTTCTTAGGAACGCGCTTTATAGGATCGTACTCCCATTTCTTACAGCTGTAATCTCCTGCAACCAGACCTTGTTTTTCACAGAGGACTTTGTTACCCTCTTTAGCTCTGTTGCCATAAACGCAGTAAGAGCATGACGGCTGAATATTGTTTCCAAAGTATGTTTTCTTTGCCATAACTGACACCCTTTCATATTAGAATTCATCCTACGTAATAATTATACCACACTTTTTACTGAAATGCTAGTCTTTTTTTATTAAGTATCATAAATATCATTATTATTAGACAAATTGACGGCGCAAAATTGTCTATATTGACAACTAGTCCGCCAAGTTCTGCACCCGAAGCCATATATCGGTCTGAAAAAGTGCTGTAAATGCCCTTAAAAATCATGCCGCTGAGAACAGAAATGGGTATTCTAAGCAAAAGTGTTCTTGCAATAGAGAAACTATTTTTAATAAGAGAGGCATTTTGCAGCCAAACACACAAACCGCCAAATGCAACCAGCGCGGCGCAGTAGGGGAGAAGAGAAAGTTTTGCTGGCGGAAAAGAGGTAACATTTGTGATTTCAAACAGGGGAGCTAAAAGCGTGGGGTCAATTGAAAATGCGGTGCAGGCTTTTTGCAATACAACCGTTACAGCGCTGAATGAAACTATCACGGCGCACATTGAAAACATTGCTTTTCCGCTGTCTGATATGGCATCTGTAAGTGTATAAGTGTTCTGTGTACTTATGCTGCCTTGCAACGCCGCTCTGCTTATGCCGAACACCCTGTTATATATTATGCACGCCGCCAGATCTGCAATCACGCACGAAAGAAACATCATATATCCAACGCTTTTGCTGCCGTATACGCACATACCCACCGCGCCCACGAGGAAAGCCGGCCCCGAGCAAAAGCAGTATGATGCGCAGACCTCGGCTTGTTTTGGCGTTATTTCGCCGCTGTTTACCATTTGTGAAAGCATAGATGCGCCGATAGGATAGCCGCCTATGTTGCTTAAAATGAAAACAGTCATAAGCCTTGGCGAAAACCCGAGCAGTTTTGACGGAAATTTCATAAGCTTTTCAAGAGGTTCAAAAAGCCTTTTTGAAACAATATAGCGTGAAAGAACCATCATTATAAAAAGAGACGGAATTATAACATTTAAACATCTTTCAACGGCGGTCAATACGGCAGACGTAATATCCGAAATATACGCAATAACAAAAACAACGGCAGTTATTGCCGCAAGCGCCCCAAAAAGCTTTTTCATAAGACTACCCCCACAGTTTGTATCTACCTTTATGTATATGACAAAGAAAAAAACAATATAATTAGTATTGGCAATACTAGCAATACAAATATAAAGGGGCGTTTTTATGAAAGGCACAAAAAAGAAACTTATCTTAAGAGAAATGCTGTGTCTTAATTCGTACATAAGCATTATAGATGACAGCAGTGTTTTGGTGGAAAATTGCAGATCTATAAACGAATGTAATGAAATAATGGTAAGGGTATCTACAAAAGAAAACGACGTTGAGATATGGGGCAGCGAGCTGAAAGTGACGAACTATACAAATACATCTATGCTGGTTGAGGGCAGAATAAACAGCGTAAATGTTACGAGAAAGAGCAGCAGAGTATGATAACAGAAAAAATCGGTATAGCACAAATAAAGATAGTTGGCGACAGGCGGTATCAGCTTTTGAATGAGCTGCTTCGGAGCAACATAAGCATCATTGAAATGACTGATGCAGGCGACAGCATTACAGGCGGCATTGAACTTGGCAAGCTAAAAAAACTGCGAAAACTATGTGATAAATACAGTTTGCAGCTTGAAGTTTTAAGTGAGAATGGTCTGGTGGTGAAAGGCAAGCGGTATTACAAGCACTACGGGCTGCTGGCAGGCATTATTTTTTCTCTTGCGGTGATGTTTTATCTTTCAAATATTGTGCTGCATATACGGATAATCGGCGCTGATTACAAAACGCGGCAGGAGGTAAATGCTGTTTTAGAAGACTTCGATATTGACTTTGGCACGCATATCTCGGATATTGATCTTCACAGCCTTGAGACCGCCCTGACTGACAGTACAGACGATATTGCGTGGGCAGGTATTCGTGTAAACGGCAGCGAACTTGTTATAAACATCAGTCAGGCAATGCAAAAACCCGATATCAAAGAAAACCGCTATCCTGCAAATATTGTGGCGAAACGAGATGCTGTAATTACCGATTTTCAAGTATATTGCGGAAGTATAGATTTTATGCTGGGCGACGGCGTGGCAAAAGGTCAGATACTTATAGCAGGGGAGTATATTGACCGCTTCGGGCAGCTGCGTTATCGATACTCGCAGGCAAGCATTACAGGAAGATTTACCGACACGCAGACTTTCTTTGAGCCGTTTCAGAGTATTTCCAAGGAAATAAACGAGGGCGCGGAAGAAATGAAGTTTTTCAGATTTTTCGATACCGATATAAATTTCTTCAAAAAGCCGCCAACGGGCAGATATATCGAGCATGAGGACATAAGATACTGGAATTTTCTGGGCGTACAGTTGCCTGTTGGGATAACATACAAGACATATGACAGCTATGAATACAAAGAAACAGTGCGTAATGAGGAAGAAGCAAGAAATGCTCTTAAAAAAGATATTGAAGATTATGAAAGTAATTTTCTTATCGATTGCGAGATAATAGACAAAGATATAAAATATGAAAAGACAGAGACAGGCATAAAAGCCGTGGCAACATATGTTGCAGAGGGTGAAATAGGCGAAACTCAGATAATATTTCCTGAAAAATCTTAAAAAGGTACTTTTAATTTCCGCAAAGTTGTGTTATAATGTATATTGGACAGATTGTTCGGATATTTTGTATAATTTACGGTGATAACAGATATGGCGGAAAGAATAATAAATGTTGAGCGCTCGGAGCTTGTGCTGAGCCTGTACGGCAGCTTTGACGAAAACATCAGGCTTTTGCAAAAGCAATACAATGTTTCAATAGTCAACCGCGACGGAGATATTAAAATAACAGGCGAAGAAGACGATACTTTCAAGGCGGCACAGGCTATAGAAACGCTGATTTTCCTTGCGGGCAAGGGCGAGCAGATAAACGAGCAGACTATAAGATATGTGCTTTCCATGGTAGATGACGGCACTCAGGACGAGCTGAAAAAGCTGACCGATGACGGCATTTGCATCACCATGGGCGGAAAGATAGTAAAGCCGAAAACTCTGGGTCAGAAAAGGTACATCAGCAGCATTAAAGAAAATACTATAGTTATAGGCATAGGTCCTGCCGGCACGGGAAAGACATATCTTGCGGTGGCAATGGCTGTAAAGGCATTTAGGGCGCATGAGGTGAACAAAATAATACTTACAAGACCCGCGGTAGAGGCAGGGGAGAAGCTGGGCTTTTTGCCGGGAGATCTTCAAAACAAGGTAGACCCGTATTTAAGACCGCTTTATGATGCTCTATTTGATATGCTCGGGCCCGAAGCGTTTGCGCGCCAGCAGGAGAGAGGGTGCATAGAAGTTGCTCCGCTTGCCTATATGCGCGGCAGAACGCTTGATGACAGCTTTATAATCCTTGATGAGGCGCAGAACACCACGCCCGAACAGATGAAAATGTTCCTGACACGCTTGGGTTTTAACAGCAAGATAGTAATAACGGGCGATATTACGCAGATAGATCTGCCCGATAAGAGAAAGTCGGGACTTGTGGAAGCTGTAAAGGTATTGAAAAATGTTGAGGATATATCTATCAACAGGTTTACCGAAAAGGACGTTGTAAGGCACAAGCTGGTGCAGGATATTATAAAAGCATATGATAAGTATTACAATCAATAGGTGTAAAATATGGGAAAAATAAAAGTGCTGTTTTCAAATTCACAAAAGATATATAAGATAACGCCGCAGCTTCGATCTCTGATAAGGCGGTGCTGTGAGCAGACGCTTATCTTTGAAGATATAGACGACAATGCGCAGGTGAGCGTTACTTTTGTAGATAACGAAGAGATCCACGCGCTGAATAAAGAATACAGAAACGTTGACAGACCTACTGATGTGCTGTCTTTTCCGCTTGGTGATGAAAACGGTTTTGACGTTGACAATTCCAGCAACGCTATTCTGCTCGGGGATATAGTTATTTCGGTCGAAAAAGCTATAGCGCAGGCGGAGGAGTACGGACATTCAACGGAGCGCGAGATAGCGTTTCTTACTGTACATTCAATGCTGCATCTTTTGGGATACGACCACGAAACGAGCGAGCAGGACGAAAAAGATATGTTTGCCAGGCAGGAAGAGATACTTTCACAGCTTGGCATAACACGAGATACATAAAGACAGGGGAACATATGGAGAATATTAAAACTAAAAGCGCATTTATAACTATTGTAGGCAGGGCGAACGCAGGCAAATCGTCGCTGCTCAACTGTCTGGTAGGGGAGAAGATAGCGGCAGTAAGCAATAAGCCGCAGACCACACGCACAAAGATAACAGGAGTTTTGACAAAAGGCGAAACTCAGCTTGTTTTTATTGATACGCCGGGTATGCATAAGCCGAAGAATAAGCTTTCAGACCATATGGTCAAGACTATAAACGAGGCGGTCTCAGACGGCGAGATAATAGTTATGGTTGCCGACTGCACAAAGAAGATCTCCGACCATGAAAAAAATCTGATAAAGAGCTTTAAGGCAGGCAAGATGAAAGTTATTCTTGTGCTGAACAAGATAGATCTGCTTGAGGACAAGACTGCGCTGATATCGCTTATTACAGAATATTCGCAGCTTTATGTGTTTGATGAAGTTGTGCCTGTATCTGTAATTGAAAAAGACGGCACGGACGAGCTGTTAGATGTGCTGATAAACTATGCGACTCCCTCGCCTCATTATTTCCCTGATGATAAGTTTACAAACCAGCCGGAGAGAGTCATAATGGCTGAGATAGTCAGAGAAAAAGCTTTGCGCGCACTGAATGACGAAGTGCCGCACGGTATTGCAGTTACGGTTGAAAGCCTGAAAGAACGCCGTGACAAAAGCGGTGAAGATATTCTTGATATATCGATAACTATATACTGCGAGAGAGATACGCA
Organism: uncultured Clostridia bacterium; assembly: GCA_947589355.1. Classification (GTDB taxonomy): domain Bacteria; phylum Bacillota; class Clostridia; order Oscillospirales; family Ruminococcaceae; genus UBA7477. The sequence goes on from CANPZC010000002.1 coordinate 90,601, forward strand.
CAAGAGCATAATAATAGGCAAAAACGGCTCGATGCTGAAAAAGATAGACAGCGATGCCCGAGCAGAATTGCAGCGATTTTTCAGAATAAAAGTAAATTTGCAGTGCTGGGTGAAAGTCAAAAAAGACTGGCGAAACAGCGAAGCGCTTATTAAAAATTTCGGTTTGTCGGATAAATAATTATCATGACGTATGCAGATAATAGTTGCATACGGGGTGATATTATGACTGATGAATTGTGGGAAAGGTTCGCAAAAAGCGGAAAGATATCCGATTACTTAGAATACAGACGTTCAAAACAGCAAGAGGAGCATGGTGTCATTGGAAACAGTGAACGGGGTAATAATTCGTGAAAAGCAGATAGGTGAGCAGGACAAGGCAATTGCAGTGATCACTAAAGAAAAGGGCGTTATAGAGGCTTTGGCAAAGGGCGCTATGAAGATAAACAGCAAGCTTGGCAGCGCAACTCAGCTTTTCACATATTCTAAACTTTGTTTCAACAAAAACAAGGACAGATACTACCTGAACAGCTGCGAGCCGATAAATTTGTTTTACAACATACGGCTGGAAGTGGATAAGTATGCTCTTGCTTGCTATTTTGCTGATATTATTCATTACACCATTCAGATAAACGAGCCGTGCGAAAACGTTGCAAGACTTATGATGAATACGCTGTATTTTCTAGATAACGGCAGGGTGAGCAACGAAACGCTGAAAGCAATTTTTGAATTTCGTCACATTTGTGAGATAGGTCTGATGCCTCAGCTGCTTTGCTGCCGCAGGTGCTACAGGTATTCTACAGATTTAGGTCTGAATATGTATTTTGACATGAAAGACAGTATGCTGCTGTGTGAAGACTGCTATAACAGGCAGCACGCCGAAGATATTGATGAAGATGAAGAAGATACTTCTCATATGTACAAGCTTTCACCGCAGACAGTAGAAATACTTCGATATATCGCGCTTTCCGATCAGAAAAAGCTCTTTCACCTAAAGATGAACGAGAAAAGGGAACGCTCGGTATCATTCATTACAGAGGAGTATCTTGAAACAAAGCTGGACGTAAGATTCAAATCGCTTACGTTCTACAGGTCACTAGGTCACTAAATTGAGGAATAAATATGTTTAATAGTTTTAATGACAATGTTTTGGAATTACATAAGATTCTTGAAATGCTCAAAAATGAGTGTTCAAATGATGCATCGCGAGATATGGCGCTGAAAATTAGACCATGCGCTGAATTGCGCGATGTTAAAGAAGAAGTACAAAAGACCGCAGATGCGCTGGAATTGACGGTCAAATTCGGTTCGCCTGTATTTTATAATATTACAAATGCTGCTGCGCTTGCCGACAGGGCATCTTCGGGTTCGCTTTTAAGCCTTGCTGAACTTATAGAAGTACGCAAACTGCTGCACCAGACCTCCGCACTTACCGAGTGGCACGACAGTTGCGGAAATGATGCGAAAAGTCTAGAATTCTTGTTTGAATGTATCTTTCCGAACAGCTATCTTGAAAGACTGCTTGATTCTTCAATTCTTAACGAAGAAGAACTTGCCGATGATGCAAGCCCCGAGCTTTCTTCTATACGCAAGCGAATTTCAAGGGCAGGCGTTAAGATAAGAGAAAACCTGGAAAGCATGATAAAGTCGTCTGAAACGAAGAAGTATTTGCAGGAAGCAAGGGTAACACTGCGTGACGGTCGTTATGTTCTGCCCGTAAAATCGGAGCATAAAGGCGCGGTGAGCGGTCTGGTGCATGATACTTCATCTACCGGCGCAACGCTGTTTATCGAGCCTATGTCGGTTGTTGAAGCCAACAACGAGATACGCCTTTTAAAAGCGCAGGAGCAGGAAGAAATACACCGAATAATCACACATTTATCGGCTTTGTGCGGCGAATTTGCTTTGCGGTTTGCATCCGGGTACAAAGCCTGCGTAACGCTTGATCTGTACTTTGCTAAAGCGCAGCTTGCCGCAAAAATGCACGCCTCGGTGCCCGAAATTTCAGATGACGGCATTATTGTGCTGAAAAAAGCACGTCACCCGCTTATTGACAAAAGCAGGGTAGTGCCTATTGATCTCAAGATAGGGGAGAGTTACAACTCTTTGATAATCACAGGGCCGAACACGGGCGGTAAAACTGTTATACTGAAAACAGTTGGTCTGCTTACGCTGATGACGATGTGCGGTCTGCTGATTCCTGTTTCGGACGGCTCGAAAATATCGGTCTTTCAGAATGTATTGGCGGATATAGGCGATATGCAGTCTATTGAAGAAAGCCTTTCTACTTTTTCTTCGCATATGACAAGAGTTGTTGATATACTTAAAAAAGCGGACAGTGAAAGTCTTATTCTTCTTGATGAGCTTGGCTCGGGTACCGACCCGATAGAGGGTGCGGCGCTTGCTGTTTCTATCATAGAAAAACTGAAAGAATGCGGCGCAAAGGTAATTTGCACAACGCATTATCAGGAGCTAAAACTGTACGCCATTGACAGCGAAGATACAGAAAACGCCAGCTGCGAATTTGACGTTGAAACGCTGAAACCGACGTACAGGCTCATTATAGGTTCACCGGGTAAATCGAACGCTTTTGCAATCTCACGCCAGCTTGGTATGCCTGATGATATAATAAACAATGCTGAAAGCATGATAGGCAGCGAGAACAGGCGTTTTGAAAACATTCTGGAGGGACTGGAAAAGTCACGCTCAGAGCTTGAAAAACTGCGCGATGAGGCTGACAAAAACCTTACCGAAAGTGAGAAGATGAAAGAATCTCTCGCAAAAGAAAAGGAACTTTTGGAGCAGCGCAAGGAAAAGGAACTTGAAATAGCCAGACGCGAAGCGAATGCGATAGTACGCCGCGTAACGCAGCAGTCAGAAAAGCTTATCGATGAGCTTGACAGCCTGCGAAAGGAAAAGGACAAGGCTGATTTTGCTCAGAAAGCTATAGATGCTAAGCACGCAAGCAAGACGGTGCTTAATAATATGTATAATGAAGCAAACACTGTGACAAAAAATGGCAGCGATTATGTTTTGCCGCGACCGCTGGTAAAAGGTGACAGAGTTCTGATAGCCGACATGAACAAGAACGGTATCGTTGTAACTCCGCCTGATGCAAGCGGAAACTGCTTTGTTCATTCGGGCGTTATGAGAACGAAGATACACGTCTCGAAACTGCGGCTTATAGAAAAAGAAACTCCGCCTGCGCAAGGTAAGCCGCAAAATAAAGCGAAGTCTTCGGGCAGAGTTACTTCAAGCGGTGTTGAAAGCAGAATGACGCGCCGACCGCAAATGGAGCTCGATATACGCGGCTACACGGTAGATGAGGGTATCTATGAGGTCGACAGCTTTCTTGACGGTGCGGTGATGTCCGGCGAAAATGTTGTTACGATAATTCATGGCAAAGGAACAGGCGCATTAAAGAACGCCGTGCGTGAACATCTCAGTTCGCACAGGCTTGTAAAGACTTATCGTCGCGGTGTTTACGGCGAGGGCGAAGACGGGGTCACTATTGTTGAGCTTAAATAGCTGAAAATCTCTTGACAAACAGCCGAAAAGGGGGTATAATAAAAACAGAACGAACTTCGCTAAATCAAAATTTAGCGAAGTTGAGGGGAGAGAAAAATTAAAAAGCCCCGTACAGGAGCGGAAATAAACGACATTAAGAAAATATAGGAAATTAGAGTTTAGCGAAGTTATGAGGAGTGATATTTTGAAAAAAGAATACATGGAAGATTGCCCGAAGTATTTAACAGACTTTTTAACAAACCTAAAAGTAGTTCGTGGGCGCGGAGATCGCACCGAGGAAGCCTACTATTTAGACATTAGAACTTTTCTGCGCTATCTTAAAATTACAAACGGTCTCGCAGATCCGACAGCGGACTTTGAAACAATTAAAATTGCAGACACACCACTATTGCTTATATCAGATCTTAAATTATACGATGCTTACAATTATCTGCGCTACCTTAAAGATGTACGCAACAACACCAAAAAGACTCGTGCACGCAAATGCTCGGCGCTGAAGCAGTTTTATCAGTATCTGAACAAAAAAGCTATGATCATCGAAAACGATCCGCTTACGGAGCTTGAGATACCAAAGCTTGATAAGCAGCTGCCGAGATATCTGTCGCTTGAACAAAGTCAGTCGCTTATTGAGACTGTAAACAACGGCAGTTCTTTGCGCGATTATTGCATTATTGTGCTGTTTCTAAACTGTGGTATGCGGCTTAGTGAGCTGGTCGGGCTGGATCTCAACGACTACAGCCGCGATAACAAGACTTTGAGAATATTTGGCAAAGGCGGTAAAGAACGCATTGTATTTTTGAATAACGCTTGTGTGGCGGCACTTGATGCATATCTTGCAGAGCGCAACGCGGACGAGAAAAACAAAGGTCTGAACGCTATATTTATATCGCGAAATCACAGGCGAATAACAACACGCCGCGTTGAGATGATAGTTGAAGAAAACCTTGCAAAAGCAGGTCTTAACAACCTTGGAATATCTGTGCACAAGCTTAGGCACACGGCTGCAACGCTTATGTATCAGTACGGGCACGTTGACATGCTGGTGCTGAAAGAAATACTCGGTCATGAAAGCACTTCCACGACCGAGATATACACGCATTTGGCAAGCGAAAACCTTAAAAACGCTGCCGACAGCTCGCCTTTGGCAGATATTAAGCCTGCAAAAAAGAAGCAATAATTCGCATATTATTGCAGTGTCTGTTCGTCAAGAGTTAAACTGTATGCAGGCATGAATTCGGCTATAAATTCGTCTGCCTCGGCTATATTCATGGCTTCTATGGCTTTTCTTGTAGAAGCAAGCGCCTGCTCAAAATCGCGGTTGCCCATTTGAATTTCTTCCGTACATTTTATATATGCAGAAATTTTATCCGCCGCTTTTACCAAAGACCAAAGCTCGCTGTCGTTATCATTCGGGCAAAGAATATCTTCATACTCGCCGCGAATATCCTCCGGCAGATATGAGAGCAGCTGGCGTTCGGCGCGGTGCTCGACCTCTTTATAGGCAGATTTTATCTCCTTATTATAATACTTTATAGGAGTTGGCAGATCGCCCGTGAGTATCTCGGAGGCATCGTGGTACATTGCAAGCAGCGCGCATCTCTGCGGATCGACCTTGCCGCCGTGGCGCACATTTCTTAGCACGGCAAGCAGATGCGCTATATACGCCACTTCAAGGCTGTGTTCGCTGATATTCTCGGTAATAGTATTGCGCATAAGCCCCCAGCGGTTTATATACTTCATACGCGAAATTATAGCGAAAAATCCGCTGCTTTTCATATTGTTACTGCTCATACAATTTACCTCCGTATATTTGTTTGTCAGGGTCAAACTCTCTTAAAAACAGCATATTATCAATAGTAATAGCAGTTTTGCACCAGTTTTCGGCGACGTACCACTCGTTATAATTGCTCCATTGCCACGGAACATAGAACGAGCCGTCGTCGAGCTGGGTGTTTTTTATATATTCACATTCGGCTTTACACAGATCTTCTAAACTTTCGCTGTAAAATCTGCTGTTTTTAGATGTTATGAAAGCTGAAGGTCTGGGAATATAATCGCCCCAGTGTGAAACGTCACGGCAGATGCTTTTGTCAACAATTTCATCAAGTTTTGATAAGAACGCTGTTTCATCAAAAGGAATTGCGCCGGTATCTTTGCAGTCCTCATACATAGTGATAAAACATCTTGCTATATGCCGTTCTATAGGAGCATCATTTATAAACCACTTTGCCGCCTCTTTCACAAGCTGCAGGCCTTTTTTGTAAAGAGCACTTCCCTCTTGTGCGTATTTTACTATAAAACCTGCAAGAGCAGCAGTCGGGTTGTATTCAAATAAACTGCCATTTTCGGTATATTTCCACCAAAACGCACACGGGCAATCGTTGTTTGAAGGCACAGTATTCTGCCACTGGCGGTGCGCTTCATCAAAGCCGTCACCGCTTTCAAGATATCGCAATATCCCTGAAATTATCGGGTGGACGCTGTCAATACCGCCGATACTGCGAATGTATTCTGTAGCTTTCCACACGCCCATAGGCAAAGAATAGCGGTTGAAGTTATCAGCCTCAATGCCCCAGCCAAAACCGCCGTCAGGGTTCTGGTAAGCTGAAAGCGCGGTCAGCACATCATCGCGGCTGCCGTTTTCAAAGTGATACTTAAATAAAGCCAAGTCAACGGGTCTGGCATTTCGGTAGATAAAATTTTTCGCTTTTTCAAAAGTGTTCATCAAAGGTTCTCCTTTACAATAAATTCGGAAAGTTTCCTTTTTTATCTTACCGTAAAAATGTCAGACTGTCTTGTAAAAATCCGACATAGCGCAACTAAAAGCCTGTTTTGGTGTCATGCCATGACGTTTGCGAAAATCATTCAGTAGATGTGCCTGATCGGTATAGCCGTATTTTTCGACCATATCAAGAATATCCGCGCTGCCTTTTGAAACTTCTTGCCACACAAGCTGATAGCGTATAAGATCCGAAAAAGTTTTCGGGCTGACACCAACGCTTTCTTCAAACAAACGCTGCATTTTGCGCTCTGAAATTACATTACGTCTAGCGATATCGGAAATTTTTATTCGGCTCTGAAATGTTATCATATCGTTTATAACATTCATAAGATCGCTGCTTGAACGCCTTGTATCCAGCCTGCGCAGGAGATTTTTTTCAGCCTCCCCTGCCCTTTCGGTCAAAGTATCAAAGCGGTGAACAATATCAATAAGCTCGGTGGTCATGCCGAGAAAAAAGTCATCGGCTGAATATGCCTTATTTTTAGTATTCCTGAAGCTTTCAGATGTGAAAAGCATGGCGCACCAGCCATAAAAACGTATGCCAAATGTTGATACTTTGCTTTCACGAATACTGCTTTGGTACGTTCTGTCGTCAAGCGCACAGAAGCTTGCAGTGCAGGTGTTATTTGAGTGATCTACACTTATGATAATATCCATACAGGTGTCAGGTATTACAAGCCGAGTGGCATTATCTTTATCAGAGCTTTCGCTGCCCCAGAAGCAGCATACATACGGTGCTAATGCGCGGCAGGGCGGAATTTCACAATAATCGCCGCTTTTTAGATATGGCGTTGAGGTTATCGGTCTATATAGCATAAAGTTCACCGTACAAACAGAAAAATCCTTACTACTTTTGGCAGTGAGGAATTTTTCTTATAAATTTAATATTAACTTATATTATGCTGAGCAGAACGCCTGCGGCAACGGCAGAGCCGATAACACCTGCAACGTTCGGGCCCATAGCGTGCATGAGCAGATAGTTGTTAGGATTTTCTTCCTGACCGACCTTCTGCGAAACGCGTGCTGCCATAGGTACTGCCGAAACGCCTGCCGAACCGATAAGCGGATTTATTTTGCCCTTGGTAAATACATACATTATCTTTCCGAAGATAACACCAAACGCTGTACCTATTGAGAATGCTATAACGCCGAGAGCTATAACAAGCGCAAACTCTTTATTCATTATCTTGTCGGCAGTAGCGGTCGCGCCTACTGAAACACCAAGGAAAATGGTGATTATATTCATAAGTTCGTTTTGCGCGGTCTTTACAAGTCTGTCGCAGCAGCCGCTTTCTTTAAGGATATTGCCGAGCATAAGCATACCTACTAGAGATGCAGCCGACGGAACGAGCAGCGCGATTATTATTGTAACCGCTATCGGGAAGATCATTTTCTCGGTCTTTGAAACGGTTCGCAGTTGATCCATAACGACGGAGCGCTCTTTTTTGGTAGTCAGCAGCCGCATTATAGGCCGTTGAATGAACGGAACGAGCGCCATATAGGTATATGCCGCCAGGGCTATAGTACCTGTACTTATCGAGGAATCGGGGCCTAGCAGCCTTGTTGAAACGTAAATAGCTGTAGGACCGTCTGCGCCGCCGATTATAGCTATTGCGGCCGATTCTGCGGCAGTAAATCCGAAAAGAGCCGCGCCGACAAACGTTAAGAAGATACCTGCCTGAGCCGCTGCACCCAAAATAAAGCTCCTTGGGGCGGCTATCAGAGGGCCAAAGTCCGTCATAGCGCCTATGCCTAAGAAAATTAGCGGTGGGTATAGTCCTGCTTTTACGCCGATATACAAAATATCCAGCAAGCCGCCGTACTTCAAGACTCGTCCGAAGTCTATCAGGTGGTTGCCCATTTCGTCCTCGTAGCCGTCAAAAAGCTCGGGGTGGTACATTTCAGTAAGCGGCAGGTTTGTCAGAAGCATACCGAAAGAAATAGGCAGCAGCAAAAGCGGTTCAAAGCCTTTGGCAATAGCGAAATACATAAACACAAAAGAAATAAGTATCATTACAACGTTTTTCCAGCCACCGCTTTCAAGCAGCTGTGCAAGACCCGACTGGTTAGCAAGGTCTGCAATAGTATCAAGGAAAATTCTGAAAACTTCACTCATATATCGCGCCTCCTTGCTCAGAATGGTCTGGTGTTGTCGTTAAGACCTGCTTGCGCCCAAAGTTTTCTTGAGCTGCCCGAAGCCTTAACGCTCATAAGTTTAAGTTTTTTGCCGCTTGATGCGCTTATTGCGGCTATTGCGGCAGAAATAACGGCTATTATTTCTTCGCTTATGCCGTCGCTTTCGGGCGGTACTGCTGCGGCGGTATCTTCAACTTTAGCTGCGGCGGCAGGCGGTGCACTTTGTTTAACCTCCTGCTCCTGCTTTACGGCTTTTGCCCTTTTAACTTTCTTTGGCTTTGGCTTTCTTGAAAAGATAAGACCGAACAGCTTGAAAACAAAAATAAGCAACAAAAGCGCTAAAAATACAACTGCAAGTCCTGTCAGTACGACTGACGCAACATATGAACCTTCCATTTTCATAAATGAAGTGGGTATGCTGATCTGCATTATGTTCTCTCCCTTATACGCATTATGATTTTATTATACACTAAATCGAGAAATTTTACAAGATGTTTTGGCATATTTTCTGAAAAAAATCGACCTGCAAATTTAAAGAGCAGCATTCCTGCACTGCTCTTATAAATATTGTACTAAGAGACCGACTGCGACAAAATAACGGTCTGCTCCTTGCCGACTTTTATAAAGCCGCCGTCACAGGTCAAGCGTTTTTCGGTATTATCGCTGTAGATAACGCGGAACTCGCCTTGTTTCAGCATGGAAACATACGGAACGTGATCAGCCATTATGCCTATATCGCCGGAAGTTGTTTTGACTATAGTTTTAACAACGTTTTCTTCCGTGCGGCTCTCTTTCGGGGTAACGATCTTTAAAGTATATGTTTTCATAAAACGCTCCCCTATCGTTTACTGATGGGCTTTAGCTTTTTCGACCGCTTCATCTATAGTTCCCACAAACAGGAACGCAGATTCGGGCAGGTCGTCGTGCTTGCCCTCGATTATCTCTTTAAAACCGCGGATAGTTTCCTTTATAGGCACATACTTGCCCTGCATACCGGTGAACTGCTCGGCAACGCTGAAAGGCTGCGACAAAAATCTTTGTATCTTTCTTGCTCTTGCAACGGTAACTTTATCTTCGTCGGAAAGCTCATCCATACCCATTATAGCGATTATATCCTGCAATTCATTGTATCTCTGAAGTATAGACTGCACGGCTCTGGCGACTTCGTAATGTTCCTGACCGACTATTTCGGGGTCAAGTATTCTTGAAGTTGAATCAAGCGGATCTACCGCAGGATATATACCGAGCGAAGATATGCTTCTAGAAAGAACTGTCTTTGCATCGAGGTGCGCAAACGTTGTTGCAGGGGCAGGGTCTGTAAGGTCATCTGCAGGAACATAAACTGCCTGCACCGATGTTATAGAGCCTTTGTTTGTAGATGTTATACGCTCCTGCAAAGCGCCCATTTCGGTAGCAAGTGTCGGCTGATAACCAACTGCCGACGGCATACGTCCGAGCAGAGCAGAAACCTCCGAGCCTGCCTGAGTAAATCTGAATATGTTATCTATAAACAGAAGAACGTCCTGTCCCTCAACGTCGCGGAAGTATTCAGCCATAGTAAGCCCCGAAAGACCTACTCTCATTCTTGCTCCGGGCGGCTCATTCATCTGACCGTACACCAGAACGGTCTTATCAATAACGCCCGATTCTTTCATTTCGTTGTAAAGGTCGTTGCCCTCACGCGTTCTCTCACCAACTCCGGTAAATACAGATATACCTCCGTGCTGGTTGGCAACGTTGTTTATAAGCTCTTGAATAAGCACGGTCTTGCCAACGCCTGCACCGCCGAAAAGACCTATCTTTCCGCCTTTAAGATACGGAGCGATAAGGTCTATTACCTTTATGCCTGTTTCAAGCACTTCGGTAGAAGCAGCCTGTTCTTCAAAGGTCGGGGCAGGTCTGTGTATCTCCCAACGCTCGGTATCGCTGTCATCAAAAGGCAGGTCATCAATAGGCTCACCAAGGAGATTGAACACCCTTGAAAGCGTTTTCTTGCCTACCGGCACAGAGATAGCCTTGCCCGTATCTATGGCATCTACACCGCGTTTAAGACCGTCTGTAGAGCTCATAGCAATGCATCTTACGGTATCATCGCCTATATGCTGCGCGACTTCGACAATAAGCTTATTACCGCCGTTGTCTATCTCGATAGCGTTGAGAAGATTAGGCAGAGAATCTTTATCAAATTTTATGTCAACTACCGCTCCGACTATCTGAACGACTTTGCCGACATTTCCTGCTTGCATTTAAATCAGTCCTTTTTATCTGGAATGTTAATTATTTCTGAGAGTACCCGACATTATCTCGGTGAGTTCCTGTGTTATCTGAGCCTGTCTTGCTCTGTTATACAGCAGCGAAAGGTCATTTATCATGGCATCGGCGTTGTCGGTAGCGTTTTCCATAGCTGTACGCCTTGCGGCAAGCTCGGAAGCATAAGAATCTGCAATAGCGCTGTAAACGATGCCATTTAAATACTGTGGGATAAGGCTTTCAAAAAGCTCCTCCTCCGAAGGCTCATAGATAGTCAGGCTCTTCGCCTTTTTATCGTTTGAAAGCGTATCTATCGGCAGCACTTTGACCACCATAGGCTCCTGCGAGAGCGTAGAAACAAACGTTGTATATACAAGCTCAACGCTGCCTATCTCCTGCATTTTCATGTTGCTCATTATATAGCCGGATATTTCGTCAAGCACCGACTGCTCGGTGTTGTCAAAAATGCCGCTGTATTTCAGCTTGACATCATAACCGCGCTTTTCAAAGTAATCTATTGATTTTTTGCCTATTGCGACTATCTTTATCTTATTGCCCGAAGCCGCTATCTCATCGCACCTTGCCTGTGCGGCTTTCAAAACGTTGTGATTAAAGCCTCCTGCAAGTCCCCTGTCCCCTGCTATAACAATAAGCAGATTTGTCTTTCTGAACTGCGGCGCGACAAACAACGATTTTATGCTCCTGTCGTTGGATATATCGCACATGGTCTCATAAAGAGTATTGAAAAAAGGCTGTGCGGCATCGGCTTTTTCTTTAGCTTTTCTAAGCTTTGATGAGGCGACAAGCTCCATAGCTTTTGTTATTTGCTTGGTGCTTTCAACGCTTTTTATACGCCTGCGCACGGCTTTCATATTAGCAGTAGCCATTTTTCACGCTCCTTTACTGACAAGTAAATATTATTCGCCCAAAAACTTTTTGTTGAATTGTATCAGAACTTCGTTAAGCTTCTGCTGATTTTCTGCGGTCAGGTCTTTGGTATCTAAAATAGACTGATAAATATCAAAATTCGTATGCTCGATATGATCGAACAGCTCTTTCTGATACCTGTCTATATCCTCAACGGGAATATCTTTAAGATAGTTATTTACTACCGCATAGATAATAACAACCTGCTGTTCAACTCTCAGCGGCTCGTTTCTGCCCTGTTTGAGCACGGCAACTATTCTTTCGCCCTGAGCAAGTCTGTCTTTGGTATCTTTATCAAGATCGGAACCAAACTGCGAGAACGACTGCAATTCTCTGTACTGAGAATAAAGAAGTTTAAGCGAGCCGGAAACCTTTTTCATAGCTTTTATCTGAGCTGCGCCGCCGACACGCGATACCGAGATACCGGGGTTTACGGCAGGTCTTATACCCGAATAGAAAAGCTCTGTTTCAAGGAATATCTGACCATCGGTAATGGATATAACGTTAGTTGGTATATATGCGGAAACATCACCTGCCTGCGTTTCTATTATGGGCAGTGCGGTCAGAGTGCCGCCGCCGTACTTTTCGTTAAGACTGCAAGCACGTTCCAGAAGTCTTGAATGAAGATAGAAAACATCTCCGGGGTATGCCTCACGACCTGTAGGTCTTTGCAAAAGCAGCGACATCGTTCTGTATGCTACCGCGTGTTTTGAAAGGTCGTCATACACACAGAGAACATCTTTGCCTTGCAGCATAAAGTGCTCGCCTATAGCGCAGCCCGAATACGGCGCGATATATTGCAGCGGTGCAAGTTCCGAAGCTGTAGCGGCAACTATTATCGTATAGTCCATAGCTCCTGCTTTTTCAAGCATTTCATACACATTTGAAACTGTAGAACGCTTCTGACCTATAGCTACATAAATGCAGATAACATCTTTGCCCTTTTGGTTGATTATGGTATCAAGGGCTATGGCTGTTTTACCTGTCTGTCTGTCGCCTATTATAAGCTCTCTTTGTCCTCTGCCTATGGGTATCATAGAGTCTATAGCCTTTATACCTGTTTGCAGAGGCTTGCTTACGGGCTTTCTTGTAATTATACCGAACGCAGGCGTTTCAATAGGTCTGCTCTCTTTTGTAAGAACAGCTCCTTTTCCGTCGATAGGCTCACCGAGGGCATTTACAACTCTGCCGAGCATTTCTTCGCCCACGGGTACGGAAACTATCTTGCCTGTGCGCTTTACCTGCATTCCCTCTTTTACTTCGTCGTCAGAACCCAGCAGCACCGCGCCGACAAAGTTCTTTTCAAGGTTGAGAGCCATGCCCGAAACGCCGCACTCAAATTCAAGCAGTTCGCCGCTCATGCAGTCGTCAAGACCGTGAATTTTAGAAATGCCGTCGCCTACGGTAACGACAGTACCAACGTCGCTGAGCTCCAGCTTGCTTCTGTAATTCTTTATCTGGTGCTTGATAATATTTGTAATATCATCGGTATGCAAATTCATGTTTATCAGACCTTTCCTATGCTATAACGCTGCCAAAGCCGTTTTGAGCTTAGCAAGCCTGCCTTTAATGCTGGCATCTATCTGTGTATCGTTATAATTTACCACGATACCGCCAATAAGAGCCTCGTCTATCTCCTCAATAAGAATGATATTCATTCCCGTAAAGCTTTCAAGCTTGCTTATCAGTTTCTGCCTTTGATTATCGCCGAGAGGCATGGTGGTTTTAACAGTAACTTCAACGATATTTTCGTCCTGATAATACAGCGACTTGAAACTTTTGCAGATCTCAGAAAAATCGGTTATATGCCTGTTCTCGGTCAAAACGCATATAAAATCATAGACGGTATCTGAAATGTTGCCCTCAAAGGCATTTTTGAGCATATCAAGTTTTTCTTCTTCTGTAATTACAGGAGAAGACAGCAGCATTACAAAATCACCGTTTTCGGCAAAAATACTATCAATGCCGCACAGCTCGTCATAAACGTCTTTAACGCTCTGTCCGCTTTCTTTGCACAGAGAAAACAACGCCAGAGCATAATTATTGACATACTGCTCAATCATCGCTTTCACCTATGTTGTCTATAAATTCATCGATCAGCCGTTCATTGTCCTGCCTGCTGATCTCTTTTCCTACAAGCGTCTGAGCAACGTCGAACGCAATATCGGTTATATCATTCTTTACAGAGTTTACAGCACGGCGTTTTTCGCGCTCTACCTCTGTATGAGCCTTGTCTATGATCTCCCTTGCCTCGCGGTTTGCATCGTCAATTATCTTATCTCCGCGCTCCTGAGCTTTTTTGGTGGTATCGCGCATTATGGCTTCGGATTCTTCATGAGCCTTATCCAGTTTAGCGGCATACTCTTCTTCAAGCTCTTTTGCATGGAGTTTGGTCTCGTCTGCTTCTTCAAAAGAATCGGCAATTTCTTTCTGCCTGTTTTCAATAACAGAATTGACGCGCTTGAACAGTATAAATTTGAGTATCAGAAACAAGATCAAAAGATTTAACAGAGTTGCAATTATCGAAGTAGGGTTGATAGAAATGAACTCAGTCACTTTTGCGTAAAGCATTTTCGTATACTCCTCGCTTTTATTAAAGCTTCTTGATGAGCGGGTTTGCAAACAGCAGCACCAGCGCTATTATAAGCGAATAGATACCTGTAGACTCTGCCATTGCAACGCCTATGAACATAGTTCTTGTGCAGTCACCCTGCGCCTCAGGCTGACGGGCTATAGATTCTATAGTCTTGCCAACGGCGTAACCTTCGCCGATACCGGGGCCGAGACCTGCTATCATAGCAAGACCTGCACCTATTGCAGAACATCCCAAAACAATTGCTTTTTCCATGATTAATTCCTCCAATTTACGATTTATCAGCAGCCATGCTGACGTTTACCATTGTTAACATTGCAAATATATATGCTTGAATACATCCTGTAAACAAGTCAAAATAAATTGACAGCACCGCAGGTATGAACACCTGCACTACATTCAGTTGCAGCGCTCCCAGCTGGAACGACAGGTGCAAAGCTTTTGAAGCCGCGCCCAGCGCCATATACAGCAGCATAGTTATTATAGAGCCGCCTGCTATATTTCCGAACATACGGAAAGACATTGACAGCGGTGTTGCTATCTCGCTGATGACATTCAGCGGTGCAAGCAGCACTATAGGTGAGCCAAAGCCCTTGATATATCCGAAAAATCCGTTTGTTTTTATCTTGAAGAACGTTATCAGCACAAACGTTACAAGCGCCATAGCGATCGTGGTATTCAGATCTGCGGTGACAGAGCGCAAACCTATCAGGCTGACTAGAGAGCCGAGCAGCGAATACAGCAGCAGCGCCGCGATATACGGGGCAAAATAGATAAACCTTTCGCCCATTGTTTTCTTGACGGTATTATTCACAAAACCTACAAGCATTTCGGCAATTACCTGACGCTTTGTGTTCGGTATCTTTTTCAGCCCTGAGGTAAGATATAAGCTTGCGATCAGAACGATAAGTATCACGAACCAACCGATAACAATAGTTTCGGTTATCTCTATGCCGCCGAAAATAGGTATCGTAAAAACGACCTTAGGTCCGTCCATCAGCTTTTCCCTTCTTTACAAAATGTACATAGTACAGAATAAATTTCGGAAAGAATTGCGGTATCAGCACGCCGAGGGGATTATAGATGCCTGTTTCAAAGCCTATAAAGCACAGCGCGAACAGTAAGGCAAATCTTGCCATATAGCAGATACGCATTTTTCTTTTTGCCTTACGCACGTCTTTCATCTGCGAAATGGCGTTTACTGTATCCGCAAGATAGATATAACACACCGCCATACAGCACCAGCCGATAAGCAGCCCTGCAAACATCGAAAAGTCGGGGCTTATTATCAAGCTTATCAAGAATGCTGCGGAAGTAAGCACACCGCCCATACAAACTATTGCTGAAAGCTCTCTGCTCATCGGAGAGGACTTAAAAAGCCTTCTTATATTTTTTAGCATTATACTGCCCACTCCTTTCGCAGCGCGTTATATCCATTTAATAACATACAAAATTATTATACACCAAATTTTGTGTCTTGTCAATCATTACGGGATAATTTTTATCTATATTTTGATTTTAAGTAAAAACAAAGAGGGCTACCCCGTTTAAAGAAAGCCCCCATTGACTTTATATTTGGTTATTTTGTGAAGAACAGCACGCCCAAAGTGCCTTTTCCGCAGTGGGTGCATACCGTTGCGCCTGCCGAAGTTACAAGAATCTCTTTGAACGGCTGATACTTTTTGACTTCCTCGACCGCCATATCCACAAGCTTTTTATCCATAGGAGAATGTGTAACGAATATCCTGTCCAGCTGAATATCGGTTCTGTCTTTCAGCTTAGATGCTATATACTGCGGAAGTACCTTATCCAGATTTCCTCTGAATTTTTTGCCAACTCCCATTGCGCCATCGTGTACCTCGATACAAGGTTTTAAATTCAAAAGGTTTGCGCCAAGCGCCGCCAGCGCCGAACATCTGCCGCCTTTACGAAGATTATCGAGCTTATTTATAACAAAGCTTACATCAAGGCGTTTTTTCATCTCGTCAAGCTTATCAGCAATTTCTTTGGCGGTCATCTCGCCGTCAAGAGCCATTTCTGCGGCTGCAACTGCCAGATGTCCCGAACCTGTCGATAAATTGTAGCTGTCGACCGGGTAAACGTCGCCCAGTTCCTCGGCGGCAAGGCAGCAGTTTTGGTAGCACGAGCTGAACTTACTGCTTATATTGATATGAACTATTTTATATCCGCGCTCGATATACGGTTTGAACTTTTCTATATACTCTGAAACCGTAACTGCCGAAGATTTTGGCAGCGCCGCCTTGTTTTCAGACATATCAAGCAGTTCTTTGCCGTTTATATCAACGGTATCGAGATACTCATTGTCATCTATAAGCACATGGAGCGGCATAACGCCTATATCATACTTTTCGTACAAGCTCCGGCTAAGATCGCAGGTAGAATCGCAAAAAACCTTTACTCTTTCCATATAAATACCTCACAGCGTAAGACTTGGGGTGACATTTCGTTAAAACTATTATAAATATTATACTACACTTTTTCAAATAAATCAATAGTTATTTATTAAATTAGTGAAATTTTTCCGCTTTCGGGCGAAATAGATATCTTCCCCCTGCTCTTGCAAAGAACTATACCCTCGGTTATAGAAGTTTCCATTGTTGGCGTAGTTCTTGTATAGCCGAAGCACTTTGCAACTTCTCTTGTAAGGTCTGCGCGTGTAAGAGTGAGCTGTTTTTCAAGAACATACATAGCGGCGTTTGCGATCTCCTCGGCGCATATGTCGTCTATCGGGCGCTTTTCGCCGTCTGCCATTCTGAAATAGTTCATATTTTCGGGCTTAACTTCATCGCTCCATACAAACGCGGAATTATTTGACTTTGTAATGGTGCAGTCAAGGCTGCCGAGGATATCTGTAAGGTATGCATCTGCTTTGGCGGTGCTTCTTGGCGCGCCGAAAGCCGCGAGAGTTTGTTTGAACAAAGTTTTCCTGCTTACGGGTGCGAGAGCGTTTATAACGTCGCGCATGATCTTTTTCAGCATAGGCGCATAACCGGGTGAATACAGGTCTGTCGGCGTACCTACCGCGGCAGGCGTGAACATAGCAAATTTCTTTACTCTGTCGCTTGTTTCCTCGGTTTCGGTATCTTTTGCAAAGCTGTTTTCGCTTACCGAAATGTTTGCCTTTTGCTCCTCCTGCTCAATATTGCCGCTCAGTGCATCATTTATGGCTGCAAGAATAGTTTTCATTACCTTTTGCTTGTCGTCAAACCAGTCAAGCGACCATATATGTATCAGATTCCAGCCCAGACCGCGCAGCACCGACGGCAGCGAAAGATCACGGTCATTTGCGGTCTTGGCAAGTTTATAGCTGTCGCCGTCGCACATTATGCCTAAGATATATTCGCTGCTGTTTCTTGGGTCTATAACGCCTATATCTACTTTACATTCCGAGCAGCCTATGTTGCATCTTACCGCATAGCCTGCCTTTTCTATCTCGGCTGCGACAAGTTTTTCTATGCAACGCTGCGACCTTTCCTCTGCAGCGCTGTGAACTGTGAGAGCGGCTCTGCCCTTTTGTGCAAATTCAAGAAAACCTTTAAGCCCCTCAACACCCTCTGATGAAGTGCGCGACATATCTATCATATCATAGGTAATGGTTGAAAATACCGTCATGCACTTTCTCGCGCGCGAAATCGCAACATTAAGTCTGCGCCAACCGCCGTCTTTGTTGATAGGGCCGAAATTCATAGAAACTTTCCCGTTTTTGTCAGGTCCATAACCTACCGAGAACAAAATAACATCTCTTTCATCACCCTGAACATTTTCAAGGTTCTTTATAAACAGAGGTTCATAAAGCTGGTCGGCAAGCTGTTCAAGCTCGGGTCTTTCGCGGAATTTGTCGTTCAGCATATCATCAATAAGCGCCTGCTGCACAATGCTGAAAGTAACAATGCCTATGCTTTCTTTACGCAACTCCTCATCATCAAGTCGGCGTTCTATCTCTTTAACAATTGCTTCCGCCTCGGCGCGGTTCTGCTTTGTGCCGCCCTTGTCGTAATAGCCGTCAACTTTCACCAAAGTTACCTTGCTTTCTAGGTCGTTGGGCGACGGGAAAGTATACAGCTTGTTATCATAATAACGCGCATTGCTGTATGCAATAAGGCTTTCGTGGCGCGACCTGTAATGCCAAAGCAGGTGTTCCTGCGGCATTGAGATTGCAAGGCAGTCATCCAGAACGCTTTCAAGGTCTTCTTTTTCGTAGTTTTCCTCATCAACATGGCTTACCGAGAAGAAACTGGTAGGCGGCAGCTGCTTCGGGTCGCCTACAACAACAACGCTGCTGCCCCTTGCTATCGCTCCGACCGCCTCGCTTGTAGGCAACTGTGAAGCCTCGTCGAAAATTACAAGGTCAAACTTGGGGTATGACGGGTCTATGTACTGCGCCACCGAGATAGGGCTCATCAGCATACACGGGCAGATCCTGTGCAAAAGCGAGGGTATGCTGTCAAACAGCTTACGTATAGGCATAAGTCTGCCGCCCGATTTGATGGCTTTAAGCAGTATGCCTATTTCGGAAGAACCTGCCATCTGACCGCCCGAGAACGGCACTTTTGCCGACAGCTTAGCGACAAGCTCATTTATCGTAAGCATACGGAACTCATCGGTAACATCGGAGAATTTAGCTATAAGGTTTTCAAAACTTCTGCCGCTGAATGATGACAAAACGCTGCTGCCCTCTATCTCATACACGGCGGTAGAATAGCCCAAAGCACACAGCAGGCTCTCGCACATATCATCGGCTGTTACAGCGCCGTTTTCAAGGGCGGTGCATAACTGCGGCAGACCTGCTCCAGCAACATTGTCCATAGCTCTTAAAAGCTGCGAACGCTCTTTTATTTTGTCAACATAAAGCTGCCAGCTCGTATAACGATTTTCACACTCCGAGAGCCAGTTATTATTATCAGGTGCGGCATTGTATTCGGTACAGAAAGCGTCATAGGTTTGCGTGAGAGTATTAAACTTATCTATGTAATTTTGAGCAATTGCGCTGTTTTTAAGTGCGAGAAAACTTTCACACGTAATGCCGTTTTCTTTAAGAATACTGTGAGCGGTAAGATTATCGTTTATAAAGCTCTCAGCCTGCTGCCAGTTGGTGTTTTCGCCGAGCCATACCTCTTTTATAATGCCCGTGATAGTTGCATCTGCCGTGGTTATAGTTTTGTAAAGATCCTCGCGGCGGCAAAGCTTATCGATAAGCTCGGGGCAGTTTTCTTTGCTGATGCTGTCGCCATTTTTGGCGTGAAGTTTCAGCTGTTTTATCGTTTTGCTCTGCCCTATCGCCTTTGCCAAAAACCAGCTCGAAGATGCTTTCTTCCATTCAAGCTTCAAATTTTCGGCGTTTATACCGAACACGCTGTTTTCAAATATCTGCGAAAGCTCCTGCGTTGCGGCCTCAAACTGCTTGCCGCTGTCTATCAGCGACAAAATATAGTCAGTCCTCTGCCCCTCTGCACTGCCGTTGAGAATATCATTTATAACTATCGGGCAGCGTAATGATATTTCACAAAGGTCTGATAAATCTTTGCAGGTCTGCCTGCTGTTGCAGCCGCTTAAATTCAGAGTTTGGCATACTGCGTTAAGGCTTTCTTTAAAGCTGCTTACGACCTTTTCACCGTTTGCAAGATCAGACGAAAATTTATCCCGCAAAGTTACAGAATAATCGCGCCTGCCGTAGCCTGACAACGGGTGGTTGCAGACCGTGCCGAACTCTTCTGCCGCACTTTTTAAAGCAGCCGCAGTATCTTTCCAGGTCTGAACCGTCTGTTCGTTCATGGAATCATACTGCTGTTTGGTTATTTCAAGTTTGCCGCTGTGCTCGGCGTATGTTTCATACATAGTGACTGCATCATACACCGAAAGACCGTTTTTGCGCTTTTTATGAAGCTCGGTCATAACATTGTTAAGCTGACAGCGTATCTCATAAAGTCTGTCGGCAGTCTGCTGATACTGCTCGGGCTGCTTTATCCTGCCGACTTCCATTGTTCTTTCAAGCTGAGAAAGCACTGCCCTTTTCTGCGCCTTATTTGAATGAAGCTCAAGACAGAATGCGCCCAGACCTATTTTTTCAAGCCTGCTTTGAACGACCGAAAGCGCAGCCATTTTCTTTGCAACGAAAAGTACGGTCTTATCGTGGTACAAAGCGTTTGCGATCATGTTTGTGATAGTCTGCGATTTACCCGTTCCCGGAGGGCCATGCAAAACAAAGCTTTGCCCCTGAGCTGCGAGGCATATTGCCAAAAGCTGCGAGGAATCGGCACTGCTGGGCACTGCAAGGTCGGAGGGTTTTATGCGTTCGTCAAGCGTTTCTGCGGTAATATCGCTTTGCTCTGGCTGCCATTCAAGTTTACCCGAAATAAGGCTTGCTACCACCTTGTTTGAGGCGATGTCGTCACTTCTGTTGCGCAGGTCGTTCCACATTATAAACTGGCTGAATGAGAAAAGCCCAATAAACGCATAGTTCACAACGTCCCAGCGTTTTTTATCTATAACTGCGTGGCGCACGGTATTGAACACCATTTGCAGGTCAACGCCGCTTTCATCTGTCGGCAGAGGGTCAAGTCCCGTTATATCTATACCGAAATCCTGCCGCAAAAGCTCCAGCAGGGTAACGTTCATCTGCGTTTCTTCGTCGCGTATCTTTATTTTATATGTCTTGCTCTGAACGTTTCTTATAATATCTATAGGAACAAGCACCAGCGGCGCATAGCGCTCTTTTTCGCTCTTGTCGGTTTCATACCAGCGCAGAAAACCAAGCGCAAGATAAAGAGTATTGCTGCCGTTTTCAAGAAGGCTGTTTTTAGATGCATTGTAAAGAGCCTTGCAGTTTTTTTCAAGCTCGCTCTCGCTTACAAAAGAGCGTATACGCTGATTTTTAAATTCAGACTCTGAAATAGTAGTGATAAGGTCTTTATCGTTTTCTGTATCAAAAATAGCGCTGTCTTTTACGGTGCTTGCCCAGTCGCTCGGCAGCGGCATTATTGTAAACGCTTTGCCCGATGCCAGATTATCTTCCAAAGCGGCAAGGTCTGCGATCATAAGCTGAACCGAATTTTTCTTTGCGCGGAAATTGAGCAGAGAATTTCGCAGGCTGAGGTCAAGCAGCTTTCTTTCCCACATTTGCTGCTTGGTAAGCGGCGCAGAATTTTCTGAAGAAGCTATCCTGCCGTCGTTTACAAGCTGCTGAGGGGCGGTTGAATCCTGCATGGTTTTATCCGCTGTAACGGTATTTTCGGCAAGCTGATATATGCCGTTACTGAGTACTCGCTGTGGTATAGGTCTTATACCGCCGCCGCGGCTGCGCTTAACATCAATGGCAAGTTCAAATTTTGCTGCATCTGAAAGCGCTGACAGAGCATCTTTTTCAGCCTGTTCAAAAGAAACGCTCCTGCCTGCAACTACATCTGTACATTCTATAAGCGCAATTTCGTTTATGCCCTCGGCGCAGCGCTTTGTTATTGCTGAAACATCATCGACTGCACATTCGGAAAAAGTCTGTTCATTCAGCCACAGACCAACAAAAGCGTGGCTTTGAAGAATAACTATTATAGGGTGTATTGAGACCGCTTCAAGGCAGCTTGCAAAAAGCAGCGTTAGATCAAGACAAGTTGCAAGTTTGTTCTGCACGATATCGGAACACAGCCGCACCCTCTGACCTGTTGCTTCAAAACTTGCAGGCGGAACGCAATAGGTTATCTGCATATCCTGTAAAGCTGAATATATAGCAGCCGCCTGATTGCGAACATGGTTCGGGTTTTGCGTAAGGTAGCCTGTGAACGACGGGTCGCCTGTCCATTTTTTTAGGTACTCCCCAGCCGCGGAGATTATGCCGCTAATTGCAGGATAGTTTGGCGTTACGAATGCGCTGATTATCTCGGGAATATAGTTTGTGCCGTTCCATTCATCAAATGCCAGTAGTTCAACGTCTATAGAATCTTCTGCTTCTGTAATATCGCCGTTCAAAACAGAAATATTGAGCCGTGCGGTAAGTTTTTCTGTAAGAGAATACAGAAACTCAGCCTTTGCCTTGAAAGGAACAGGGCGCACTTCATATGAGCTGTGCGCGGCTATTGCAGGCAGCGGCAGTGTAAAATTATCTGCATAATCGGGCTCGGCAGAAACGGTAAGAACAAGTCCGCTGACGGCTTCATCACCGTTGTTTGAGACCACTATGCTGTATATGCAGGGAACATAATTTTGCTGCATTGCAAAGTTTACAAATCTGCATACCTCTGATCTTATTGAAATATCCATTCAAAACACCTCACTGTGTTATTATGACTTTATAGAAAATGCAACGTTATTTTCGCCGAAAATATTTTGCAGCTGCGAAAGCGTTTCTATATCCGCTCTTATGGTCGGACAGCTTTTAAGCTTTACGGTTTTGCCAGCATCGCTTATCTTTATAAAAAGAGGTGAGCTGCCCTGCGCTGTATTGCAAAGCTCTTTAAGTTTGTTTATTTTACTGTTGTCGCTTGACGGCATATTTATATAAAGCGGAAAATTTTGCAGAGAATCTGCATACTGACGTGCAGTCGTTACCGAATTTGCGACTATCTTTGCAGGCTCGTCCTCTTTTGTAGATACTCTGCCGCTAACGAACACAGGTTCTCTGTTTTCAAGCGACTGCCTTGCCTGTGCGAACACTGACGGGAAAACTATTATCTCAATTTCACCGCTCATATCTTCACAGGTGGTAAACGCCATTATTTCGTCTTTTTTGGTGCGGTGCTGCTTTATGCTGTTTGCTATTACCATAACATTTACTTTCGCGCCGTCTTCATAGCCGTTTTCATTGTCTTCCGAAGTATCGGCTATATCTGATAACTGGTCGAGCCTTGCCGCACGGCTTACGCTGATATACCTTTCAAGAGGGTGTCCCGACAGATAAACGCTGAGTGAATTTTTCTCCATTTCAAGTATTTCTTCGGGCGAATAATCAGGCTCATCGGGGAAATCGTCTTTTTCCATATCCGGCGGCGTATTATCGGTCAGGTCGAAAAGGTCAAGCTGACCGTCAGCTTCTTTTTTGGATTTTGCATTGAGTTCTTTAATAAGAAACTCAAAATTGTGTATCTGCTGTTTGCGGTTGCAGCCGCCTGTTTCACTGAAAGCGCCGCTTCTTATAAGAGCCTCTACAGCTCTTGCATTTATAAAATGTATCATTCTGCTGCAAAAATCGGTAAGAGACCTGAAACTGCCGTTTTTGTGGCGTTCATCAATTATGCAGTCTATGATCCCCACGCCGAGATTTTTTATCGCAAGCAGCCCGAAGCGTATTTTGCCGTTTTCTGTAGAAAAGCCTTTCTCGCTCTTGTTTATGTCAACACCAAGTATCTCAACACCGTTTTTTCTGCTGTTGCTGCAATATACAGAAAGCTTTGAACCGCCCTCGCCTACTACCGAGGTCATAAGAGCCGCCATATAATCAGCATAATAATGGCATTTAAGATATGCGGTCTGAAAAGCTATTGTAGAATACGCCGCGGCGTGCGACTTATTGAAAGCATACGAAGCAAACGAAGTCATGTCGTCAAAAAGCTCGCTGGCTGTCTTTTCGTCAACGCCGTTTGCAATACAACCTGCGCAGTTTACGCTGCCATCGGCATTTTTTTCGCCGTAAATAAACGCGTGCCTTTCAGCTTCAAGAACAGTTGCCTTTTTCTTAGCCATGGCGCGCCTTACTATATCGGCTCTGCCATAAGAATACCCTGCAAGAGTTCTGAATATCTGCATTACCTGTTCCTGATAGATTATACAGCCGTATGTTCCCTCTAAAATAGGCTTCAGAAGTGGGTGCTTATACTTTATTTCAGACGGATCGCGGCTGTTTTCTATATATATCGGTATGCTGTCAACAGGCCCGGGGCGGTAAAGAGATATTGCCGCGATAAGGTCGTCTATTCTTTTGGGAGCCATTCTTACAAGCGTTGATGTCATGCCTGCGCTCTCAAACTGAAAAACGCCCTCAGTCTCGCCGCGCGCCAGCATCTTGAAAACTTCTTTGTCATCAAGAGGTATTTTGTTTATGTCAAAGTGAGGTTCTCTCTTCTGAATTTCTCTTTCACAATTGCGTATAACGGTCAGGTTGCGAAGTCCCAGAAAGTCAAATTTGAGCAGACCCATGCTTTCAAGTATGCCGGCGGTGTACTGCGTGGATATCTGCCCGTTTCTGCTAAAAAGCGGAGAATAGGTATCTACAGGCTCTTTTGTGATTACCACACCTGCTGCATGAGTGCCAACGCTGCGCGGCATACCCTCAATTTTCATTGCGGTGTCTATAAGGTCTTTTACGCGCTTATCCTCGTTATACATAGTTTTAAGCTCGGGAGAGGTATTCAGCGCTTTATTTAAGGTGACATCAATGCCGCGCGGTATTCTTTTTGCTATATCGTCAGCAAGCTGATATGGCAGATCCATAGCCCTGGCAGCATCGCGAACCGCGCCCCTAGCTGCCATTGTGTTGAATGTAGCTATCTGTGTTACATATTCACTGCCGTATTTTTGCTTTACATAGTCTATAACGCGCTGTCTGCCGTCAATACAGAAGTCAATATCAAAATCGGGCATTGAAACTCTTTCGGGGTTTAAAAATCTTTCAAACAGAAGATCGTATCTCAAAGGGTCTATGCCCGTTATGCCTATACAGTAAGCGCAAAGGCTGCCGGCACCGCTGCCGCGCCCCACACCTACGGGAATATCATTTCGCCTGGCATAGTTTGTAAAATCCCAGACTATCAGAAAGTAATCGATATACCCCATTTTTTCTATGACAGACATCTCATATTCCATGCGCTGACGGGCGGTTATGTTTTCTTCGCCGTACTTTTCTTTAAAGCCTTTTTCACAAAGCTCGCGGAAAAACTTTTTGTTGTCGTCAACGCCTTTCATGGTGAACCTAGGGAGCTTGATCTTGCCAAATTCAAACTCTATATTGCACATATCGGCTATCTTGACGGTATTTTCAACCGCCTGCGGATATGCCGAGAACAGCTCGCTCATCTCATCGCCGCTTTTAATATAAAACTCGTCGGTCGGAAATTCCATGGAGCTGGGTTCACTGAGCGTTGATTTTGTAGCTATGCACACAAGCACTTTCTGCATATTTGCATCGTTTTTGCTGATGTAGTGAGCATCGTTGGTTGCAACAAGCGGTATACCTGTTTCGCGAGAGAGCCTTGCAAGCAGCGGCAGTATTCTTTTTTGCTCTTCAATGCCGTGATCCTGCAATTCTATATAATAATTGCCCTGCCCGAATATTTCGTTATATTCAAGCGCAACTTTCTTTGCTTCATCAAAATTGCCGTCATTTAAAAGGCGCGGTATCTGCCCTGCAAGACACGCAGAAAGACAGATAAGCCCCTCGCTGTACTTTCTCAGACATTCAATATCTACACGAGGACGAGAATAAAAGCCCTCTATATAGCCTATAGAAACGAGCTTTATCAGATTTTTATATCCCTGCATATTTTTACACAGCAAAACAAGGTG
Source organism: uncultured Clostridia bacterium (assembly GCA_947589355.1). Classification (GTDB taxonomy): domain Bacteria; phylum Bacillota; class Clostridia; order Oscillospirales; family Ruminococcaceae; genus UBA7477. Next base: position 116,322 of record CANPZC010000002.1, read on the forward strand.
ATAGGGCGAGCGTTCAAAACGCTTGTCCTTTTCAAAGCGAGACCTTTCCGCAACGTACACTTCGCAGCCGATAATAGGCTTTATACCTGCCACGCGACAGCTGTTGTAAAACTCTATCGCGCCGTACATATTGCCGTGGTCGGTTATGGCGAGCGCCTTTTGCCCTATAGAAGCCGCATATTTGGGCAGCTGTGATATTTTGCACGCGCCGTCAAGCAGGCTGTATTCGGTATGCACGTGCAAATGCACAAAATTTTTCATAGAAAAAGCCTCCTGTCTAGGTCAGATGTGCAAGCTCAATAAGTTTGTTTAGCCGCCTGTTAAGACTGCTTTTGGTAACGCCCTCAAGTTCTTCGCAAAGTTCACTGAGTGACATATCCGGATTTTCAAGCCTTGCATTTGCGGCAGAAATAAGTTCATGCGGAAGATCGTTAAATTCGCCGCTTTCTTTAAGGATTTTGATAGCATTTATCTGCCTTGCCGCCGCATCGGTAGATTTTTTTATATTTGCAGAAGCGCAGTTTATAGAGCGGTTTATACGGTTGTTGCCTTCTTTGTCTACCTTTATAGTAATGTGCTTCAGCGCTGACATCGGCGCGCCTATATATGTGAGAACATCTTGTATATTTTCACTGTCTTTTATATACACAACTTCGCTTTTGCCGCGTGTGGTATGCTTTGCAGTGATGCCGCATTCTTCAATAAGCGTAATGCCTATATCGTTGCAAAGGTCAACTGTAGGCATAACAAATTCAAGATGAGAGGGTTTGTTGGGGTCATTAACGCTGCCGCACACCAAAAATGCCCCTGCTACAGCTGCGTGAAGCAGCTTTTTCTTCGGCATATTATATTCTGTGAGCCTTTGCACCAACGGCTGAGACTGTATATGAAAATAGTCAAACAAACGGAGCATATCCTGCCCATATGATATATCGATATTATAAAAGGTCTTGTCGCCTCTGTTTACATGAGAAAATTCCGGTTCATGCCCGATAATTCGCGCAATATTGACATTAAAAAACTCGGCAGTCCTGTGATTTTCGGTAATAAGGCGCAAAGCATCATCGGTAAGCCCTTTGCAGAAAATAAGCATACCGAAAATGCAGGCATCGCACTTTGCCCGTGAATTCATATTGTCTAGTATTTCGTCCTTAACATCGGCAGAAAACGGCTGCAATACCCCACCCCATTATTTATGCTTTTCAATATCTCTGTGAGATATCCTTACTTTATGATCGCTTTGTATCAGGTGCTTGGCAAGCAGTTCTGCAAAAGTAACGCTTCTGTGCTTGCCGCCGGTGCAGCCAAATGCTATCACAAGCTGCGATTTGCCCTCTTTGATATACAGCGGAATAAGAAAATCTATCAGATCTTCAAGCTTTTTGAGAAGCTCTTTTGACTCTTCAAAGTTCATTACATACTCGCTGACTTCTGTCTGCAAACCTGTTTTGTGTTTAAGCTCTGGTATATAAAACGGATTCGGCAGGCATCTTACATCAAAGATAAGGTCGGCATCTGGCACAGTGCCAAACTTAAAGCCGAACGAGCATATATCTATATGAATGAAATCATCTTTATCTTCTAGAAAAATGCTGTACATTCTATCTTTGAACTGCGCTATTGCCATATCGGAAGTGTCAATATAATAGTCAGCCTGTGCAAGAGCGGAAGCCAGAAATTCTCTTTCAGTCTCAATTGCGCGCCTTATATTTCCGTATGATACCTCGTCAAGGGGGTGCTTTCTGCGCGTTTCTTTATAGCGGCGTACAATACAGTCGTCGTTGGAATCAAGAAAAAGTATTTTAAGATCGGTGTTTTCAGAGCGCAGTTCATTTATTGTATCGCTGAGCTTTGTAATGAAATCGCGCCCTCTTATATCAACAACGAACGCGACCTTTTCAACGCTTGAATTTACCGAAGAATATATCTGCGCAAACTTAGATATAAGCTCGGGCGGCATATTGTCAATGCAGTAGTAGCCTATATCTTCCAAAACGTCTATAGCGGTAGATTTTCCGCTGCCAGACATACCTGTAACTATCAAAAATTTCATAATATTTCCCCCTTATGTTATTCAATTATCCGTACTTCACATTCAAGTGTGCAGCCTGTTTTCTCTTTGACAATTCTCTGAACATCTTGCAAAAGCGTTTTAATATCGCTGAAAGTTGCATTGTTTTTGTTTATAACAAAGCCGCAGTGCTTTTCTGATACCTGCGCGCCGCCGACCGTATAGCCTTTCAGACCGCTTTCTTGTATAAGTTTGCCTGCAAAGCTGCCGACAGGTCTTTTAAAAGCAGAGCCTGCACTTGGGTATTCAAGCGGCTGTTTTGCTTTTCTTCTTGACATAAATTCGTCCATTTTTTCTTTTATTTTATCGCTGCTTCCTTTGCTGAGTTTCAGCCATGCCTTTGTGACAATATAACCGTTGCTTTGAAAAACGCTTGTTCTGTAGCCGAGAGCCATTTCATCAATACTGAAAATGCGCTTATCGCCGTTTTCGTTTACAGCCTCTGCCTTTGTAAGTACAAAAGACATCTCACCATCATACGCGCCTGCATTCATAAACACCGCACCGCCAACGGTTCCCGGTATGCCATATGCAAATTCAAGACCCGAAAGGCTGTTATTAAGCGCGAACATACATAGCTGCCCCAAAGTACAGCCTGCCTGCACCTCTATCGTTTCATCATCTGCAAGTGAAATATTCTGAAAGTCTTTGCCGAGCAGCAGCACAGCGCCGTCAAAGCCTTTATCTGAGCACAAAACGTTTGAGCCGTTGCCCAGCACAAGCTTTTTTACATTCTCTTTACTGCAATATTCAAGGCACTGCGAAAGCGCTTCAACGCTGTTTATAAATATCATGACTGCGCAATTGCCGCCTACCTTGAAAGTAGTGTGTCTGCTAAGCGGCTCCTGCGTAAGATACTTACAGCCGTGTTTTTCTGCAATATCTATAAGCGCGTTCAGATGTTTTTCATTCATAACAAAACCTCATAAGTATTAGTCAAATAAAATATCTGGGTGCTTTTTAAGTATGCGGTCTCTTATAGTTTCCCAGTGCGCGTTGGCTATGAGCCTTTCGGGAAAGTCTATGCTTTCTGCCATTTGCAGGGCTATGGGCGTTTTGCCGATAAGTTCATGAAAATGCGCATCGGTATTTATACATATCATCGCATCATACTGTTTGCATATCTTCATAAGCTCCAGCGCATTCTCACGAGAGCCTCGCTTCCACATAATAGAGCTTTCATTTATCTCAATAAGCTTGTCGTACTCTTTGAATTTCTTAACGCACTTTTCCATGTCGTACTCAAAATTCGCGGTGGTCGGGTGACCTATCATATCAACATTTTCATTTTCAGCCAGTTTAAGATAGCCGCGAGTATGTTCCTCAATATTAGAGGACGCAAGAGTATATTTGTGATAAGAAGCAATTATCCACTCTACAAATCGGTAACTGTCTTTGTCAAGGTCTAAAGTGCCGTCGTAGTCTACAATGTTTGCCTCTGCGCCGTGTATCACATACACCCCGTTTATTTTATGCGGAAGTATCTTATAATTATGAAAATGCCAGCAGTGCGGCGAGTCGGGCATAGTGCCGACATGATCTGTCATACCCAGCGCCTTTATACCCGTGGCAGCAGCAAATGTGCAGTTTTCAGTGATCGTTGAATATGCGTGAGTTGATGCAACGGTATGTGTGTGCATATCCGCTTCAAGTTTTATCATTATATTTTCTCCTATCTTCAGAATGCTTCCCAGTCGTTTACCTTTTCCTGACCGTCCATTTGCAGACCGAGTTTATTCAGAAGTTCCTGTGCGGCATTGTAGCCCATTTTCTTCTGACGGTTGTTCATGGCGGCAACTTCGATAATGACTGCCAGGTTTCTGCCGGGTTTTATAGGTATAGTAAGGCTGGGCACTTTTATGCCGAGAATGGAAGTATATTCGTTGTCAACACCCATTCTGTCGTAAACTTTGGTGTTGCTCCATGTTTCAAGCTGAATTATAAGGTCAATTTTTTCTGATACCTTGACAGCGCCCATACCGAAAAGGCGGCGTGTATTTATTATGCCTATGCCGCGCAGCTCGAGAAAGTGTCTTATATTGTCGGGCGACTGACCTACAAGGCTTATATTTGATACCTTGCGTATCTCTACGGCATCGTCGGCAATAAGCCTGTGACCTCTTTTTATAAGCTCAATTGCCGTTTCACTCTTACCTACGCCGCTTTCGCCGACTATAAGTATTCCCTCGCCGTAAACTTCTATAAGTACGCCGTGACGGGTTATTCTCGGCGCTAATCTCAGGTGCAGAAAAGCTATCAGTTCCGAAATAAAATCTGATGTGCTTTCATTAGTGCGCACTATCGGCACTTCATACTTTTCGGCACACTCGCTCATTTCGGGGTAAAGCTCGTGACCGCGGCAAATTGCAAACAGCGGTATTTTCTTGGAAAACAGCATCTCGACCTTTTCACGCCTTGACTGCTCATCAATAGATGCCAGATAGGCAAATTCCATATTTCCGCATATCTGTACTCTATCAACGTTGAAATATTCATAAAAGCCCATAAGCTGAAGCCCCGGTCTATTGCAGTCGTTGCATGAAATGTTTATCTTATCGGTTTCTTTGGGAGTATACACAACTTCAAGATTCAGTTCATCAACTATTTCTTTCAATGTTATACTGTAATTGTCTGCCATATTTATCACCTTTCTTAAAGTTTTATAAGACCCTTATTTATCATTTCCTGAGCGGCTGTCATAACGCCTGCTTTGCCGCTTGCATATGTAAGACCACCTTGCAGCCACGCAGCAAATGGTTCGCGTATAGGTGCATCTGCCGAAAGTTCAATAGATGCCCCCATTGTGAACGCGCCTGCCGCCATGATCACTTTGCTTTCATATCCCGGCATATCCCACGCCTCGGGGGTAACAAAGCTGTCAACAGGCGAGCCTTTCTGTATTCCCTGACAGAACGCCACAAGGTTTTCTTCGTTGCCAAGCAGTATCGAAGAAATAATATCTGTTCTTGTTTCGCTGCTTTTTGGCAGAGTAACAAAACCCAGCTTTTCAAAAAGCCTGCACGCGAACACCGAAGTTTTCAGCGCGTTTGCAGTGACCTCGGGGGCGAAGAAGAAACCGAGCAGCATTTCCCTGCTCTGCCCCAGAGTGCAGCCTATCTCTTTGCCCATGCCAACGCAGGTGAGCCTGTCGGCGCATTTATTTACAAGGTCTTTTCTTCCTGCTATATATCCTCCCGTTGAAGCTATGCCGCCGCCCGGATTTTTTATAAGCGAACCTATTATAAGGTCAGCGCCGACTGAAAGCGGCTCATTTTTCTCCACAAACTCGCCGTAACAGTTATCTACCATAATTATAATATCGCCGTTTGCGCTTTTTGCGGCATTTGCAATTTTGCCTATCGTTTCTACTGTCAACGACGGTCTTAAAGAATAGCCTCTGGAGCGCTGTATATAACAAACCTTTGCATCTTTTGACATCTGAGCTATCCTGCCAAGATCGGGCGTGCCGTCTTCAAGAAGATCGACCTGCGCATACTTTACGCCAAAATCTGTCAGTGAACCGCTGCCGAGGCTGCCGCGCAAACCTATAACTTCTTCAAGAGTATCATAAGGCTTTCCCGTTGCGGCAATCATTGTATCGCCGCTGCGCAAAATACCGAACAGCGCGGTAGAAAGCGCATGAGTGCCGTTTACAAAGGTATGCCGCACAAGGGCATCTTCGCCGCCGAACGCCTGCGCAAAAACCTTGTCTACTGCTTCTCTGCCGCAGTCATCATAGCCATAGCCCGTTGTGCCTTTAAGACTGCTCTCACTAACTCTGTTGTCAATAAAAGCTTTCAAAACTTTCTGACCGTTATATGCGGCTGTCTCGGCAATTTTGCTGAATTGCTCGGCACATTCGCTCTCGCTCTCATCGGCAAGTTTTACAAGCCTTTCATCAAATCCAAAAATGTTTTTCAAATCCTATTCCTCACTTTTTCTGTCAAGTACATGATCTACGCTTATCTCTTTGAAGCCTATCTCTTCATAGTAGCTTTTTCGGTGGTTTCTTGCAAACAGATAAACCGTTATGCCATCGATATTCAGTTTTTCGCCTATCCAGTAAAGCAGGCTGCGCGCGTACATTTTGCCGCGGTACTGCGGCAGCGTTGCCACCTGACCTATAAGCGCCTTTTTATTGACTATATACTGAATAGTTGCAGTTGTACAATTGTTAAGTATAAACGCCTGAGCGTAACCTCTGCGTATGCGGTGTGATGTATCTGTAAGCCATGTTTCATAGCACTGTGCAAGGTCGGGAAAGCCCGTTTTAAGTATATCAAAAACATCATCGAGCTTTGGAAACTCGTTTATATCAAGCTGCGGCAGCTGATTGCTGCACACAAACTCAAACTGATGCCGCTCACCCAGCGTGTAGTCATCTTCTACATACCCGATAATCTTTTGCGAATACTCGTCGGCTATCTCTGCGGTCTGCGGCTTGTTTGTTCTTATAAGGAAAGCAATATCTTCAAGCGCTGCATCGTCAAACTGCTTTTCTTTGTAACACTCGGCAATGAGCGAGCTGTTGAATATGCTTACGAGCCCCGATTCTTCGCCGCCCGAAAATACATAAAAGAACCTGCAAAAATCATACTTTATGCGGTATGCATCGAAGTGCGAAATTATTTTCCGCGAATAATGGCTTTCTTTCAGCATACGCAGTTTTGTTTTTAATTCCGTAGCGTCCGTTAATACTTGTTTTATCATATAGTAATTATCCTGTCCAAAAGTTTCTTTGTAAGTCTGTATGTGTTTTCAATGTCGTTTATGTCGGCAACGCAGCTTGCACTGTGAAGATATCTGCACGGCACAGAAATTGCACAGGTCTTTACGCCTGAACGCGAAATGTGTATCGCGCCTGCATCGTTGCCCCCTGCGACCTTTGTTTTAGTCTGGCAGGGTATGCCGTTTTCTTTTGCGATTTCAAATGCAAGGTCATAAAGCTGCTTGTCGTAAATCGTGTGCCTGTCCATAAAAGATACTACCGCGCCGCTGCCAAGCTCGCAAACTCTTTCATCACCCTGCGATGGCGGTATATCAGCGGCTGTGGTGGTCTCTAAAACTATCGAAACGTCGGGCGCTATTGTGTATGCCGCACAAGTCGAGCCGCGAAGCCCTATTTCCTCCTGAACTACAAACGCAAAATAGGTATCATATTCAACGCCCTCGTCTATCATTCTCAGCATAATTGCACAGCCTGCGCGGTCGTCTATCGCTTTAGAACATATCTTATCTTTGCCAAGATACAGAAATTCGCTGCAAAATGTGCCTACATCGCCGAGAGATATTAAACTTTCGGCTTCTTCTTTTGAAGCTGCGCCTATGTCGGCAGTCATGTTTTCAAATCTTACCGCTTTTTTGCGTTCATCAGCAGAAAGATTGTGAACAGCTTTTCCGCCTATTACAGCAGTTTTTTCGTTTATTTTTATGCGTCTGCCGAAAACCACCTGCTCATCTACACCGCCCACAGGAGCAATTTTTATTGTGCCGTCACCGTTTATATGCGTTACAATAAATCCTACCTCGTCCATGTGTGCGGAGATCATAACTTTTTTGTCGGCAGGTTTTTTGCCTTTTACAAAAGCAATAACGTTGCCAAGATTATCTGTGGTTATGCTCTCAGCCTTGCCTTTGAGCCTGCTTATTATATACTGTCTTACTTTGTCCTCACGCCCCGAAACGCCGTCAATGGCGCACAAGGCGCGTATTTCATTTATCATATCGGTCATTTATATCACCACTATTTTATATATTCGCATATCAGCCTCGCCGTGTTTTCTATATCGCGCATATCAACAACTTCAACAGGAGTGTGCATATGCTTCAGCGGAACCGAGAGCGTAACGGTTTTCGTGCCGCCCTTGCTTATTCCTATAGCATCTGTGTTAGTGCCTGTTTTGCCGTTCATTACTTCTATCTGATACGGAATTTCATTATCTTTCGCAATATTTATAAGCTCATCTGACATCTCTCTGCAAAGCGATGGCGCAATGCCTATCATGCCGCCATTTCCGCACACGCCGCAGTCAGCTGCATCTTCACCGTGAGTAAGCCCGAAAGATACATCTACAACTATTGCTTTGTCACAGTCAACTGTAAAAGCGCCCGTTTTTGCGCCGCGTTCGCCCACTTCTTCCTGAACAGAAAGCAAAACGCAGACGTTATACTTAGTGTCTATATTTTCAAGCATATCTGCGGCAAGTATAACAGCTGCGCAGCCTGCCCTGTTGTCAAGCGCGTGAGAAGTAACGAAGCTGCCCCCCAGCCTTTCAAGACTGTTATAAATACACACCCTGTCGCCGAGAGAAATTATTTCTTTTGCAGCTTCGCCCGTCATGCCTGTATCGATATAAATATCGGCAATATCAGCGGCGGCAGAGCTGTCTTTTTTCAGATGCGGAGGTGTTGATGCAATAATGCCGTCAACGATTTTTCTACTGTATATTTTTACCGTCTGACCTGTCAGCACCCTGTTATCTATGCCGCCGACGTTTGATACTTTAAGAAAGCCGTCATCGGTAATGTAGGTAACTATCATTCCTATCTCGTCAATATGCGCATCGAGAAGCAGCGTTTGCTTGCTTTCGTCAAATCTGCCGACTTTGCAAAGCACATTCCCGAGAACGTCAATGCTCGTTTCGCCGTATCTGCTCAGAATTTCTTTTGCATACTGCGCAGCGCTGTTTTCAGCGCCCGAAACACCGTTTTTCTCTACAAGAGCTTTCAGAAGCTCGTAAGTATCAAGACTCATAAATTTCACCCGTTATTTAAGTTCATTTACACATTGTTTGAAATGTTTGCCGCGTTCTTCAAACATTCTGTACATATCAAAACTTGCGCACGCCGGCGAGAGAGATACGATATCGCCCGGTACTGCGTTGTCATGCGCCGCCTGCACAGCTTCCTGCATATTTGCAACACGGATAATTTTTATTCCACTGTCTTTAAAAAGCGGCGATGCCATTACAGCGTCTTGTATTTTCTGCGCTGTCTGACCCATGAGTATAAGCACCTTGCATTTTTGGCAGATAGGGTCAGCCATAGGCTCAAACGATATGCCCTTATCAGAGCCGCCTTGGATAAGTATCTGTTTTTGGTCGAACGATGCAAGGCAGGCAAGCACCCTTGTCGGGCTGGAGGCAATTGAATTGTTGTAATACTTAACGCCGTCAAGTTCGCGGACAAATTCTATCCTGTGTTCAACGCCTGCGAACTCTTTGGCTGTCTTTTTTACCGTTTCGGGCGATACCTCCGGGTATGTCATCGCAATTGCTGTAAGATAGTTTTCAACATTGTGCATACCGGGTATGCGGATATCATCTTTGTGGCAGTATTCTGTTATATTGCCGTGATCGTTATAACAGAGCATACCGTCTTCACGCAGAAATGCGCCGTTATCTACCTTGACCCTGCGGCTGAAATATCTGAGCTCTCCTCTTACTATATCGCAAAGCTTACGCGTAGTCTCGTTGTCATAGCTGAGTACCGCTCTTGAAAAAGCGTTCTGATGAAGCAAAAGATTGCATTTTGCACTTATATATTCTTCCATAGTGCCATGCACGTTAAGATGATTCGGAGTTATGTTCGTGATGCCTGCAACATCGGGAGATTCGCGCATTGAAAGCAGCTGAAAGCTCGATAGCTCTACAACTGCGACATCATCGTCTTTAACGCTCTCTATCATGGGCAGCAGAGCTTTGCCTATATTGCCGCCGAGATGCACATTTTTGCCCTCAGCCTTGAAAAATTCGGAAACCAAAGTAGTTGTGGTAGTCTTGCCGTCAGAGCCTGTTATTGCATATATCTTGCAGGGGCACAGGTCGAAAAAAGCCTCCGTTTCAGATGTTACAACTATCCCTTTTTGGCGCGCCTGTGTAAGCGCAGGCGAATTGTAATACATACCGGGCGTGCGGAAGATAACATCGCATTTCAGCATTTCGTCAAGGTATCCCTCGCCCAAAGCAAACTTCGCGCCAAGGCTTTCAAGCTCATTGTAAAGCTGCACACCAAATTTTTCCTTATCCGCCTTGTCACACACGGTAACGTCTATACCCTTTGACAGGAAAAGCTTTATCATATCAAGGTGGCTTACCCCTGCGCCTATAACGGCAATTTTCCTGTTTTTAAGCCCGTCAAAAAATCTTTCTGTCTTTGTCATATTGCTCTTTTCTCCTTGTCTTATGTCATTTTATAGTTATACACTCTTATATTATATAACATTTTAAGAAAAATAGCAATATTTTTTTGACAATAATATTCAGGCTGCATATACATATCGTAAAAATATATTGACCGATATTTAAAATTTTTGTAAAATTAACTGAAATCAATATTTAGGTATTGTAAATTAAGTTTGAATACGTTATAATCTATATATAGACGTGGGCTGCTGCCCTTCAAAAACGCGGAGAGGATAATGGTTATGGAAAAAAATGATATGCTTTTTAATCAGCAGGACAAAGTGGCTAATCTTGGCATTATTGCAATGAACGGTACTCAAGAGCTTGCCGAAAAGATCAACAGATACCTTGTTGAATGGTACAAGCAAGGAGGTTCTGAGCAGGATTCATATCTTGTTGAGACCGACTGCCCGAGATTTTCTTCGGGAGACGGCAAGGCACTTATAAAATCTACCGTTCGCGGCGACGACCTGTTTATACTGTGCGACGTGGGAAATTACAATGTAAAGTACGATATGTTCGGTTCGCACAATTCAATGTCGCCCGATGACCATTATCAGGATCTTAAAAGACTTATTCAGGCAGCAGGCGGCAAGGCTCACCGCATAAACGTTATAATGCCGATACTTTACGGCGGCAGGCAGCACAGAAGAAGCTACCGTGAATCGCTTGACTGCGCTGTGGCTCTTCAGGAACTGGAGTCTATGGGGGTTGCGAATATCATAACTTTTGATGCACACGATCCGCGAGTTCAGAACGCCATACCTCTTATGGGCTTTGACAATGTTATACCTACCTATCAGGTGCTGAAAGCGCTGTTCCGGGCTATACCCGACATAAACGTTGACAAGGAACACTTCATGATAGTATCACCCGATGAGGGCGCTATAAACAGAAATATGTACTATGCCTCTGTTTTGGGCGTTGACCTCGGTATGTTCTACAAAAGACGCGATTATTCGGTAATTGTAAACGGTCGTAACCCGATAGTTGCACATGAGTTTCTCGGCAATTCTGTAGGAGGAAAGGACGTTTTCATAGCTGACGACATCATATCTTCGGGCGAATCGATGCTGGAAGTTGCCGCCGAGCTTAAAAAGAGAGATGCGCGCAAAATTTACGCATACGCGACTTATCCTCTGTTTACAAACGGTCTTTCGCTGTTTGACGAGGCATATAACAAAGGCATGATAGACGGCGTGTTCGGCACAAACCTAACTTACAGAACGCCCGAGCTTTTGTCAAGAGAGTGGTTCCACGAGGTTGACTGCGCGAAATACATAGCATACTTTATAGCGTCGCTAAACCATGATCTTTCAATATCCGCGATAATCGACCCGCACGAAAAGATAATATCTCTGCTGAAAAATACAGGCAGGCTGAAATAACCAAATAAAGCTAACTCCCGATACTTACCGCAGTATCGGGAGTTTTTTATTTCATGCCTTTAAGTTTTTGTATTATTCTTACGTTCTCAAAAATGTCGGCCTGCAAAAGCTGTTCAAGCGAGGTGTCGCTCACTTTTGTTATTGCGCTGCACATACTTATCAGCTGAGAGGCGTTGTTTTCTATAAGCATTGAAATTATTTCTTTGTCGCTTTGTTTCATTCTCCGCCCTCCAGTATGCCGAGCATGGCGTTGTACTGATTTCTGTGTTGTGCTAGCAGGCTTTGCACATCGCTTCGCAGCTGCGGCTCGCGTATCTGCTGCAAATAATTCTCGTACTTTTCGATAAGCTCGCTTTCTCTGGCTATTACCGACTGCAAAATGTTAAGATCGTTCCTTTCAAGCATTGCCATGACCTCCGTATCAGATATACATAATATATCCGAAAGGTCATTATTTATACATCTGCGCTTTTGTTTTTGCCGCCAAGAGGTGTAATAGCAATAGTGCAGCATATAACATTTTTAGCGCCTGCTTGTTTAAGAGCTTTTGCGCAAAAGCTAAGCGTACTGCCGGTAGTTAGTATATCATCACACAAAAGCACTGTTTTGCCGCGGACAAGATCTTCATCGCCTATAAATCTGAAAGCCTTTGAAGCGCGCTGTTTTCTTTCTTCTGCAGAAAGATCATGCTGCACCAGCGTTTTGTCTGTCTTTGTAAGCAGCTTGCCGTTTACGGGAATACCTGTATACCTGTGTATCATCTTTGCATAAATATGCGCGTGGTTATAGCCTGTTTCGCGCATTTTACGCTTTGTAACGGGAACGGAAGTTATAACATCTATCTTGTCAGAGAGTTCATTTTCTTTGAGATATTCTGCCGCCTTTATTGCAAAATATTCCGCAAAGCCAGTTCCATGGCGGTCTTTAAGCGCAAGCACGCCGCTTTTTCCTGCATCTTTATAAAATATAAATGAAAAGCACCTGTCGTAATAAAGCTCTTCCCTTTCGCAAATACACTTTATCTGTCCGCAGTGTGGGCAAAGATCATCACCGATAAATTCAAGCTGTTTCTCGCAATCGCGGCACATAAGTTCATCATAGCCTATATCTTTGTCGCACACGGGGCATTTGTTCGGAAAGAAAATATCAAGCAAAAACGCCTCGACTTTATATATCCACTTCATCGCCGTTATCCTCTGCCAGCATTTCTTTAAGGCAAGTATATCTGTTTGTCCTGCGGTTGTTGGCTATCATAAAGTTAATAGCCGCCATTGAACCTACGGCAATAAACATCTTTCTTGCCCTTGTAACGGCTGTATACAGCAAATTGCGGTAAAGAAGCTTTTCATTGCACTCTGCGGCTGCGTATATAACATAGTCAAACTCGCTGCCTTGACTTTTATGCACCGTTACGGCATATGCAAGCTCGATGTTTTCCATCATCGTTATCGTATACATACATTCTCTGCCGTCAAAATCAATAGTAACAAGACCTGTGGAGCGGTTTATATCAAGAATAGTGCCTATGTCGCCGTTATATATTTCAGCGCCTTGTTCAACGCCTTTTTCTGTTTCTCTGCGCCATACTATATCATAATTGTTGCGGTTCTGCATCACCTTGTCGCCAACACGGAATGTATTCATAAAGGTTTTTATCTCAGTTTTATCGTCTGACGGCGGATTTAGTTTATCCTGAAGCATGCGGTTAAGTTCCACAGTACCGCTCATACCTATACGCGTGGGCGAAATTACCTGTATATGCTCGGTGGGTATTATCCCATACTCGGCAGGCAGCCTGTCCTTGCAAAGGCTTACAATAAGCTCTGACACTCCCCTGCCGCTTCTTGAAAAGAAAAAGAAGTCGTCGCAGTCGCCCCTGATGATCTGTTCGCCTTTTATTATTCTGTGGGCATTTGTAACTATGCGGCTGCACTGCGCCTGTCTGAACACCTCGTGAAGCTGCACAACAGGCACTTTTCCGCTTTCTATAATATCTTTCAAAACGTTGCCTGCGCCTACCGAGGGCAGCTGGTCGCTGTCGCCGACAAGGATTAGTTTACAGGTAAGCGGAAGCGCGCGCAAAAGGGCATCAAACAGCAGAGAATCTACCATTGACATCTCATCTACAACGCACACATCACAGCCTAGCAAGTTTTCTTCATTATGTGTAAAATGTGGCACATCGCCGTCGGCATACTTTACTTCAAGCAGGCGGTGTATCGTTTTGGCATCGTGCCCCGTAAGCTCGGTAAGGCGTTTTGCGGCTCTGCCCGTGGGGGCTGTTACCATAACGTTAAGACCCTGCTGTTCAAACAAAGAAATTATGGCATTTAAAGTGGTTGTCTTGCCTGTTCCGGGGCCGCCGGTAAGAACTAAAAATCCTGTGGAAAGGGCATTGTTTATCGCCTCGCGCTGTATTCCCTCGTAGGTAATGCCGTTTTGCTCCTGCGCAATATCTATAACATCGCCGAAATCTTCTTTGCTGTCATAAGCAAGCTGGCTCATGATGTTGAGACGCCGAGAAATGTTGACGTCTGCTTTTGCAAAGTCAAGCAGCATTTCATACGTTCTGCCGCTTTTTTTGGTATAACGGATAACCACTTTGTCATCGTGCAGCATCTGGAGTATCTCGTCAAACTTATCTTCTGTTACAGCCAAAAAATTGCAGCTGAGCTGACTAAGCTTATCTGTAGGCAGGCAGGTATGCCCCTCTGTTGAATTTTTGAGAAGCACCGTCATTATACCTGCGCGAACACGTTCTTCGCAGTCGTTTGCAAGATCTTGCCGCTGACCTATTTCATCTGCTTTACCAAACGGCAGACCGACCTCGAAAGAACACATACAGTAAGGGTTGCTCTCTATCATTTCAAGGGCGCAGGTGCCCCACGCTTTATATGCGCGTATGGCATAAGTTACGGCTATGCCGTTTGACGAAAGATACGACATCAGCCGTTTTACTGCAAACTTATCGGCAAACTCTTCGGCGTATTTCTTAGCCTTTCTGGGTGAGATGCCGTCTATCTTGGTAAGCTGCATGGGGTCGTTTTCAAAAACTTCAAAAACTCTTTCGCCGAACATATCGACTATCTTTTTTGCAAGCACAGGGCCTATGCCCTTGATAACGCCGCCTGCGAGATATTTACGTATATCGGTGATTTTTGCAGGCAGGGCGCGCTCGCAAAGGTGCGCTTTGAACTGCTCGCCATACTTGCGGTGGGTGGTATACTCTCCCACCAGATCAAGCACTTCGCCCTCGTCAACGTCGCCTATTTCGCCAACGACTGTAACAGGTTTTCCGTCTGCGTTGAGCATTATAACTGCAAAACCTGTTTCCTCGCTGATATGTACTACACTGTCTACCGTGCCTTTAAGCGTGGTATATTTTTTTGTGTTCATATTCTTCATTCCTCAGAAGCTTTATAAGTCTTTTGTTGTTTTTTATCGCCAGCTGCGGCAGGTCATCTTTAAGCCTTGCCAAAAGCTCTTTGCGCAGTTTTTTGCTGTCCGTAAGTACAAAAATGTTGCGGCACGCGCTGTCGCTGTTAAAGCGGTCTTCCCACCATATCTCGCGTATGCGCTGCTCAAGTTCATCTGCATTTGCAAAGCTGTCGGCGCAGATGATATGTAACTGCTTTTTTCCGTGCTTTTCCGAAAGGCACACAAGGATAACTATCGGCAGCACGGACAAAAAAGCAACTATAAGTGATATTATATACAGACCATTCATAAGGCACACCCCCGTACTACAGGATATGCCAAACGGCTTGAATTTGCTATATACTATATATTGTATCACACTTTCATGCAAAATGCAACAATTAGTTTCAACAAATCACTCGGAAATATTCTGACGCAAAAAATATCAAAAAGCTCTTGACAACGAGAATTTGCTGTGATATAATAATAAAGTCGTAAAAATACAGGGGTATAGCTCAGATGGTAGAGCAGTGGTCTCCAAAACCACGTGCCGAGGGTTCAAGTCCTTCTGCCCCTGCCAAATCCGTTCTGACCGCTTTAGCGGTTGGAACGGATTTTGTTAGTGAAATAGGACTTGAAGCTGAGGCACGGAACGTGCCGGGCAACTCCGCTGAGCGCGCCCGGTGGGCGAAACAGCGAGGCGGAGTTGGCGCAGCGGTCGAAAAAGACGAGGAAAAGAGCCGTAAAGGCGATCGAAGTCTTTTTCGGGCACCGCAAGAGGGGTTGCGAAGCAACTTCAAGTCCTTCTGCCCTATTCATTATTCACTAATTTTTTAGATAATATGTTACAACAATTTTGTCAAATAAGCTGCCCGACAAATCGGGATTTAGTGAGGATAATATGAAACTTGAGAAAATGGACGCTTTTTTCGCTACCCGCTTGAATGGGTACGACGAACATATGATGATGGAAATTGAAGGCGCAAAGGAATTTTATCCCTATACAGCAGCCTTGCTGCCGCCAAAGCATGATGCTTATGTGCTTGATTTAGGCTGTGGTACAGGAATTGAACTTGAATACTACTTCACTCTAAATGGTGAAGCGTCAGTGGTGGGAATTGATTTGTCAGCCGATATGCTGTCAGCACTGAAACAGAAATTTTCAGACCGTAAAATCAAGCTGATTTGCGGTTCTTATTTCGATGTTCCTTTTGAAACAAACTGCTTTGACGCCGCCGTATCAGTCGAATCGCTGCATCATTTCACCGCCGCACAAAAGCTGAAACTGTATAAAAAACTGAATATTGCACTGACCGACAATGGATATTTCGTTCTGACAGATTATTTCGCAGATTCGGAAGAAGCAGAGCATTTTTACTTTTCTGAATTGGAAAGGCTGAAAAGCGAGCAGAGACTTGAACCAAATGTGTTTTATCACTATGACACGCCACTGACAGTGGAGCATGAAATTGAGGTTCTAAAGAAAGCAGGATTTTCAGATGTGCAAATTATGCGAAACTGGGAAGCCACTTACACCATACTTGCACACTGATAACTTCTGATTTGTCGGCGAGTTATCGGAAACATAAATACATATGAGATTATCAAGTAAAATTGATAGTCTTTTTATATTGACTTGCATAAAACTTTGCAGTATAATTGTATACAACAGAATTTCTACACAAGAAGGCATTTAACTATGAAACGTGAAAAGGGTGTAAATCACTCTCAGATGGATATACTAAGCGGCAGCATTGTTGACAAGCTGATACTGTTTGCTCTGCCGCTTGCTTTTACAGGAATGTTGCAGCAGCTTTTCAATGCAGCCGATGTTGCGGTAGTAGGCAACTACGTCGGAAAAGAGGCTATGGCTGCGGTAGGCAGCAACAGTGCGATAATAGGTCTTTTGGTAAACGGATTTGTAGGGCTTGCGCTTGGCGCTAATGTTGCAATTTCAACATACATAGGTCAGAAAAGGCCCGACAGAATACACAACTGCGTTCACACGTCAGTGCTGTTTTCTCTGATAGGCGGCGTATTCATAACCGCTGTGGGAGAGATAGTTGCGCCTATTCTTATTGACAGCTTGTCCGTGCCGTCAAACGTATACCCTATGGCGCTTGCGTATCTGCGGATATATCTGCTCGGTATGCCGGTCATCTTTCTTTACAACTTTGAAGCGGCGATATTCCGCAGTCAGGGTGACACGAAAACTCCGCTGATATGCCTTATTGTTTCGGGTGTGCTCAACGTTGGGCTGAACCTTTTGTTTGTGCGCGTTTTCGGTATGAACGCAGACGGAGTGGCGCTGGCAACGGTCATATCAAACCTTGCAAGCTCCGTGCTTCTGTTTGTATTGCTTGTTCGCCGCAACGATGCGATAAAGATAAAGTTTTCTGACATTCGCATACATAAGACAGAGCTTATACCGATGATAAAGATTGGTCTGCCTGCCGGACTGCAAAGCATGGTGTTCTCAATCTCAAACATATGCATACAATCAGCAATAAACAAGCTTGGCAGCGATGTTATGGCTGCTTCTGCTGCTGCGTTCAATATTGAGATTCTGGCATACTACCTGCTGAACTCGTTTGGTCAGGGCTGTACGACATTTGTGGGTCAGAACTACGGTGCAGGAAATATCTCTCGGTGCAGAAAGGTAACGAGGATAAGCCTTATTATTGACGTTGCGGTAACCACTGCGGTTTCTTTGATAATACTTTACTTTGGCAAGCCGCTGCTTGGCATATTCAACAGCGATTCGACAATAAAGGACATAGGCTTTATAAGGCTGGCATTTATTCTGTCGGCGGAGGGCATAAACGCTGTTATGGAGATAATGTCGGGCGCTATGAGGGGTTACGGTCACTCGCTCTCCCCTGCCCTGATAACATTTTTCGGCGTGTGCGGCATAAGGATAGCATGGGTGTACACGATATTTGCATGGTCACCGAAATTTATAACGCTTATGCTCGTTTACCCGATAAGCTGGGTAGCTACTGCAATTGCTTTGGTGATAGCATACATACTGTTTATGAGACACTTTTTGCGAACGTTCATTGACAGCAAGATACATCTTAGAAAGGATCAGTTATGATAGGTCTTGAAAGAGGTACGGTGAAGCTTTATCCTCACGAAAAACAGTGGGAAACGCAGGCACAGGAAACAATATCCCGTCTTAAAGAAATACTTGGCGATACTATAAAAGACATTCGCCATGTGGGCAGTACAGCAATAAAAAGCATAAAAGCAAAGCCGATAATTGACATTATGGTTGCTGTAGACAGTTTTGAAGATGTTTTGTCATATGAGCAAAAGCTTAAAGAAGCAGGGTTTTATTACCGACCGAAAGCGCATGGCTCTTTTTTGGGTGACCAATTGCTGTTTGCCTGCGGAAGTTATTACGATGGCACGGGCAATATGCAGACGCACTTTATACACGTAGTAAAAACGGGCAGTATGGATCACCGAAATTACATTAATTTTGTGGAGTACATGAATGCTTTCCCTGCCGCTGCCAAAGCATACGAGCGCGTGAAAGAACGCCTTGCAGCAAATTCTGATGACAGAAGCGTATACATACAGGGCAAAGCGGAGTTTATAACATATGCTTTAAGAAAGGCGCTGAACTATTCTTTCTTCGGTAAGTTAGTTGACATAGAGATAGACCGCCCGTTAGGATATGTTCACAAAAAGGGCGAAAAGGTGCTGCATTACCCTATAAATTACGGATATATACCGAATGTTATCGGCGGCGACGGCGAAGAACTTGATGTATACTTGCTGGGTGTAGACAAGCCTGTTGAAAGGTATACGGTAAAGATAATAGCCGTGATACACCGCCGCGAACACGAGGAGGACAAGCTTGTCGGCGCACCTGTGGGAATGACATTTTCAGAAAAAGAAATAGCCGATGCGGTACACTTTCAGGAAAAGTTCTACTCCGACTATATTCAGACCGATAAAAATGATTTTTTCTTTGAAGACAAATATTTATAAAGCAAAGCTCCGAAGCGTAAACCTCGGAGCTTGTTTTTATCTTATAGCATCTTTCATAGACTTTACATACTCACCAACATATTTGGGCGAATCCTTGCCGTATTTCTCGATTATCTTTATTATCGCAGAGCCAACTATAGCGCCGTCGGCAATATCGGACATTTTCTTTGCCTGCTCGGGCGTTGATATGCCGAAACCTATAGCACACGGGATATTTGTATTTTCTCTGACTATCTTGACTATCGAGGCAAGATCGGTCTTTATCTCGCTTCTTGTTCCGGTAACGCCAAGGCTTGAAACTATGTAGAGAAATCCCTCGGCTTCTTTTGCTATCATGGAGATACGGTCGGCAGAAGTCGGCGCTATCAGAGATATAAGGTCAACGCCGTATTTTTGACAGACGGGCAGAAATTCGTCTTTTTCTTCATATGGAAGATCAGGCAGTATCAAGCCGTCAATGCCTATTTCTTTACAGGTGGAAATAAACTTTTCCGCGCCGTAAGAGAAAACAACGTTTGCATAGGTCATAAACACCATGGGTATGAAAACTTCTTTGCGTATCTCTTTTACAAGATCAAAAATTTTATCGGTAGTAACGCCGCCATTCAGCGCCCTTATATTTGCGCCTTGAATTACAGGGCCTTCGGCTGTAGGGTCGGAAAAAGGTATGCCTAGCTCTATAAGGTCAGCGCCGTTTTCTGCGGCAGCTTTTACTGCTTGCAGAGTGGTTTGCAGATCGGGGTCGCCGCAGGTTATGAACGGTATAAACGCTTTGCCGTTTGCAAATGCCTTATTTATATTACTCATGGATATCCTCCCCTCTGTATCTTGCAATAGCCGCGCAGTCCTTGTCGCCTCTGCCTGAAACGGTTATAACAATGATCTTATCTTTGCTCATGGTCGGGGCAAGTTTCATCGCATATGCCACCGCATGGGCTGATTCTATTGCAGGAATAATGCCCTCGGTCTTTGCCAGATACTCAAACGCGCAGACCGCTTCTTCATCGGTTACGGGAACATACTGCGCTCTGCCTATGTCGTGCAGATATGCGTGCTCGGGGCCTACTCCGGGATAGTCAAGACCTGCCGAGATGGAGTAAACGGGCGCTATCTGACCGTATTTATCCTGACAGAAATAAGACTTCATTCCGTGGAAGATACCAAGGCTGCCTGTGTTCATGGTCGCGGCTGTTTCAAAGGTATCTATTCCCCTGCCTGCCGCCTCGCAGCCTATCAGCTGAACGTCTTTATCCTCGATAAAATGATAGAAACTGCCTATTGCATTTGAGCCGCCGCCAACGCAAGCCAGAACGGCATCGGGCAGCCTGCCTTCTTTTTCAAGCATCTGCTGCTTTATTTCTTTTGAAATTACCGACTGAAAATCTCTCACTATCGTCGGGAACGGGTGCGGACCCATTACAGAGCCGAGACAGTAGTGGGTGTCGTCAATTCGGCTGGTCCACTCTCTCATGGCCTCTGACACCGCATCTTTGAGCGTTGCAGTACCTGTTTTTACCGGTACAACATCAGAGCCCAGAAGCCGCATACGGTAAACATTGAGCGCCTGACGCTTGGTGTCCTCCTCTCCCATGAAAACCACACATTCCATGCCCATAAGCGCGGCAGCTGTAGCGGTAGCAACACCGTGCTGACCTGCACCCGTTTCGGCGATAAGGCGTGTTTTGCCCATTTTTTTTGCAAGCAGCGCCTGACCCAGCACATTGTTTATCTTATGCGCGCCCGTATGGTTAAGGTCTTCACGCTTGAGATATATCTTCGCTCCGCCGAGGTCTGCGGTCATTTTTTCTGCATAATACAGCCTTGACGGTCTGCCTGCATAATCGTTGAAAAGCGCCGTTAGCTCATCGTTAAACTGTTTATCGTTCTTGTAAAAGTTATACGCTTCTTCAAGCTCGATAACGGCGTTCATAAGTGTTTCTGGTATATACTGACCGCCGTGTATACCGAAACGACCGTTTTTATTAGTCATGACTTTTCTCTCCATTTCTTACTATGCGCACAAATTCACGCATTTTATTCTCATCTTTCAAGCCGTCTGTTTCAATGCCCGAACTTACATCAACGGCATATGGGTGCAAGGTGTTTACAGCATCTGCAACATTTTCTAGTGACAGTCCGCCTGCAAGAAAATAAGGTCTTTGCAAACCATCAAGCAAGCTCCAGTCAAAACGCCTGCCTGTTCCCTTTCCTGCATCTGCCATGATATAGTCGGCAGAAGAGTTTTCAGCTTTTTGGATATCTGTAGTATCGGATATTTTGAAAGCCTTTATTATGGGCTTGTTCGTAAGTTTACGCAGCTCGCTTATATAGCCATCGTCCTCATATCCGTGAAGCTGTATAACGTCAATTATTCCGCTTTCGGCAAGGTGAGCCACTCTTTGCGGCGTTTCATCAACAAAAACACCAACCGCCTTAATTTTGCTGTCAAGTTTTTCTTTAAGAGCTTTTGCCTGCTCATCTGAAACTTGCCGCTTGCTTTTATCCCAAAACACAAAACCTATAAACTCGGGCAGAAGAACATTCACAACATCTATGTCGCACGCCCTTGAAAGACCGCACAGTTTTATTTTAGTTTCGCTCATTTTAAGCACCTCTGAGATATGCAAGCTTTGCTTTTTTATCTTCGGCACGCATAAGCGTTTCACCAACAAGAACTGCATCTGCGCCTATCTCACGCAGGCTGCGAACGTCATCGGCAGTTTTTACACCGCTTTCAGAAACAAACAAAATATCATTCGGTATAAGCTGCCTGAGACGTCGGCTGTTTTCGGTATCTACAGAAAAATCCTTAAGATTGCGATTGTTAACGCCTATTATCCTTGCACCTGCCGATATCGCCGTTTTTACTTCCTGCTCGTCATGTGCTTCCACAAGAGCTGAAATTCCTAGTTTATCGCATATGCCTATATAGCGCTTTATCTGCTCTTTTTCAAGAATAGAACATATCAACAACACTGCCTGCGCGCCGAGAAGTTTTGCCTCATATATCATATATTCATCAACTGTGAAATCCTTACGGAGACATGGTATTGAAACATTTGCTGCAATTTCTTTCAGATACTCATTACTACCAAGAAACCACTTTGGCTCTGTAAGCACCGATATGCAGTCAGCGCCTGCCGCTTCGTATTCTTTTGCAATATCAAGATACGGGAAATCGGGAGCTATAAGACCTTTTGACGGTGATGCTTTTTTACATTCGCATATAAAAGAGATACCGTCTTTTTTCAGAGCATTTTCAAAAGCAAAAGTACCCACGGGCAGAGAAAGCGCTCTTTTTGCCATTTCATCAGCAGGAACTTCAAGCTTAGCTTTTTCTGCACGCTCTTTGGCATACTGCGACAACTGATCGAGAATAGTCATCTGTTGCTTACCTCTATAAACTTGTTAAGCGTTTCCAAAGCCTTACCGCTGTCAATTATCTCGCCTGCCAGCTTTATGCCGTCAGCTATACTTTCAGCCTTGCCGCCGATATACAGAGCCGCGCCTGCGTTCATAAGTACAGCATTTCTCTTGTGACCCTTTTCACCCTTGAGTATATTCAAGGTTATCTGAGCGTTTTCTTCCGGCGTGCCTCCAACAAGGTCAGACTTCTGACATCTTTCAAGACCGAACTGCTCAGGCGTTATAACGTATGTTTTATACCAGCCGTCTTTAAATTCGCAAACGGTAGTGGGAGAACTGAGCGATATTTCGTCAAGCTTATCCTGACCGTAAACTACCATGCCTTTTTCTACGCCGAGATTTATAAGCACCTGAGCCAGCGGCTGAACAAGATACTCGTCATAAACGCCGAGAAGCTGCATTTTCGGGCTGCCGGGATTGGTAAGAGGCCCGAGGATATTGAACACTGTTCTGAAACCAAGCTCCTTGCGTATAGCGCCGACATACTTCATGGAAGTGTGGTACTTCTGCGCAAAGAAGAAGCACATACCCACTTCATTAAGAAGCTCTATGCACTTGTCGGGGTCTTGCTGGATATTTACACCCAGAGCTTCAAGGCAGTCGGCAGTACCGCATTTTGAAGAAGCCGCCCTGTTGCCGTGCTTTGCAACTTTCATGCCGCCTGCCGCAGCAACGAGCGCGGAAGTTGTAGAGATATTAAAGCTGTGAGCGTTATCTCCGCCCGTGCCGACTATCTCAAAGATGTCCATGCCTGTGTCTACCTTTGTGGCGTGGTCGCGCATTGCGGCAGCGCAGCCTGCTATCTCATCGGTAGTTTCAGCCTTTGCGCTCTTTGTAGAAAGCGATGCAAGAAATGCCGCGTTCTGTGTGGGCGTTGATTCACCGCTCATGATCTCGTTCATAACGGTGTAAGCCTCGTCATAGGTAAGATCCATTTTGTTTACCACTTTTTCAATTGCTTCTTTGATCATAACTATCTCTCCTTATATATCAATAAAATTTTTCAGCATTGTTTTGCCGTCGGGTGTCATTATAGATTCGGGGTGAAACTGCACGCCGTATATCGGGTATTTTTTGTGCTGTACCGCCATTACCTCTCCGTCGTCTGTAAGAGCAGTAACTTTCAGACAATCGGGCATTGTTTTTTCGTCAGCCGCAAGTGAATGATACCTTGCAACAAGCGCGCTGTCGGGGCAGCCGCTGAACAGCGGACATTCCTTATCAAACTTTACATTTGACTGCTTGCCGTGCATAAGGCGTTTTGCATATGTAACTTTTGCGCCAAAAGCCATACAAATAGCCTGATGACCGAGGCACACGCCAAGTATAGGTATCTCACTGCCAAGCTGCTGTACAACATCTATTATTATGCCTGCATTTTCGGGTCTGCCCGGCCCCGGTGAAAGAATTATCCTGTCGGGAGAAAGCTTTCTTATTTCCTCAATAGTCATTTCATCGTTTCGTATTACCTTTATATCAGGAGATATCTCGCCGACAAGCTGAAAAAGGTTATACGAAAAGCTGTCGTAATTGTCTATGAGAAGTATCATTCGTCCGCCTCCTCTGCCATTTTAAGAGCGTTCACTACCGCCTGCGCCTTGTTTATGCACTCCTGAAATTCCTTTTCAGGAACGCTATCTGCTACAATTCCAGCGCCGCTGCGAACAAACACCTTGCCGTTTTTCTTGTAAGCTATGCGGATCGCAATGCAGGTATCCATATTACCTGTAAAGTCAATGTAGCCTATTGCACCGCCGTAGATGCCGCGTTTGTTCTTTTCAAGCTCTGCAATAAGCTGGCAGGCTCTTATTTTCGGCGCGCCCGAAAGCGTACCGGCAGGAAGTACCGCGCTTACTGCATCTAAAGCATCAAATTCATCGCGTATAACGCCGCGCACGGTAGAACCTATATGCATAACGTGCGAATATCGCTCTATTGAATGTAGCTTTTCAACTTCAACGCTGCCAAAACGGCTTATCTTGCCAAGGTCGTTTCTGCCAAGGTCGACGAGCATATTGTGCTCGGCAAGCTCTTTTTCATCTGCAAGAAGTTCTTTTTCCAAAGCCTTGTCTTCTTTTTCGGTCTTGCCGCGCGGTCTTGTTCCTGCAAGAGGAAACGTATGCAGCACGGCGTTTTCAAGCTTTACGAGCGTTTCGGGCGATGCGCCTGCAACTTCTACATCAGTTCCCGAAAAATAGAACATATACGGCGAGGGATTTATCGTGCGCAGTATTCTGTAAGTATTCAGCAGGCTGCCCTCAAAGTTTGCACTGAGCCTGTTTGAAAGAACTATCTGAAAAATATCGCCCTCACGGATATAATTCTTAGCTTTCTCTACCATATCACAATATGTCTGTTTATCAAACAGCGGTGTGACTTCAGAAAGCAGTTTGCCGCCCGGCTCGTTTTTCTTCTCGCCGTTCACAAGCAGATCTCTCAGCTGGTTAAGTTCCATGACGGCTTTGTTGTAGTTGGTCTCGGGTTCGTCAAGCTGCATATTTACTATCAGAATTATCTTCTGCCTGAAATTATCGAACGCTATCACTTTATCAAAAAGCATAAGGTCAACATCTTTGAAATGCTCGCTGTCGGGCACATCGCAACGAACGCTCGGTTCACTATAGCCCAGAAAATCATAGGAAAAATACCCTACAAATCCGCCCGTGAACGACGGCAGATATTCAAACTTAGGGCTTTTGTAATCTGCAAGTATCTGCCTTAAAAATGATGACGGGTCGTCAGTCTTGAAAGAAAGAGCGCCTGCTTTCATTTCGCCGTTTGCGCAAGATACTGCCATTTTAGGGTCAAAGCCCAAAAAAGTATATCTGCCCCACTTTTCTTTGTCTGCTACCGATTCAAGCATATAACAATGAGTTGAGATATTTTTTAGTATTTTCAAAGCCTCTATAGGCGTGCAGATATCCGAAAGAATCTCGCAGCTGAGCGGCAGAACATTATATTTGCCCTGCGCGGCTATTTCTTTGACCTCTTCGAGAGTAGGTAAAATTTTCATCGTCATTCCCCCATAAATGTATTTTGCAAAAACAAAAAGTCCCCGACAGAAATTTTTCTGTCAAGGACGAATAATTTATATCCGTGGTGCCACCTTGATTCGCGAAAGATCGCGCACTTTGCAGGATACTATCATACCCCCGACAACTAACGTATGTCACACGTCGCAGAATACTGGGCATATTTCTATGCTGTTGACTGCGCCCTCAGCGGTCCATTTGACGAACTGTTTCATACCCGATTTTCACCTTCGCGGGCTCTCTGTAAAGTCATATTTCGCCGTTATCTCCGCTTCAACGGTTTAACTTCAGTTTTATGAACGTATATAGTATAACACACAAACATCCGGTTGTCAATAGCTGTTTATTGTTTGTTTACATTTTGTTCATTGATCTGTAATTTATCAAGCGCTGCATAGCAAAGGTATTTTACACTTTTACATAGAAGCGTTACACATACGACCATAACTGCACCCAAAAGGTGCTGAAGCACGTTTATCACCTGCTTTCTGAACATTCGCAGCCTAAAGCCGCTGTAATATAATATTCATAAGAAAGCAAAAGCGACCCACTATTCCTTTACCTTTGAAAATACAGAATACAGATACTCAGCCTGCGATCCTACGGTGTTTTTCTCATAAAGCACTGTATTGCAGCAATATCTGAATTCTTCTATAAGATCGTCATTTTCAAAGTATGGGCTCAGAACCGAAAGCTCGTCAAATTCGTTCATCTTCTCATATGCTTCATACTGTATGCCGCTGAGCATATCGTTATCCGAAAGATATTGTCTGCCTGCTTTGCTCAGAGGTATACCCTTCTCCACACCCTGGAGCTGCGCTATTTCCTTAGAATTCAGAAGATAGTCGAGCAGCATTGCCGCTTCTTCCGGGTGCGATGTGTTTCGGCTCATGGCGTACATAGTGGCAGGCTTTGCGTACCAGCCGTCACCACACTTCGCCGTATCGTTCACGGGGTAATCTGCAACTACATACTCATAGCCGTTTTGCGCGGCTTTGCCAAAGTATGAAGAACCGTCGCTCAGCCATGCAAGCGTGCCTGCATATTTGCCGGTGTTTATATCGTTGCGGTCAAAATACTCTACCTGCGGCATGACATTTTCATTTATCAGTCTGCAATAAAATTCAAGCATTACTTCAAAGTCTTCCGCCGTGAAGTTGACCGTGCCGTCCTGCTCCATGAACTTTTTGCCGCACACCTGCTCGGCATACGCGGTAACAAAAAAGAACATGGGCTTTGCTGCCATAGCTATCGGGTAAACATCGCCTTTCATAGCTTTGGCAGCTTCAAACAGATCGTCCCACGTTTTGGGAATGTCTAAGCCGTACTGCTGATACAAAGTTTTATTTATATAGACCGTCTGGGTATTCATAGCAATGGGTATGGCGTTGAGCTTGCCTTTTTTCATGCCATAGCTCAGCTCATACTCGCTGAAATTTGTAAGGTCTATAACGTCGCTCAGCTGATTGAGATCGTAATATCCGTCGCCGTCGGGCGAATACTGCTCTATCCACGCATAGTTTATAAGCATAACATCTGATTCGGTACCCGAGCGCATAAGAACATCGCTTCTTGTCTGATAGCCCGACCATTCGGTATAGCGGCATTTTACAGATATTTCGGGGTGCATATCTTCAAAACGGTCTACCGCCTCCAGCATATATTCATGTCTTGCATCGTTGCCCCACCATGATAGAGTTATCTCAACCGGTGTGGTGAATGTAGTTACGGGGGCAGGGTTTGCCGCGCACGAAGAAAACATCAATGCCGCCGCCATGGCAAGCAGCATGATAACAGACTTTTTATGTTTCATTTTTGCTGCCCTCGCTTTCTTCGCCGAACAATCTGAACGAGTTTTTGCCGTTTCTCTTGGAAATATACAACGCGCTGTCGGCACGGGTATAAAGCTCCTGAAAATCACCAGCATTTTCGGGGAACAAAGACGCTCCTGCGCTGACAGAAACATTATAACTTTTATCGCCGGAAGTATAGGTACTGCGCAGCGCCTCACAAAGTTTGGCACATCTTGCCGAGACATACTCTTTATCATCTGCTAGGCGTTTTGGCAGTTCAAAGAACGCGCTGAACTCATCTCCGCCAAGCCTGCCGAGATACGCCGATGCCTTAAACTGCTTTCTCATAACGTTGCCGACCTCTGCAAGCACCTTATCTCCTGCGGCATGACCGAAGTTATCATTAAGTCCTTTGAAGTTGTCGATATCAAACAATATCATGCAATATTTATCATCGGTATGCGCATTTTGCAGCGTATCGGATACCAGTTCTTCATAGGATTTTTTATTAAGAAGCTGAGTAAGCTGATCCATCGTAGCTTTCTTTGCAAGCAGCTCTACCATATCACTTACAGGGCTTGATATTCTGTTTGAAACAAGAATGTTTATCAGAAATGCAACTACAGAAAGCGCAACAGCCACAAGAATAATATAAAATTGTACTTCGTTCTTTTCTTTAAGAATTATCTCGGTAGGTACAGAGCAGATGACTTTCCAGTCATCGCCGCAAAGATTTACCGTTATAAGATAATCGTCGTCCATTATCGTTGCGGAAGTCTGACCCTGTATGCGGTCTGAAATATCATTTTCCAGCTTCTTGCCTGTTTCATTATCAAGAGAAGAATATATAATGTTGTTTTTACTGTCAACAAGGCGCACCGAAATATCTTCAATACCGCCGGGGTGCTTGAATACGTCTTCCAGTTCGGAAGTATAAAAAGATGTAACTAAAATTGCGTTGTCGTTTACTCTTTTTACATAATATATACGCTTGAAATTGTTGTTATAGCCTGCCGACCAGCCGTCGTTCGTACCGACGCGGTTTATCATTGCGGAAAAATCGCTGTATATTCTGCTGCCGAAAAGCTCGTTTGTACCGTTTGATATTTTACCTATGGTATGATTATTACTGTATACGATGCAAAAGTCAACAAAATTCTCCATTATGCACAGGCTGTACAGTTCATCGGAAATATCATCTTCGGTGCTTATGGCATCATAGCTGTCGTCTGGGTCGTCGGAAGCGCTGTACTCATAGACCTCTTTAGACGAGAAAACAAGCGTGCCTATAGACTCCAGTCTGTCAAGATAGCTGTCCATGTTCATCTTCATCTGAACGTTAAGAGCGGAAGTCATGCTGCTGACTTTTGATTTCAGTATCTCGTCAGTCCTATTGAAAACAAGCGTTGAGATAAGTATTATAACTGCCACTACTACAGCCGTATAGCCGAATGTCATGGCATATTTAAATCCGCGAAGCCTGCTGCCCTGTCTTTTCGTAACAAACGCCTCCTTTCCAACAATTTATACTGTACTTTTTATTATATCACTGTTTGTTCCCAATGTCAACATTTAAGCGATTTTTCGCTCTTTTCTGTTAAATAACTTAGCAAAAATATAATTGTAGAGCTTTATGATATTGCCGACCGCTACCACCGCAATAATGCTGCCCTCTCTCACGCCGCTGAGTTTTCCTATAAATACAAGGCATATTGCCGCTGAAACAGCTATATTAAGGATATCGAAAAATATCTTAACGTTTTCATACTTTTTGCCTGTAACGCGGCTTATTGCGCGGTTCATAGCTTCGCCGGGAAGCATAGCCACACCGCCTTTGAATTGCACCCATATGCCAAAGCCGAGTACAAAGCAGCCTACAGCCATAAATATAAACTGCATCACATAGCCGTTAACGCTTATGCCGCCCAGCAAAAAGCATGAAAAATCGGTAAGGTAGCCATACACAAATGCAAGCACTGTTTGTATTATTATCTCTAAAGGTTTACAGTTTTTACGCAGCAAAGCCACCTGCACGGCTATCTGTATAACGCTCCAGACATTGAGCCAGCCACCGAAAGAAAGCAGCTTGCTGACGAGCGACACCGAATACGGCACAGATGCAACAGGCGATGTGCCAAGCCCTGCTTTTGTTGAGAACGCCACGCCGAGCGATGCTACAAACAGTCCTATTAAAAATAAAACATATCTGAAAATAATGCCGCGGTACTTTTCCATTAAATTACCTCTGAACAAAATTACAAGCGCATGACGATAAAGCCACACGCTTGCAAATATAAATTTGGTGATTACTTGTTTATGAGAGAAGCAACCTCGTCAGCAAGGTTATCTTCTTTCTTCTCAACGCCCTCGCCTCTTGCAAAACGAATATACTCTGCAATTGCGATTTTGCCGCCGAGCTCCTTAGCTGAATTAGCAACATACTTGCCAACGGTCTCCTTGTTTTCAGCCTTTACATAAGTCTGGTCAACAAGGCAGTTTTCCTCGTAGAACTTGTTGAGCTTGCCGCTTGCGATGTTATCGAGCACCTGCTGAGGCTTGTTAGCCATTTTGGGGTCTTCTGCCATCTGAGCAAGAGTGATCTTCTTTTCCTCTGCAAGAACATCGGCAGGAACAGAGTTTCTGTCAAGGTATGCAGGGCTCATAGCCGCGATCTGGAGAGCGCAGTTTTTACCTACCTCGTAAACCTTATCGGCAGGCAGGTCGGTATCGAGCTTTACAAGAACGCCTATGCTTCCGCCGCCGTGAACATAAGGAACGAGCACGCCCTCAAGTCTCTTGAAACGACGAATGAGCATATTTTCACGGATCTTTATGAATATATCCTGCAAAGCCTCTTCAACGGTCTTGTCGCCGCCGCTGATAGTGCACTTTTTAAGAGCCTCAACATCGGCAGGATCTTTTTCTATAACGGTCTTTGCAACGGCAGCAACGAAAGCTTTGAACTCATCGTTGTTGGCGGCAAAGTCGGTCTCAACGTTTACTTCTACAACAGCGCCAACGCTGCCTTCAACAACGGAAGTAACGATACCCTCGGCTGCAACTCTGCCTGCTTTCTTAGCCTGAGTAGCAAGACCCTTTTCACGAAGTATAACAATAGCTTTATCCATATCTCCGTCAGATTCAACGAGAGCTTTCTTGCAGTCCATCATACCTACGCCTGTTGCGGTCATAAGCTCTTTGATCTCTTTAACACTTACATTTCCCATAATTTCTTACCTCACTTTTAATATTATACATTTTAGTCTTACACAAAATATGGCGCAAAACCATAGGTCACACGCCATATCCGAAAGTTCACTTCAATTACTCGGCAGCTTCTTCTGCGGCATCTTCTGCCTCAGCTGCTGCTACCTGCTCGCCCTGTCTGCCCTCAATGATAGCATCAGCCATGCAGCCTGCGATAAGCTTAACTGCTCTGATAGCGTCATCATTTCCGGGGATAACGTAATCAACGTCATCGGGGTCGCAGTTGGTATCTACTATAGCAACTACAGGTATACCGAGTTTCTTTGCCTCCGATACAGCTATCTTTTCCTTGCGCGGGTCAACAATGAACAGTGCGCCGGGCAGCTTGTTCATGTTCTTTATACCGCCAAGGTATTTTTCCAGCTTGTATATCTCAAGATTGAGCTTTGTAACTTCCTTTTTGGGAAGAAGTTCAAAAGTGCCGTCGCTTTCCATGGTGTGCAGCTGCTCGAGCCTCTTTATTCTTCTCTGGATAGTCTTATAGTTGGTCATCATACCGCCGAGCCATCTTGCGTTTACATAGTGCGCGTTGGCTCTCTCAGCCTCTTCCTTTATAGAATCGGCTGCCTGCTTTTTGGTACCTACAAACAATATCTCCTCGCCGTCTGCGGAAAGGTCGCGTATGAACATATACGCCTCTTCCAGCTTCTTAACGGTCTTCTGAAGGTCGATGATGTAGATGCCGTTTCTCTCCGTAAAAATGTACGGAGCCATTTTCGGGTTCCATCTTCTGGTCTGGTGTCCGAAATGAACGCCTGCTTCCAGAAGCTGTTTCATTGATACTACTGCCATTTGATTTTCCTCCTGTTGGTTTATCAGATCATTGATCTCCTCCATTCGGCTTAACTGCGAATAACACCGCCTGCGCGGAGAACCGTTCGCAAAGCGCGAATGTGCGAAATACATTTAATATTATATCATAAACTTCCGATTTAAGCAAGAGGTTTCTCACTAGTATTTTAACAAATTTTCCACCGAAAAGCTCCTCGATTTTGTAAATATTGAACTATCAGACGTGTTTACAAGGATAGTATCTTCGCCTATAAGCTGGATATTCTCGCATTTAATGATAATATCATCATCTCTGCCCAGCACGCCCAAAGCCCTCGGTCTTCCGTAAATTATCAGCGAAAGCACCGAAGTATCTGTAGTGTTTATCTCAATATCGTCGATATATCCAAGTTTAAGTCCCGTCTGAACGCTTACGACTTCCTTGTTTCTCAGGTCACTGAAATTACATATCATAAATATCACCGCCAAATACAATTTGTAATACTTATGATTTTCTCAACTTGTACTATTCGCAAACGGCAAAAAGATTTGTTTCCCACGCGGGATAATACGGAAAATGGCGCACATACAGCTTGTATTCCGGGCACATCTGCGCCACCGCAAGCGGCAGAGAAAATATATCTTCAGCACGGTGGTAAAGCGCAACACAAAGCTTTGGCGACCACTTTTTTATAGTTTCTTTTGTACCCTCCAGCGCCTGTGCCTCCGCGCCCTCTACATCATACTTGATATATGTTGCCTGTCCGCCTTTCAAAATACCGTCTACTGAAAGAGCCGCCGTTTCAACACCTTTTGAAGATACCTTGCCCTGCCTGCCACCTGCCGCATTGAAATAAAGCGTGTCTTCCCTGCTCCACGCCGCGGCGTTGTAAAGCTTGATATCTTTCATATTTTGGGCATATTCGGAAAGCTTGCGGAAATTGCGCTTATCGGGCTCTAAGGCATATATCTTTTCATATCTGCCGCCGGTGAATGACAGCAGTTCTCTTATGGTATCTCCGTTGTACGCGCCGAGATCGACATATATTTCATTTTCACGCGGACGCAAAATATTATTGTATGCTTCTTCTGGCGGCGTGCAGCACTCGCGCAGATATGATATATCACCTGTTATTTTATATTTCAGAACATCAATATAAACCTGCTTTGACTTATCATCTGCAAGCAGAGAGTACACCTTTTCTATACTTTCAATATTTCCTGCAAGCGTTTGTTTTGTAAATGCGCCAACGCCCACAACGTCTGTATCGGGAACTATGACTATATTGCGCTGCGCTATGCTGTCTATCTGCTTTATTAGGCTCTCATACCCTGCCGCGAAAGCAAGAGCTATAATAAAATTGCCGCAGCCGAGCGCATCTTCAACTTCCGAGAGCTTATGCACCAGATGCCCCTCAAAACTATGACCACGCACAAATTCATCGCTTGCAAAAATGCCTGCTACGGGTATGCCGTACTTTTTGAACTCGCGCATGAGCTTTAAGCAGCCGTCGCCCATACCGTATATAAACACAGGAAGCTTTGTATTCTGCATACGCTCCCAGCTCGATGTAAGCTCCAGAAGCCTTGATATTTCAGACATTTGAAAGTACCTCGTCAAGTTTCTTCGCCATTTCAAGGGCATCTTTGGTGTAGTAGTCTGCGCCTATCCTTTCGGCAGTTTCGGCATTGAGCACCGCACCGCCCACAAAGATATTGACTTTGCAGCCTGCCGCCCTCACAGCTTTTATCGTTTCTTCCATACTCGGCACGGTAGTTGTCATAAGAGCCGAAAGCCCCAGTGCAAAGGGTTTGTGCTGCTGAACGGCTTTTACAACATCTTCTATCTCAACGTCTTTGCCAAGGTCGACCACCTGCCAGCCATATGATTCGATAACGACTTTTACGATATTTTTGCCTATGTCGTGGACATCGCCTTTGACGGTGGCAAGCACCACTTTACCTTTTGCTTCGCTGTCTTTCGGAAGATACTCTGTCACTACTGCAAACGCCGCTTTGGCTGCCTCGGCAGAAGAAATAAGCTGCGGCAGAAAAAGTTTACCGCTCTCATAAAGGCTGCCTACATCATCTAAAGCCTTGATAAGCACATCGTTCACAACGGTCATTGGGTCTTTGATTTTAAGTTCTTCTTTTGTAAGCTGTGCCGCGTGCGTTTTAAGCCCCTGTTTTACGCAGTCATACAAAGTCGTAATGGCAGTTTCAGTCTTTGCCTTAATGGCAGTCTGAACAGAAGCGGTCGGCGAATGATCTTTATAAAGCACAATATAACGCTGCGAATTTACATCTATGCCCGAAAGCAGCTCATAAGCGCGCGCAGTACCCATCATTTCGCTGTCCAAAGGGTTAAGTATAGGCATATTGAGACCTCGCTCAAACGCCATGGCAAGAAACGTTCTGTTGAGTAGCTGTCTGTACGGCAGACCGAACGAAACATTTGAAACGCCAAGAGCCGTTTTAACGCCAAGTTTGCGCACCATTTCAAGCGCACGCAGCGTTTCTTTAACAAGCTGCTGCTCCGCCGAGGCTGTCACAACAAGGGTATCTATCATTATCCTGCTGCGGTGTATGCCGTATTCTTCTGCAGTGGCTATAATTCTTTTTGCTATCTCGCAGCGTTCCTGAGCTGTCTTTGGCACGCCGTGGCTGTCCATTGCAAGCCCCAGCACAACCGCGCCGTATTTTTTCGCTATCGGGAATATCCTGTCCATTACCTCGCGTTCGCCGTTCACGCTGTTAATAAGCGGTATGCCGTTATACACACGCACAGCGTTTTCAATTGCTATGGGGTCTGAAGAATCAATTTGCAGCGGCAGGTCGCAATACTCCTGTATTTTTCTGATGATATCGGGCAGAAGCGTTTTTTCATCTATCTGCGGCAAGCCTGCGTTCACATCGAGAATATCGGCGCCGCAGTCCTGCTGTTTTATGGCTTCGTCTACAAGGTGATCAAGATCGCGGTTTATCAGCGCTTCTTTAAGAGCCTTTTTGCCTGTGGGGTTGAGCCTTTCGCCGCATATTTTAACGCCGTCTATCTCGCAGCTTACGTTTGCTGAGTTTACAATAGTTTTGGGCGTATACTCGCGCTTGACTACATCTTTTCCCGAAAATCTTGAAATGCGCTCAATAAATTCGGGTGTAGTGCCGCAGCAGCCGCCTATTACAGAAACGCCCATATCGAGCATTTTTTCAATATATTCTTCAAACTCATCACAGGAAAGCTTATAGACCGTTTTGCCGTTTTCAAGCACGGGCAATCCCCTGTTGGGCTGAACAATTATCGGCAGGTCGGTAGAGGCAAGCAGCCGCTCAACTATCGGCATAAGCTCTTTAGGTCCTAAAGAACAGTTAACGCCCAGTGCATCAACGCCCAGCCCCGAAAGTGTATTTGCCACTATCTCAGGTGTAGAGCCTGTCAGCGTTCTTCCCGTGCTGTCAAAAGTCATTGTCGCAAATATGGGCAGGTTTGAATTTTCTTTAAGTGCAAGTATACACGCCTTTGCCTCGTAAAGATCTGAAAAAGTTTCTACAATATAGCCGTCTGCAATATCACGGGATACCTCTGCCACCTGCTTGAAAGCATCATACGCTTTTTCAAAAGAAAGCTCTCCCATAGGCTGCATCATAGCGCCCGTAGGGCCTACATCAAAAAAGACGGCATTTCCCGATGCCCTCGCGTTTTCTACAGCTTTTACAGATATCTCACGCAATGAATATTTGCCGTGATACTTTATAGGATTTAGCCCGAAAGTATTAGTCGTTGCAACGTCTGCGCACGAATATGAACGGTGAATCGACTGTATCTTCTCTGCGGCGGTGATATTCAGTTCTTCGGGTATGCCGCCCGAAAGCCCCAGCCGCTCCAGTTCGCTGCCGAAGCCGCCGTCAAAAACTATTACTTTACCTGCGTTTGCTCGTAACATTTTGTTCCTCCGTTCAAAAATTTGCAGTCTTTGAGCATTATGCAGCCTTTGCAGCTTTTCCTGCTCTTTTTGCCTATAGCTATTATGCCTGCCATTGACTTCGCAGGCAGCATGAAGTTGCTTTTATTAAGCGTAATGCCTATCTTTTCGGGGTGAATGAGTTCAAAAATATATTTCAGGTCTTCGACCGTACTGCCGCCGTAACCGGGGCAAAAACGAAAACTAAGATCATCGCCGAGCGTTTTTTCATACCCGTCAGACAGATATTCAAGATACGCGCTCGCAGTGGCATCCATAACAACAGCTTTTGACATATCTGTTCTGAAAAGCCGCTCAATAAGTTTATCTGTCTGTATGCCTAGTGTCATAGCACAAAGTATAACGCCGCCTGCACCCTGCAAAAAGTCGATGTACGGCTCTTTTTGCAAAAAATCGGGCGTTTTCTCATAGCTCATATAAATATAATTAAACTGCGCTATTTTTTCAAGCTGAGCAATGCACTGCGTGATAAGTACATCTGTCTGCTCGTTTGCCTCAACGCCGTAAAAGCCGAGATACTTATATATCTGCGGCTTTATTTTTTCTATGTCAGAATAATTCATTGAATACGTTTTTCAGCCTTTCACAAATTTCTATTGCCGTGTCGGCTTTGTTCATGATGTAAAGATGTATTCCCGGCGCGCCTTTCGCAATAAGGTCAATAATTTGATAAACTGCGTAATTCAGACCTATCTCCCTCATAACGTTCGGGTGATCTGAATAGGTCTCTATCATGTTCCTGAAATCAAGTGGAATGGTAGAACCGCACATTGATTTTATTCTTGCAATGTTCTTTGCGCTTATCAGCGGCATTATGCCGGGTATTATAGGCACGGTAACACCCATTTTGCCTGCCTCGTGAACCAGTCTGTAATAGTACGAATTATCGTAAAATATCTGCGTTATCAAAAACTTTGCGCCTAGCTCCTGCTTTTTCTTTAAGTTCACTATGTCGTCTTTAAGGGTGTTACATTCAATATGCCCCTCGGGGTAGCACGCCGCGCCCATGCAGAATTTATCGCCTATATACTCCATAAGGTCGGTGGCGTGGGGGAAGTATTTGCAGTAATCGCCAACGTGATCAATAGGTCTGTCTCCGCGAAGTGCAAGAATATTTTCAACGCCAAGACTTTTAAGCTGCTGCGTAAGTTTGTCAATATCCTCGGGACTGCTGGGGCCTCCCGTTATATGAGCAAGCGGCTCTATGCCGATATCTTTTATACAGCCCGATATTTCAGCCGCTATGCCTGCGTTAGTGCCGCCTGCGCCGTAAGTTACGCTGATAAAATCAGGTTTCAGCTCTTTCAGGCGTTTTATAGTTTTTAATAGCTCGTCCTTTTCCTCGGTACTCTTTTTCGGCGGAAACACCTCAAAAGAAAGTGTACGCTTTTTTGAGAGCATATCGTCTATCTTCATTTTATACACCTCGTATAACTATAATTTCTTTGCCGCCTCAAAGGCTTTTTTAAGCGGTATAAAAAGTACAAAAACGCTGACCGCCGCACATACAGTCTGCGGCAGCATTGCAAGAAAGCTGCTGTAAAAATATGCGGTGGCTGCCTCTTTGGAATAACCCATAAGCAGCGGAGTTAAAACATCGTCAAGCAACGTAAACATAACGGTCATAACGGCAGCAAAGGTGCAAACTGTAATTGTTTGTCTTGCGGCGGCTTTCTTCATCGCAAAAATACCGAATACAAGCAGCGCGGCAAACAATGCGCACATCACCCAAAGCAATACCGTTACTTTATGCTTATACATTATACTTACTTTTAAGCCTTTTATCGCCGTATATGCGCTTGCAACTGCCATTATGGCAAGCAGTATGATATTTACAAACGGCGGTATTCTGAATTTTCCCAGAAGCGCAAAAACTACCGCAAAAAGTGTATAATACACAAGGTACAGCACTATAACATTCGGCACGAAACCGAAGATGATACACCGCAGAAGCGAAAATGCAACAGCAGTAAGCACGCCGCTTTTTGCCCCAAACACAAAGCAGAAAGCCGAAAACATCGCGGTCACAAGCTCCACGCCAGAAACAAAGCCAAGCGCATACTGCACGGCGATAAGAAGCGCGGTCATCACCGCACAGCGCGCAATTTCCTTAACTGTCATCAATATGCAGCAAGCACAACAGCGTACAGATTGCCCTCAACCATAGGCAGACCCGATGCGCCGAACGATGCGCTGGCGCACTGCGTGCCGTCATAGTCGTATGTGCCGTATTCAGCGCTTGAATAGCTTACGCCGTCAATTTCAGTCAAGGTGGTATATACTGCCCAATATTCGTTCTTCGCAGCATCTGCTGTCTTGCCGTTTACAGACTCTATAAACAGACCGTATTCGCTTTGTGAACCTGTATAGTCCAGCGCATTTGAATCTTTAAGAGCGTTAAGAGCATCTTCGAGACTGCCCTCGGTAGTGTTTGCTTTTATGACAACTGCATCATCAGCGGTAAACACGACAGAATACTTTTCATCGCTTTGTGAAGATGTTTCCTCGGCTTCTGAAGATGTATCTGTAGTTGTTTCGGAAGAAGCTTCTGTAGTTGTCGCTTCCGAAGATGTGTCCTGAACCGAGCTTTCTTCGGTTGTGGCAACGCTTGTTGTACTGCTTACGCTGTCG
Source organism: uncultured Clostridia bacterium (assembly GCA_947589355.1). Lineage (GTDB taxonomy): Bacteria > Bacillota > Clostridia > Oscillospirales > Ruminococcaceae > UBA7477. Next base: position 154,280 of record CANPZC010000002.1, read on the forward strand.
GCAGAACTGTCGCCGTTTCCGCAAGATGCAAGCACCAAAACAGATGCCGCCAAAAGTGATACTATTTTTGCCAATTGTTGTTTTTTCATGATCAACTCTCCTTTTTCTTTTTGACAAAACAATCATACCACTAATGCTAGTGCTTAATTTTGGAGAGTATCTTTAATAGCAAAACAAAAATACT
>CANPZC010000003.1 GCA_947589355.1 uncultured Clostridia bacterium
TACGGCATTGACCCTGATTTTTACAAAAACAAAGACATACACATACACGCGCCCGAGGGGGCTGTGCCGAAAGACGGGCCGAGCGCGGGCGTTACGCTGGCAACTGCTCTGGTATCGGCGCTTTCAAACACGCCGGTCAGGCACGACGTTGCCATGACGGGCGAGATAACCCTGACGGGAAAGGTGCTTGCGATAGGCGGACTGAGAGAGAAGTCTATGGCGGCATACAAGGACGGCATCAAAACGATAATAGTACCTAAGGCAAACAGCGGAGACCTTGACGAGATAGACGACACCGTTAAAAGCGGAATGGAGTTTATCTTTGCGGAGGAGATAGGACAGGTTCTCGACACTGCGCTTGTTTTCAAAAAAGAGGACGGAAAGCGCACGCCGGATAAGAAACGCGCGGCAGGAACAAAGAGAAACTCTGCCGAGGAAAAGCCTGCGGTACTGAAAAAGGCATAGTACTTAAAACATTATCATTTTGACAGACTACGGGGCGGAATTTTTGTATGAAAAGAAAAGCGGCGTTTGTTGTTGCATTGACGGCGATATTGAGTTTTTCGGGGTGTATAAAGGCTGATGAAGCGGCTAAGGGTATGTATTATTACATTGATGCCGCAGATACGGTTTACCCTGAAACGGATATTGCGGACGAAAATGCAGGGGCAGGCGCTGTTTCTATTATTCCGGCGGCGGAGGAAAACATTATTAACTATGCACAGCTGGCGATAGTAGAAATTGAGCAGCAGCACCGCAAAGAGGAGCTGGAGCAGCAGCGTAAAAAAGAGGAAGAAGAGGAGCGAAAAAAAGCTCAGGAGCTTGCAAAAAAGAAAGTTGTTATAGAAGTGAAAAACATTTTACAGCTGCCGCAGCTGCCGACGGGGTGCGAGGCGGTATCGCTGACGATACTTTTAAATCATCTGGGGTATAAAGTTGACAAAATGGTAATTGCGGAAAAATATTTGCCGAAGCAGGCATTTTACATGAAAAACGGTGTGCTTTACGGTGCGAATGTGGTGAACACTTTTGCAGGCGACCCGACAACTTCGTACTCATATGGGTGCTTTGCGCCGTGCATTGTTACGACTGCCAACAACTATCTTAAAAGCCACGGCTCTGACATGGAGGCGCGAGATATTTCGGGTGAGCATTTAGAGCAGCTGTTTGAAAAGTACATAGACAAGGGGCAGCCTGTGCTTATATGGATAACCAGCAACAAACTCAGCGAGCCTTACAAGGCGGAACAATGGGTGACGGCAGACGGCAAAAAGGTACAGTGGCAAAGGTATGAGCATTGTGTTGTACTTACGGGGTACGACAGGGGAAAGAATTTAGTTTATGTTTCAGACCCTTTGGTCGGGAACACGAGTTATGACTATGACAAGCTGGCTTTGAGATACGAGCAGATGGGCTGTCAGGCGGTAAGTATTGAAAAGAGGGCGGAAGACGATGACGCGCAGAGAGCTTAAAGAATACATAGCTGAAAAATATCACACTGACGGTGATATGCCGTGGGAGGGTGAGCAGCACGAGGTTTTCAGGCACACGGGGAACAAAAAGTGGTTCGCGCTGGTGATGAACATACCGAAAGCAAAGCTGGGGCTGAAAGAGAGCGGCAATGTTGACATACTGAATGTAAAGTGCGACACGCTTATGATAGGTTCTTTTTTGGGGGAGAAAGGGTTCTTCCCTGCATACCACATGAACAAGAACAACTGGATAACCATGGCTTTGGACGGCAGCGCGGACGGAGAGAAAATACGGCTTTTGCTGGATATGAGCTACGACATGACCGCTCCTGCGGCAAGAAGAAAAACAAAGAAAGAATGAAAGAAGTGAGGGAATGAACTTTAATAATGCGCAGTTTGCAGCCGCTTACGGAAGCTATGCGCAGATGCCGAAATCTGACAGGGCGGAGGTAGCTTTTTCGGGCAGGAGCAACGTAGGGAAATCTTCGCTGATAAACAAGCTGCTCAGTAGAAAGGCGCTTGCGAGGGTGAGCGCTGTGCCGGGCAAGACGGCGACTATAAATTTTTACAAAGTGGCTGACATTTACGCTGTTGACCTGCCGGGATATGGCTACGCGAAGGTGGCAAAGGGCGAGAAGAAACGGTGGTCGGGGCTGATTGGCGGCTATCTTGCGGACGTGGAAAGAGACCTGCGTTTGGTGGTACAGCTTATTGATATGCGGCATGCGCCGAGCAGCGATGACGTTGACATGATAAACTACATGATAGACAGCGAGATACCGTTTATAATTGCGTTCACGAAAGCTGACAAGCTCAGCGGCAGGGAGAGGAGCGCGCGAATGGAGGCTTTTGCGGGCGAGATACCCTGCTTTGAGGACATAACGAGCGTTGTGACCTCGGCGGAGAGCGGCGAGGGGATAGAGGCTCTGCGTGAAATTATAGGCGATGCTGTGGGAGGAGAGTGACATGGGAAAGATGACTTCCGCCAAAAAGGTATACATAGGCAACGCGATATACACGGCTCTTTTTGCGTGGTTCTTTTTCAGACCGCTTCAGGTGGGCTTCAAGCTGTTTGCAGGGCTTATGGGCAAGGCGGCTTCGGGCGGAGAGATATTCATAGGCTTGCTGATATGGGCGTGCGTTGCGATAATGCTTTTGCTGACAGAGATAGCTGTATACTTTACTTTTCGTTTTTGCAAATTAAAAAGATCGAGCTTTGCGCTGTGGGGAGCAGTGGCGTTTGTTGTGGTAACGCTTTTGCGGACTTTATACGCGGTGCTGCAAAGCTGGGGATAAAACAGGCAAAATTTAAGACCTTGCAGATAATGCAGGGTCTTGTGTTTTATATAGCGCTGTCGCGCGCGGACAATTGTGATTTACTTATCTTCACTATCAAGGGTGCGCTTTTTTGTACCCTCCACAAAGTCAAGAGGCAGGGTACACAGCACGCCTGTATTCGGCATTGAAAGGTCGCCGACGGTGCGGTATATAACTTTTCTTGCTAAGTCCAGCTGCTCGTCTTTTATAATGGAGATGATAGTGTGGTTGTTTTCTTCGGTATTCAGCAGAGCTTTTATCGATGCGCTGAAAATGTTGCTGCCCATTCTTGAAAGGGCGACTGCGAGCCCCGTGGACTCTATGATAGTTGCGCCTTTGAGCCCTGCCGCCGAAAAGCCCTCGAGCAGTTTATCCAGCACGTCGTTTTTGTTCAGTATGAATATCATAAGTTTCATTTTTGTCATCTCCGTTTCTATATGTCAGCTGAGGTAGCCGTCAAGCTGGGATATAAATTCTTCGCTTATTTCAAATGTGCCGTCGTCGTTCCAGCCGCCTGTCGGGGTAAGCGAATATGCAGGCGACGAGGAATTTTCTATAACATACACGATAGCATTCTTCATTTTATTATAGTCTTCATTCGACATATTCGTATCTGCGTCTGTATACTGCTTTTTGAAAACAAGGTCTATATTATTTCTTGCATACTCGGTATGGCTGAAAAATGCGTTTGCAGATGAAGCTGCTATTTCTCCCGAAAGTTTCATATTTGTAGAATAGCCGCCTATAAATTCTTCGTTTGAAATAAGCGCTACAGCGGTATCTCCGTCTACTGAGATCTTATCATCGCGCTTATACTGTATATAGTTATCAGAGGCTTTATCATACATTTCAAAGTCTTCAAGCAGCGTTATCATTGAGTTGCCCATAAGATTTATGACTTCCGCAAAAGTGGTGTCAGACATTGTCATATACTTCTCTATTTTAATATTCAGCAGCGCGCCGACCTGCTCGGTCATTGCGCCTATGCCCGATTGCAGATACACGTCTTGCAGGGTGCTTTCGCCGCAATTGGTATACGGTGAAACAGGTATTATAACAATCTTCTGTGTTGACGGCATGAATTTGGTTATGACTATTGAAAGCAGTTTGTTCTGGCTGTTGGATACCGTATAGAGTATGGTCGATGAATCGTCTTCGGAATAGGTGGTCTGGACGCTTTCTTCGGCTTCGGAATCTTCGGACTGCGCGCCCGGCACAAAGTTTTTTACTGCCAGATAGCCTACCACGCCGAATACCGCCAGAAATACGGCAAGCGCAACGGCATATACCACGGCGACTGTAACGCCCGAGTTTTGTTTTTTTGCAGACATATTATTCTCCATTCCTTTAAATTTTTATCTGTATAAAATATATAAAATTGCTTTGGGGTACTTGAATATTATCTTAAATAGGTGTAAACTAGAAACAGCGGTCGTTACGCAAAGAACATGGGCGCGCTGTCGTTCAGGTCTATAACGTGATAATCAACGCCGCGCCTTTTGGCATAGTTTACGGTCATGCCGGTGCCGCTGCGCTTATCGCCCATAACGCCCAGCACGAACGACGAATGATCGACCATGAACATATTGCGCTTTCTCATACAGCTGTCAGAGTATTGTTCAGAAACATAGATGACCTGCTTTGCATCTTCTATCACGGTATGCAAAAGCCATAGGTCAAGCCCTTCAAAGTCTTCGCCGTGGCCGCGGTAGGGCATAGCGCATATAACTTTAAGATAGGGATAACGCTTTTTCATATCCAGAACGAGCTGCGCCGCCCAAAGGTCTATGCCGCGCTGCATACCCGTTATGAAAGTATCATAGCCTTGTTTTGTCACAAGGTCGGATATATGCAGAGCCACCACGCTGAGAAGCCTTTTCATCGGTTGGCTTGAAAATTCTATGCCGCCGTATATTTTTTCGGGTCTGTGACCTGTAAAGCAGCAGGTTTTTGATATATCGTTATTCAGCGTTACTATATTTATCAATCCTTACTTATTATCTACATATTATAGGATAACACATTCACGCAAATTTTTCAATAGAAATTTGATATTTTTTTCATACTGATAAAGGAGAGAAGACAATGGAATATCTTAAAAGGGCATGGGCAGAGATAGATCTTAACTGCCTTGCCGAAAACTACAGAAACTACAAAAAAGCCGCGGGCTGCGAGATAATGTGCGTTGTAAAGGCTGACTGCTACGGTCACGGGGACAGGGCGGTAGTGCCGTTTCTGGAAAAGGAACTGGGGGTGACGAAGCTTGCGGTATCTAACATCGAGGAGGCAAAACGCCTGCGCGACATGGGGGCGCGCTCTGACATACTGATACTGGGCTACACGCCGCCCGAAAAGGCTGATGAGCTAAAAGACCTTGACATAATTCAGGCGGTGACAGAGCTTTCATATGCTGAAAAGCTTTCGGAAAATCTGCGCGGCGGAGAAGTCAGGGTACACATAGCGATAGACACGGGCATGACGAGGATAGGCTTGCACGGGGGCGTTGAAGAAACGGCTTCTCAGGCGGCTGAGATAGCAAACATAGACGGCATACGCGCGGAGGGGCTGTTCACGCATTTTGCCGTGGCTGACAGCGATGATGAGAGCGATATATCATACACAAAAGGACAGATAGGAAAGATAAAGGCGGTGGCTGAAAGGCTTTCGCAAATGGGGGCAGAAATTCCCTGCGTGCATTATCTCAACTCGGCAGGGGGGATATACCACAACGACGGCGGCTCTGCTTTTGCGAGGTTGGGAATAATACTTTACGGGCTTATGCCGAATTTTTCGCTGCCTGTGCCGATAAAGCTGAAACCTGTGATGTCTTTAAAAGCGACTGTAGCTCAGGTAAAGGAGATAGGCAAGGGCGAATACATAAGCTACGGCAGGACGTATTGCTCTGAAAAGCCTATGAAACTGGCGACGGTGACTATAGGCTATGCGGACGGGTACTCGCGGCTGCTTTCAAACAAAGGCGAGGTGCTTATTCACGGCAAGAGGGCTAAGATAGTCGGCAGGGTGTGCATGGACCAGCTTATGTGCGATGTTACGGGGATAGACGTAAGCGCGGGAGACACTGTGACGCTTATAGGGCAAGACGGCAAAGAGCAGATAACGGCGGACGAGCTTGCTTCTTTATATGGAACTATCGGGTACGAGGTGGTATGCCTTATATCTAAAAGAGTACCGAGAGTTATAATAAGGGGCGGAGCTGTAGTAGATGTTTTACAGACCACTTGAAACGCGCGGTCAAATATGTTAAAATAGTATAAGTAAAAATTACAGAAAGTGTGGTATACATATGAGCAATACAAACAGTTACGAGAGCCCGTTCTGCACGAGGTATGCAAGCAAAGAGATGCAGTACATATTCTCTGCTGACAAGAAGTTTACGACCTGGAGAAAGCTGTGGGTAGCGCTTGCGAGGGCTGAGATGAAGCTCGGCTTGGGCGTTACGCAGGAGCAGGTGGACGAGCTTGAAGCAAACATAGAAAACATTGATTACGAGGTTGCGGCGGCGCGCGAAAAGGAAGTTAGGCACGATGTTATGTCGCACGTTTACGCTTACGGAAAAGTATGCCCGAAAGCAGAGCCTATAATACATCTTGGCGCGACAAGCTGCTATGTTGGAGACAACACGGACGTTATAATAATGCGCGATGCGATGCAGGTAATAAAGCGCAAGCTGATAAAGGTGATATCGCAGCTGGCTGCCTTTGCGGACAAGTACAAGTCAATGCCATGCCTTGCATACACGCACTTACAGCCTGCGCAGCTGACTACCGTGGGCAAGAGGGCTACCCTTTGGTGCAACGAGCTTATTATGGATCTTGAAGATCTTGAATACCGCATATCAAAGCTGAAGCTGCTGGGCTCTAAAGGCACAACGGGCACGCAGGCTTCGTTTATGGAGCTTTTCCACGGCGACACCGACAAGGTGAAGAAGCTGGAGGAGCTTATCGCGCAGGAAATGGGCTTTGACGGGGTAGTGCCTGTTTCGGGTCAGACATACTCGCGCAAGGTAGATTATCAGGTATGTTCTGTACTGGCAGGCATAGCGCAGTCGGCTAGCAAGTTTTCAAACGACATACGCATTTTGCAGTCGTTCAAGGAGATAGAAGAGCCGTTTGAGAAAAATCAGATAGGCTCATCGGCGATGGCATACAAGCGCAACCCGATGAGGGACGAGCGCATAACATCTTTGGCGAGATACGTTATGTGCGATGTGCTCAACCCTGCATTCACGGCTGCTACGCAGTGGTTTGAGAGGACTCTGGACGACTCGGCAAACAAGAGAATTGCTGTGGCAGAGGCTTTCCTCGGCGTTGATGCGATACTGAACATAATGCTGAATGTCACCGACCCCGAGAATGGTCTTGTTGTATACGAGAAGATAGTGCGCCGCCGTGTTATGGCAGAGCTGCCGTTCATGGCGACAGAGAATGTTATTATGGACGCTGTTGAAAAGGGCGGAAGCCGTCAGGAGCTGCACGAGAGGATAAGGCAATACTCGATGCAGGCAGGCGCGAGGGTGAAGCAGGAGGGCCTCGACAACAATCTTGCCGAGCTGATAGCCGCCGACCCGATATTCAAGGTGACGAAAGAGGAGCTTGACAACATAATGAAGCCGGAAAACTACATCGGCAGGTGCCCCCAGCAGGTGGACGAGTTTATTGCAAACTGCGTGAAGCCTATTCTTGATGCGAACGGCGTCTCCGACGACGTGGCGGAGATAAATGTCTAAAAACAAACTTTTTGGTCTTGTCAAGAAAGGAAAGTTTTCGATCGACCTCTTTTTTACAGTTGCTTCGCAACTGCCAAGGGTCGTCATGGGTCGTAGCGTATGCAAGCATACGCCGGTGAAACCCTCGTCGCCTGCGGACGGCGACGGGTGCGTTGCCCCTCAACCCCACAAGCCTTTTGAAAAAGGCTTGACCGAAAACTTTTAGTTTCTTGACAGGGATTACAACCTTTGAGGTTTAACGCCCTCGCTGAAAAATTACAATTCAGATACGCGCTATTTAAGCTAAACGGACTGTGCAAAAGAATTACGGTTTTCAGCGGTTCGCAGAACCGCGCCAAAATCGCCGCCCCACTTTTGGCGGCGAAGTAATTCTTTCATTGTGGCTTGGAGGCTAAAGCCGACAAGACACTGAGCTCCAGCAGGCTGCGCGTAAGCGCGAATAAACAGACCATTAAAATTATTTGAAAGGAACGATATATTATGAAAATTGAGACCCAATGCTTACATGAGGGCTACACGCCGAAGAACGGTGAACCGCGCGTTATGCCGATCTACCAAAGCACGACCTACGTTTACGACTCGACCGACGATGTTGCGGCGGTGTTCGATGACCCGACCAAAAGCATGATCTACTCGCGCTTTGAAAACCCGACGACAGACTGCGTTGAAAAGAAAATTGCGGCTCTTGAGGGCGGTGTTGCGGCGATGTGCACCTCCTCGGGGCAGGCGGCTACGCTGATTTCTATCCTCAACATTTGCGAGGCGGGCGACAGCTTTATTGCTTCGTCGTCTATTTACGGCGGCACGATAAACCTTTTTGCCGTTACGCTGAAACGCCTTGGCATAGAGTGCATTTTTGTTGACCATGACGCGACCGAAGAGCAGCTTTCGGCGGCGTTTAAAGGTAACACAAAGCTTGTATTTGGCGAGACTTTGGCGAACCCTGCGATAACGGTACTTGACATAGAAAAATGGGCGAAAGTTGCTCACGCACACGGGGTGCCGCTTATAGTTGACAACACGTTTGCTACGCCTATTCTTTGCAGACCTATTGAATGGGGCGCTGACATTGTTATGCACTCGACCTCGAAGTACATGGACGGTCACGCGGTGCAGGTAGGCGGTGTTATTGTTGACAGCGGAAAATTTGACTGGACGAACGGAAAATTTCCCTGCATGACGGAGCCTGATGAGAGCTATCACGGCATTGTATACACGAGAGATTACCCGTTTGCGCCGTACATAGTAAAGGCAAGAATGCAGCTTATGAGAGACCTGGGCTGCTACCCTGCGGCGAACTCGTCGTTTCTTCTCAATCTCGGTCTTGAAACGCTTGCGGTGAGAATGAAGAGATACTGCGAGAACGCTTTGGTAGTTGCAAAATATATCGAGGACAGCGGCATGGCTGAGTTTGTGACATACCCTGCGCTTGAGAGCGGCAAGGAGCACGAACTTGCGAAGAAGTATCTGCCGCTTGGGACTAGCGGTGTTATATCGTTCTCGATAAAAGGCGGCAGGCCTGCGGCTGTTAAGTTTATGGACAGCTTGAAACTTGCTTCTAACGAGGTACACGTTGCTGACATTCGCACCTGTGTTTTGCACCCTGCTTCTGCGACCCACAGGCAGCTGACAGACGAGCAGTTGGTTGCGGCAGGCATTGACGGCGGACTTATTCGTTTCTCGGTAGGTATTGAAAATGTTGAGGACATTATTGCTGACATTGACAAGGGCTTTGAAGCTGTTAAGAATATGCAGTAGTATATAAAAACAAATTCGGCGTACTCGGTGCGCCGTTTTTGGTAAGGGGGCGCATTATGATAGATTTTAAGTGTACTTATTTAGGGCTGGAGCTTGGCTCGACGAGGGTAAAAGCTGTACTTACAGACAACAGCAGCGATGTTTTGGCTGTGGGTGAGTACGAATGGGAAAACCGACTTGAAAACGGCTTGTGGACATACTCGCTTGGCGACATACACGCGGCTGTGAAAGGCTGTTACAAAGACTTGGCTGACAAGGTATACGAAAAATACGGGGCGAGACCTGATACTTTCGGGGCGATGGGAATTTCGGCGATGATGCACGGATACATGGCGTTTGACAAAAGCGGAAAACTGCTTGTGCCGTTCAGGACTTGGCGAAATACCAACACTGCGCGCGCGGCAGGTGAGCTGACCCAGCTTCTTGGCTTTAACATTCCGCAGAGGTGGAGCATATCTCATCTGTATCAGGCGATACTTGACAAAGAAAGTCATGTGGGCGAGATAGCGTACATAAGTACGCTGGCGGTATATGTGCATCAGCTTCTTACGGGCGTAAGGGCGGCAGGCGTAGGCGATGCTTCGGGTATGTTCCCGATAGGCAGCGACGGCAAAAACTACGACAAAGAATATACAGAAAAAGTTGAAAATCTGTTTTGCGAGCATGGTTTTGAAAAGCCGCTTGCTCAGCTGCTCCCACAGCCTGTGCAGGCAGGCGAGAAGTGCGGCATTCTTACGAAAGAGGGAGCGGCATTTTTGGACGAGAGCGGCACACTGCGCGAAGGTGTGGTATTTTGTCCGCCCGAGGGTGATGCAGGCACGGGCATGGCGGCTACAAACTCTGTACGCTGCTCAACGGGGAATGTATCGGCAGGAACTTCGGTATTTTCAATGCTGGTTTTGGAAAAGCCGCTTAAAGGCTGTTACCCCGAGATCGATGTTGTTACTACGCCTGACGGAAAGCCTGTAGCGATGGTACACTGCAACAACTGCTGCGGCGAGGTAGACTTTTGGGTGAAGATGTTCGGGGAGTTTGCAAAGATGCTGGGAAGTGATATTACAAAGTCGCAGCTGTACGAAATATTGTACACAAAAGCTGTTGAAGCGGCTGCCGACTGCGGTGGTATTACGGCGTTCAACTTTATTTCTGACGAGCCTGTTGCGAATGTATACGGCGGCAGACCTGCATACACCAGAGAGAGCGGCAGCAAGGCAGACATCGGCACATTTTTCCGCGCGCAGATATATGCGGCATTGGCGGCGCTGAAAATGGGTAATGATATTCTTACAAAAAAAGAGTGCATAAGCGCGAAGCTGTTTAACGGTCATGGGGGACTATTTAAGGCGGCAGGCGCGGCGCAGCAGTTTTTGGCTGACGGGCTGAGCACCCCTGTGGCTGTATCACAGACCGCGGGTGAGGGCGGCGCATGGGGAATGGCTCTTTTGGCGAGATACGCCGCGGAGGGCAAAGAAATTTCACTTGCCGACTGGCTGGACGGAGCGGTATTCAAGGGCAGCGAAGCTATTATAAAATACCCCAAAGAAGAGGGGAAAGCAGGATTTGAAAAGTTTATGGAAAGATACAAAGAAATGATAGAAAAAGGGGCGGAATAAATGCTGGAGGAGCTGAAAAAAGAGGTGCTGGAGGCGAACCTGATGCTGCCGAAGTACGGGCTCGTGACGTTCACTTGGGGGAATGTTTCGGGGCTGGACGAGCAAAGCGGCATAATGGTGATAAAGCCCTCGGGCGTGGAGTATGACAGACTGACGGCGGACGACATGGTGTGTGTGGACATCAAAACGGGCAGGAAAGTTGAGGGGGAGCTGAGCCCCTCGAGCGACACCGACACGCACATACAGCTTTACCGCGCTTTTAAGGGCATCAAGGGCATATGCCACACGCACAGCCGCTGGGCGACTTCGTTTGCGCAGGCAGGGGTAGGTATCATGCTGCTGGGTACTACGCACGCAGATTATTTTTACGGCGAGATACCTTGCACGCGCAAGATGACACCTGATGAGATAAACGGCGAATACGAACTGGAAACGGGCAAAGTGATAGCAGAAACTTTTGCAGGCAAAAATGCGCTTGAAATTCCTGCGGTGTTGGTGTGCAGCCACGGGCCGTTTACCTGGGGCAAGAGCGCATACGAGGCAGTACACAATGCGGTGGTGCTGGAAGAAGCGGCGTTCATGAACTACCACGCGATGGGGCTTATGCCAACTATTCAGCCGATGCAGAAAGAACTGCTGGATAAACATTATCTAAGAAAGCACGGAGAAAACGCGTATTATGGGCAAAAATGAGATGTTGACGATAGGGCTTTTGCAGATAGCGCCGTGCGGAGAATTGCTTCTTAACCTGAATAAGGGTAAAGAATACTGCAAAAAGGCGAAAGAAAAGGGCTGCGACATTGCGCTGTTCCCGGAGATGTACTCGAATGGGTATGACATTTACGAAAGACCGTTTGAGGTGTGGAAAAATGATGCGATAGCTGTTGACAGCGAGTTTGTGAGCGCGTTTAAAAGTCTTGCAAAAGAGCTTGAAATGGCGATAGGCATTACATTTTTAGAAGATGACGGCGGCGCGCCGAAGAACACGCTGGTTTTGTTTGACAGGCACGGAGAGCAGAAATTAAAGTACAGTAAATTACACACTTGTGATTTCAGTGTTGAAAAGGATCTGGGTCAGGGCGAGGATTTTTATGTAACGCAGCTTGACACTGCTATAGGCGAAGTGCAGGTGGGAGCGATGATATGCTACGACAGGGAGTTTCCCGAAAGTGCTCGCATACTTATGCTGAAAGGCGCGGAGCTTATTTTGGTGCCGAACGCTTGCCCGATGGAGATAAACAGGCTGGCACAGTTGCGCGCTAGGGCATATGAAAACATGGCGGCGATAGCTACTTGCAACTACCCAGATACAGTGCCTGATTGCAACGGGCATTCGAGCGTTTTTGACGGGGTTGCGTATCTGCCTGACGTGGAGGGCTCGCGTGATATGTGCATTTTACAGGCGGACGGAAGCGAGGGCGTTTTTACGGCGCGGCTGGATCTTGGTATGCTGAGGGAGTACCGCGAGAGAGAGGTGCATGGCAACTGCTACCGCAGACCTGAGAAATACTCGCTGCTTGTAGATAAAAAGGTGAACGAGCCGTTTATAAGGGAGAGGAAAAGGCGAAATGTTATGGCTTGACAAGGCGGAAATTGAGCGGAATTTGCGGCGGAAAGATGTTGAGGTGCTAGTGTTTGACGTGGTGACTTCGACGAACGACATTGTGAAGAAGCTTATTTTGCAGGGAGATAAAACGGACAGAAAAGAATATCTTGCTGCCGCCGAAATGCAGACGGCAGGCAGGGGCAGGCAGGGGAAAAGCTTTTACTCTCCGAAAGGGAGCGGACTTTATTTTACACTTGCTCTGCGACCTAAAGAAAGCGATCTTACGCTGATAACTTCGGCTCTGGCGGCGGCTGTTTCGCAGAGCATTGATAAGGTTTGCGGCTGTGAAACGCAGATAAAGTGGGTCAACGACATATACCTTGGCGGCAGGAAAATTTGCGGCATACTGGCGGAGCTTTCGGGCGGCGCTGTAATAGCAGGCATAGGGATAAACGTTACGACGGAGGATTTTCCCGAAGATATTCGCTCAAGGGCAGGCTCGCTGGGCGGCGGTGTTGACAGAAATCTGCTGGCGGCGGCTATTGCTGACAGGGTATTTGAACTGTGCGATGATATAGACGGCAATGCGGCTGAGATACTAAAGTGTTGCGAAAGGCGATCGTGCGTGATAGGAAAAGAGATAGAATTTACCGACGGCGGCGTTTGTTACCGTGGGAAAGCATTGGGGCTTGATGAGAAAGGCGGTCTGGCAGTCGCTACGGAAACAGGGGAGCGGATACTTCGCGGCGGAGAGATAAGTGTACGATTTTTTGGATAGCAGGTCTGTGGTGGACTATCAGAACGCCTGAAAGTGTGTACGGCAGGTGGGCTTTTTATGGTGGGAGCGCGCGGCAAACGCGCAAAATTGTAATAATTGTAATCAAACTGTAATCAAAAAAGAACCTTTTACCTGTTGACATATGAAGAAAAAGAGTATATGATTATATATAGAGAACAAAACGTTTGCGGAGACGCTTATCAGAGGTGCGCGGATATGCGGTCTGAAAAAATTAAAAAAAGAGAACAAAAGAGAAAATTGAGAATATCTTTCATAACGACGGCGCTTTTGGCGTGCGCCGTTATTTTGGTGTCGTGCGGAAGTGTTGACGACAGCAAGGACGTTAAAAAGTATGAAGCTTCGGTGACGACTGCGCCCACTTATGTGGTGACGACTGCCGAAAAGTCTGAAAGCACTTCGGAAGAAACGACCACACAGACAGAGCAGGAGACTTCGCAGAGCAAGACAACTACAACTGCTAAAAAGACCGATAAAACGACATCATCGGCGACTTCGGGAAATACGGGAAAAAAGACGGAGAGCAGCTCGGGCAGCACTGCTTCAAAGACGGGGCAGGCGACTTCGCAGCCTACGCAGCAGAGTACTGTTACTACCGCGCCGAAGACAGACCCGACTACTACCCCGGGCGCGACAACGACTTCTACTTCGGCGACGACTCAGAGCCCTGCGCCGATACTGCCGCGTGTTGACAGCAGAGAATTTCTGATGCAGCAGCTTAAAGAAGACAGGCTGAGGACTGCCGCAAAGCAGATAATGGACGGCGTTCAGGCAGGGCAGGCAAATATTGCGATAGGCGACGGGCTTTTGAAGACGAGCGAGATAGACAGCATGATGCCGTTTATTTCAATGCTGGAGGCTGAAAGCTATGTTACGCCGCTTTCGTATCATTATATGTACAACGGAAGTTACGTTACGGGGCTGAAGATAGATAATTATTCAAAGCCGCATGACAAGTATTTAAGTGAAAAGAGCGCTGTGGAAGCTGTTGTTAAAAAGATAGTTGCCGATGCAAACGCAAGCTGCGCGGATCAGTATGAAAAGGTGCTGTATTTTCACGACTACATAGTTAAAAACTGCGTTTACGACTTAAACACGGGTGTTGACGGGGCTTCGGCTTACGGTTGTCTTATCGGCGGCAGGGCTGTTTGCGAGGGTTACGCGAAAGCGATGATGCTGCTTTGCAGTGAGGCAGGCATACAGTGCACGCTTGTTATAGGCGATATTGAAAGAGGAAATACTACGATAGGTCATATGTGGGATCTTATAAATATTGACGGTGTATGGACGCACGTTGACGTTACATGGGACGATGTTGTGGTGAATGATGAGAATCTTTGCTGCTACAGCTACATGGGACTTACCGACAGCGAGATAGTTGCGGATCACATAATAAAGCCTTTGGGCATACTGAATACTTTTAAGGCGCAGTCGTCGGCTATGAATTACCACATAAAGAAAGGCTTATACATAAAGAGCGAGAAAGAAATTGCGGCTGTTATGGAAAAGGCTGTTGAAAATGCGGTGGCGAGCGGCACGCAGACTGTTACACTGAAATGTGCTGACGGACAGACATATGCAAAGCTTTGTGAAGTTATAAGAAACGAGATATACGAATACACTGCGAGAGCGGCGGAAAAGACCGGCGGAAAGGCTGCCGGGAATGTGAATTTCTTTGGGCAGGACGGGCTGAATACGGCGGTAATAATACTGAGATATTGATATATAAACACGGAGGAAAAGACTTGGGCGAACTTGACAGGGACTATAAAACGGCGCTTGAGATAGCTCGGCAGGTGGCTGAGCATTCGGGCGCTGCATTTTTTGTTGGCGGCTATGTGCGCGACAAACTTTTAGGGATCGAAAACAAAGACATTGACATTGAAGTTCACGGCATTGAGCCGAAAGAGCTTTGCGAAATACTTGACGGGATAGGGCAGCGGATAGAAATTGGCGAGAGCTTTGGGATATACTCTTTGAAAGGCACGCACATTGATATTGCTTTGCCGAGAAAAGAAAAGTGCATAGGCGGCGGACACCGCGATATTGAAGTTTCGGTAGACCCACACGCAGGAACATATGGTGCTGCGAAAAGGCGCGATTTTACTGTAAATGCGATAATGCAGGACGTTCTTACGGGTGAAGTGGCAGATCACTTCGGCGGTGTGGAGGATCTTAAAAACAGGGTACTTCGGCACGTGAGCGATGAGACTTTTGCACAAGACCCGTTGAGGGTACTCAGGGCGGCGCAGTTTGCGGCTAGGTTGGAATTTACAGTGGCAGAAGAAACGAAAGAGCTTTGCCGTGGGATAGATCTTAGCAAACTTTCCAAAGAGCGCGTGGAGGGGGAGCTTAAAAAGGCTCTTTTACAGGCGCGCAAGCCGTCGGTGTTTTTTGAGGTACTAAGGGAAATTGGCGCGCTGGGGGTATGGTTTCCCGAAGTGGAGGCGCTTATAGGTGTGCCGCAGAACGTAAAGTATCACCAAGAGGGAGATGTTTGGGTACACACGATGATGGTACTCGATGCTGCCGCTATGTACCGAAGCGAGGCGCAAGACCCATACGGGCTGATGCTTGCGGCTTTGGTGCATGATCTAGGCAAGGCGGTTTGTATGCAGGTGGCAGACGGGTTAGTACACGCGCACGGGCATGATGAGGCAGGCGTGCCACTGGCTAAGCAGTTTATGAAAAGGCTGACCGATGAAAAGGCTTTGAGCGCGTATGTATGCAGTTTGGTAGGGCAGCACATGAAGCCGAACGTTTGCGCGCGGCACCTCTCTTCGGTGAAGAAAACGAACAAAATGTTTGACGAGTGCAAAGCGAAAGAAGACCTGATCTTGCTTGCGCTTTCTGACGGCAAGGGGAAGATACCCGCCCTTACGCCGCAGGAGGAGCAGGAAAACAGGAAATTTTTAAGCGAGCGGCTTGAAGTTTACAGGGAGTTTATGGCGCGCCCTCACGTTACGGGGGAAGACCTTATTGAAATGGGGCTTGTGCCTGACGAGAATTTTTCCGAGATACTAGCCTACGCGCACAAGCTGCGGTTGGCAGGGGTGGAAAAGCAGGCGGCGCTGAAACAAACGCTGGTTTACGCGAGGAAGATTAAGTAACTATTGCAGGATAAAAAACCCTCGGAAACGCGGCATTTTCGGGGGATCGTTTGATTTTAGAGAGATTATATATCCCTCCCACATACTGCCCAACTGGGAAAGATAGCCGGCGGAATATTCTTCCAGCGGCGTGAGGGTGGGACTTGGTTTTTGGGGTGTGAATGTGCGGTGAGTAGCTGTAGTTGCTGGGCGCGGTTCTTGCCTCTTGCTTCTATTTAAACCGCAGAAATGAAAAGCAGGCGCAAATGTTGTAGAAATATTTCTAACCTCTAACTTCTCACTTCTAGCCTCTAACAGGGCAGAATATTCTTCCGGTGGTGTGAGGGGGAGTGGCTTCGGCTGGTTGGGTATGGCATAGGAAGTGGGCAAAGAGCAGAGAGTGCGGCGGAGCGGTTTAATGCTTTGCGATAGATGAATATATTCTTAAAACATAACAAATCTAAAGTACCCGACCCACCTCACCCAAAGAGAGGTGGGCGGCAGAATATTCTTCCAGCGGCGTGGGTGGAGAGTGTTGCGAGATGAGGGGGAGAGCGGAGATTGAGCGTGTTGTAGTCCTTGTTATTGATAAATATACGTTTTTGCCGCGAGATTTTAATTTTCTTGCACCTAATTTTATATTTGCCCACCAACGAACCGCCCAAAAGGAGAGGCGGCTGGCGTAATATTCTTCCAGTGCCCCTCTTGTTGGACGGATAGTGGGTGGGGATATTTTATAGTTTGTTTTATAAGAATTTTTAAATTGCACGGCGTACCGGAAACGGGGTATCTCGCCCTGCCGATGAGGTGTTTGAAAGACTGCGGAGAGAAATAGAAAATGGCTGATTACAGGGTTGAAATAACCGAACACGCGGTGGCGTAAATAAGAAAATAAATATCCCTCGGAAACGCGGAATTTTCGGGGGATCGTTCGATTTTAGAGAAATTATATACCCCTCCCACATACCGCCCAACGGGGAAAGATAGCTGGCAGAATATTCTTCCAGCGGCGTGTGGGGTGTAGTTGTGGACATTCTCTTAACACTTTGCTCCATGTGATATATTTCCCCTCCCACGAGACGCCCTGACAAAAAGACCTATGGCAGAATATTCTTCCAGCAGCGTATTGGAAAACGTGATGACTTTAGGGACTGGAGCGTATTTAGTGAGGCTGTGTGCTGTGGTTGTGGGGGCGTTTCTTGCCTCTTGCCTCTGAATCTGAACCGCAGGCACGGCAAGTTGGCGCAAGCGTTATAAAATTTCTAACCTCTAACTTCTAACATCTTGCCTCTAATAGCGCAAAAACGGCTTCGCAAATACTGCAAAACCGTTGTGATTTCTTATATAAATTGTTACTTCTGACACCCACCCACGAACCGCCCTGATAAAAAAGACAGCTGGCAGAATATTCTTCCAGCAGCGTATTGGAAACCGTGATGACTTTAGGGAGTGGAGCGTATTTAGTGAGGCTGTGTGCTGTGGTTGTGGGGCGTTTCTTGCCCCTTGCTTCTATTTAAACCGCAGAAATGAAAAGCAGGCGCAAATGTTGTAGAAATATTTCTAACCTCTAACTTCTCACTTCTAGCCTCTAGCAGGGCAGAATATTCTTCCGGATACGGGGCGTGCTTTTTGGGAGTGGTATATAGTTAGGTTATATGCGACTATTGAGAAGAAGCAGCGAAAACTTTTAACAATGATATTGCGCACGCAAGCGCGCGCAGGAAAGAAAGCAAAGGTCTTCTCAAAGGGGAGGCTCTCTCTTGCAGAGCCTCCCCTCTGCTAAAACAGTCCACTGGACTGTTTTAGCATTCACCTCTTGCAGAGCGCACGCTGTGTTTTCGGGGACTCTGTCCCCGTACCCCTGCGACCCTTTTGAAAAAGGGTCGATCGAAAACTTTTATTTTCTTGACAGGGATTATAGCTTTTGATATTAAGCCGCAGTAAAGTCGACAAGACACTGAGCTCCGCAGGCTTGCGCGTAAGCGCAAATAATACACAAAATATTACAATGCGCAAACGTTGCCTTTATCATATCTTTCCTCTTGCTTCTAACTCTAAACCGCAGAAGAAAACGGCTTCACTCAAAATGAGTAAAACCGTTTCTAACTTCTCACCTCTGACCTCTATACGGTCAGCCATGCGTGCGCTATATCGAGGGCGCTGTAGAGGCTGTTTTTTTCTGCGCTTTTTACCACGCGGTCAAAGATATCTATACTTTCATCGGTAGCCATTTTATAGAGCGCTACCTTTGTTGCGGCTTTTATGTCGGCTGTGTCTGCGGTCTCTAAAATTTGCAGCCACACCACAAATTCATCGCCCATGTTGCCGTAGTAGAGCTCGTTGTCCTTTCTCACGAGCGGATAGCCCTTATAAGTGAAAAACTTTGTAGTTTTATTCTCAGTCTTTTCGGTCTTTTCCTGTGCCATTTGCATTACTTCCTTTCGTTAATATGTTTCGACTATCGCGATGCCGTTTTTGACGTTCTCAAGGTTTTTGATAAGCGTTTCGGCATAGCTTACGGGTATTTTATAGCCGACGTTTCCGTCGATCTCGACTATGATACGTCTGCCGGTGGTCTGATAGTATTTTACTACCTGCTGAGTGCCGTCTTTTCTTGAAAGAGTTACGGTACACCAAAGCGTTTCCTCGCCCGTGAGCGGTTCAAAGTAAGTTTCTGTAGTGGGACATTCAAGCCAGAATGTATACCAGTTTTTATAGAGATCTTCGTCAACGTCCTGACCGTCAATAGTTACTTCAAAAACTTCTTCAATGCCTTTGTCTTTATCTTCCTCGACGGCGTTTATTACCGTTTCATAGGTCTTGTCGGCGGTCTGGATCGTTATTCCCGTAAGATCCATGATGTAGTTGCTTGCCATCTGACCGCCTATGATATCGCCGGGAACGACTGTTGCCCATGCGCAGTTTTCGGCAGGTATTATATAGATACAGTCTGTGCCTGCGGCGTTTATATAGCAATAATAGCCTGCGACTTGCTTAGTTTCGTTGCCCTCTTCATCGGTGGCGTATACTTCATTGCCTATTTTAAGCGTGTAGTCTTCGGTATCGCAGTCAAGAATTACGGTACACTGAGGATCGCTTAAACCGTACTCGGCAAAGTCTTCATCGTTAGGGTGCACTACCACTGCTGAAGAGGCGGTAAGCCCCCAAATTCCGTGCGTTACTGCTGCGGAATTTGTTATGTCAAGACCTGCATAGACGGGTTTTATCATAGCTTGCGTTGAAACGAAGCCTATCGGGGCGTTGTCGGGGTCTATGGTAACGAACACCATGTCGTAGTCTAAGTCTTTGCGCTTTATGGTGAGGCGGTCTATGGTAGGCCATGCGTTGTCTGACGGGGTATAGACAAGCGACAGACCGCAGAAATACTGCTCGCTTTGCAAAAAGTAGTTGATATTGTTTATAAGCACCGTATATACTGTATGGCTGCCCTGCTGGACTATATATCTGTAGTTGCCTGTGGGTATCTCATCGCCTATGAGAAATGTGGTATCAGCGGCACTGTCGGAAGAGATAGTAATAGTTGCAGAGGGCTGCGAAAGCCCATATTTTGCAAGGTCTGAAGCGTTTTCTTCCACAAGCTCTTTACCCGAAAGCGAGGAGCATATATTCAGGCAGGCGCTTACAGCTGTGCCGTTTTGCTTTATGCCGTCAAGCTCCTGCACAGACCATGAGGGCTGCTGAGAAGTGCCGCTGCGCACGATATGAAGCTCGCCGTGTTCGTTTGAAAATGTTATTTTAGAAATGCTTTCTTTTGTAAGCGAAGTGAGCGGATAGAGTTTTTCGTCCTCAACTATGCTTGTATCTATGCTGCTCGAGCTGCTGCTGTCATCGGGCTTGCCTGTAAATTCGAGAAATGCAAGCGTTGCGCCGAGGCAGCAAAGCACAACTCCTCCTGCAATTACGCCTTTTAATTTACTGTTCATAACATCACCGCCATCACTTATTCTTTCTCTTTTTATAGACTACAAAGCCTATGACCAGCACAAGCACGGGTATTACAGCCTGAAATGTCCATTTGAGTATGGAAGACTGCTTTTGCGTGAGGTCGAACGTGTTGCCCGTTATGGTTTTTGTAGCTATTACAATGCCGGTGTCGGTCTTGCCTGTCATGCCGTTGAGCAGGCTTATGATATACTCGCTGTTCTGGAACTGCGGCGCTTGCAGGTTGCTGTCGGAAACGAACTGGTCGCTGCCGAGGACAAGTATATTGCTGTAGGCTGTCGATTCTTCCGTAAATGCGGCTTTTGAAGCTATTGCAACAGAAGTATAGGCGCTGCCCTTTTGCGAGGTATCTATCTGGGCGTTTTCATCGGTATAGTCAAGCGTTAAGGCTGAATTTGTTGACTGCACGAAAGCTTCGGTGGTAGTCATATTCTGCTCATCAAACAAAAGGGTAATGGGTCGCGCTGCTGACATATACAAAAGATAGTCGCTTGTGTTCACGTCTTGCAGATAATGCTCGCTGACTATTGTAGGTATTGTAGAGAACGGATAGTAACCGAAAATGTGATCGGTATTTTGCTCGATTATCATTTCCTGCTCTACCTTAATGCCGTATTCCTCCAGAAATTCATCAAGGTTGGGGGTATCGCCCTGAGATACAGATGCGATATACATGGCATCTTTTTCAAGGTTGCCGCCGTTTAGCAGAAAGTCTGAGACTTTCTTTATATCCTTGTCGAAGTAATCCTCGGCGGGGGCAGGGATAATAAGCAGGTCGGTATCCTCGGGGATCTCCTCTGTGTAAATGTTTATCTCGTTGAGCTCATAGCCGTTTGCGGTGAGCATTTGTTTGAAATACTCCATCTGTGCTACTTCGTTATGACCTGTAAGAATAGTAACGTTTATGGGGTCGGGGTCGGTTATGGTCATAATTGCGGAAGTGAACGCGCTTTCTGCGTTAGAGCCCTCGATATAGCCCTGATAGTAGTTTATGAACGTTGCATAATCGCCGCCGCAGAGGTAGTTTGCATAGGTCTCAACGGTCATGTTCATATCTGTGACTTGCGAGGTGAAGTCCGCGCTCCATGTAACGAGGTCTGAAAGGTGTACTATACGCATACGGTCGAAAGTTTCCTCGCCCGAAGCTGATGTTGCCACTGTTTCAAATATTATGTCGTTATTGAGAAGGTCAACATCGGTATAGCGCGATTTTACCTCGGGGTTGGTGAGCAGGTCTACATACGAAACGCTTATTTTCGGGTTATACTGGGTGTATCTGTCTAAAAGCTCTACCGCCTGAACGGTATACTCGTTTATGTTGAGATACACTTCTCTTTCTGCCAGAACGGTTATGCGTATCTCTTTATCTATGCTTTTTACATAGTCGGCAGATTCTTTCGAGATAGAATATTTATTGTTTTCGGTAAGGTCTATGGTAAGGGGGTATCTGTCAAAAATTATAGATGCGATAACGTTGACAAGCACAACAGCCGCTATAAATATAACGGTAAGCACTGTTGCAAGAGTGGTATGCTTGAAGACCTTTGCGTTGCGGCGCTTTTTAGCTCTGGCAACGCCGCTTTGCTCTTTCTTATTCTTTGGCTTCTTTTCTTTGGTATCTTTTGTATCTTCGGTATTTTCGATATTTTCTTTTTCTTTGATATTATCTGACATTTAAAGCGCCTCCTTTCATCAGCTCCAGCGGCGTTTTTCCAGTACCCTGACGGTAAGGAAAAGAAACACCGCGCAAGCGCTTACGAAAAACAGGACGTTTGAAAGGTCAAAAAGACCCAAAGTAAAGCCTGTATATCTGTCAACAAACGAAAGACCCGAGATAACATCTGAGAGCCACTGCACCGGAACTATTGCAGCGATAGAGCTAAGCAGGTAGCACATGAGCATTGCCGCAAAGCTTATTATTGCTGAAATTATCTGGTTTTCGGTAAGTGACGAAACGAATATGCCTATTGATATAAAAGCCGCGCCGAGAAGCATAAAGCCGACTATATTGCCTATTATCACGAGCCAGTCGGGCTTTGCAAATGCTGACACTACGACTGCGTACACGAGCATCATTGCCACGGCGAGAATATATATCAGAAAGGCTGCCAAGAATTTGCCCATTACCAGCCCCAAAAGGCTTACGGGGGAGGTGAGCAGGCACTGGTCGGTCTTCTGGTTTTTCTCCTCGGAGAGGGTACGCATTGTAAGTATGGGTATTGCGACGAGCAGGACGTATATCATCAGCGTGAACATGGAGGTCATGTCAGCAGAGCCTGCCCGAAGTGCGGTAAGGTTGAAGAAAAGACCCGAACCTGCATAGAACAGCGCCAGAAAGATATAGCCTATAGGCGTTGTAAAATACGCGAGAAGTTCGCGGCGGAATATTGCACCCATTACTGCTCTCCCTCCTTTGCTGAATTTTTAAAGCCCTTTATGCTTTCGCCCATGGTGAGTTTCAAGAATATATCTTCAAGCGAAAGTTCCTGCGTTTTAAGGCCCAGCATACACCAGCCGTTTTGCGATATTTTTTCAAACAGCTCGCGGCGTATATCGGTCTTTTCGTCGGTCTCTATAAGATAGTCGTTAACGCTGTCGGGGCGTTCTTTCAAAAGCTCTATCTTCTTTACGCCCTTTATGGTATCTATAGTTTCAAAGACCTGCTGCGTGGGGGCTTCTATCTGCGCTATGAGTTTATGCTCCTGCGAGAGGGCTTTAGAGAGGTTTTCCTCGGTATCGTCGGCAACAATGCTGCCGTGGTCTATAACGACTATTCTGTCGCACACCTGCTGCACTTCCGAGAGAATATGCGACGACAAAATAACCGTATGGCTTTTACCGAGCTTTTTGATAAGCGTGCGTATCTCGATTATCTGGCTGGGGTCAAGACCGACTGTGGGTTCATCGAGTATAAGCACTTTGGGGTTGCCCACGAGCGCCTGCGCCAGCCCTACACGCTGCCTGTAGCCTTTTGAGAGGTGCTTTATTATTCTGTTATAGACGTTTTCTATCTTTACCAGTTTGCATATATCGGCGAGGTGGGTATTGCGCGGAAGTTTACATTTTTTAAGATCGTAAACAAAGCGCAGATACTCTTTTACAGTCATATCGGGGTACAGCGGCGGCAGCTCGGGAAGATAGCCTATCTCCTTTTTGGCTTTCATAGGCTCTTCTAAAATATCTATGCCGTTTATCAGCGCTTGTCCGTCGGTAGATGAGATATACCCTGTGAGCATATTCATCGTGGTGGATTTGCCTGCGCCGTTAGGGCCGAGAAAGCCGAGTATCTCGCCGTCGCTGGCGGTGAACGAGATATTGTTGACGGCTATCTGGTCGCCGTAATGCTTGCTTAGGTTTTTGACTTCTATCATTTTTTAAGTATCGCTCCTTTACCGTAAAATACATCTTTAAAATATTACCATGCTTTTGTGATAGATTTATGATAACTGAGCTATTCCTTTTCTTATTCTGTCAAGGCTGTCCTCTTTGCCCAAGATAGCGCAAAGTTCAACAGCGCCGCCGGGTGTGAATGCCTTGCCCGACACTGCGACTCTTACAGGCCATAGGATATAGCCGTTCTTTACGCCGAGAGATTCAACGAGCGAGAACAGCGCGTTATGAATATTTTCTTCCGTCCAGTCGTCAATGCTTTCAAGCACGGGGAGGGCTTTTTGCAGGGCATCGAGAGAAGTGGTCTCATCGGTCTTCATTTTCTTGTGGCAGTAGAGGGAGTTTTCATACTGCGGCAGGGCATCTATAAAATCTACCTGCTCGGGAATATCTGTGAAAACTTCAGTCCTTGCCTGAAGCAGAGCGGCTATTTTGTTAAGGTCAACGTCCTCGCGTTTTACAGTCTGCTTTATATAAGGTATAGCATACTCGGCAAATTTTTCGGGCGGCAGAGCCTTTATATACTTGCCGTTTATGGCTTTTAGCTTCATCGGGTCAAAAATGGCAGGGGCTTTTGAAAGACCGCTTATATCAAATTCTTTTATAAGCTCATCAAGCGAAAATATTTCTTCCTCGCCTTTGGGAGCCCAGCCTAAAAGCGCAATATAATTCAGCACCGCTTCTTTAAGATAGCCTTTCTGCATAAGATCCTGATAGGAAGCGTCGCCGTCGCGCTTGGCAAGCTTATGCTGTTTGTCTTTCATTATATGCTCAACGTGTATATACTTGGGTACTTCCCAGCCGAAAGCCTTATACAAAAGCTCATACTTAGGCGCGGAGGCAAGATACTCGTTTCCTCTTACAACGTGCGTTATGCCCATAAGGTGGTCGTCAACGACGTTTGCAAAGTTATAGGTGGGCATACCGTCGGCTTTGAGAAGTATCTGGTCGTCAAGCGTGGAATTTTCAACGGTTATGTCGCCGTAAATTTCATCATGGAAAGTGGTAGTGCCCTCGGTGGGTATCTTCTGCCTGATAACGTAGGGCAGACCTGCATCGAGGTTTTTCTGTATCTCCTCGGGTTTAAGGTCGCGGCAGTGGCGGTCGTACATAGGTGTTAGACCGCTTGCCTGCTGTATATCGCGCAGCTCTGCCAGTCTGTCTTTATCGCAAAAACAGTAATACGCCTCGCCTTTTTTTACAAGCTCTTCTGCATACTGTTTGAACATACCCATTCTTTCAGACTGCACATAAGGCCCTACAGGGCCGCCTATGTCGGGCCCCTCGTCCCAGTTAAGACCCACATCGCGCAGGGTGTTGTAGATTACATCTACTGCGCCCTCAACGTAACGTTCGCGGTCGGTATCCTCTATACGCAGGATAAAATCGCCGCCGTTCTTTTTCGCTATAAGATAGGTAAAAAGCGCGGTGCGCAGGTTGCCTATGTGCATATAGCCCGTTGGGGAGGGAGCAAATCTCGTTCTTACTTTTTTGTCCATTTTTATATTACCGTCCTTTCGTTAATTATCACTGTTAAAATATTCTTGGGCGCGCAGCTTGTCTTTGGCTATCTGCTCAAAGAGCTGCTTTCGGCTTTCAAAACGCTGCTCACTGCGCAGAAAACTTTTCAGGCTTACCGTAACGCACTCGCCGTATAGATCGCCCGAAAAATCAAAAATGTGCGTTTCTATGCAAGGAGATGCGCTGCCTATGGTCGGCTTTACGCCGATGTTTGAAACGCTTTGGTATGCCTTGCCGCCTATTACGGCTTTGGAGCAGTACACCCCGAAAAGGGGCAGGAAAAGACCTTTCGGAAAGGTTTGATTTATTGTAGGAAAGCCCATTTTTCTGCCTATTTCGTTGCCGTGTGTAACGGGCAGGGTATAGCATATATCTTCGCCGAGAAGTGAGTTGGCTTTTTCACATTCGCCGTTTTCAAACAGCTTTTTAATGCGCGTTGTTGAAATTACCTCGCCGCCTGAATGCATAAGTTCTAAAGCTGTAACAGTCACGCCTGCTTTGGTGCAAAGCGTTTCAAGAAGCTGTATATCGCCCTCGGCATTTTTGCCGAAGCGCAGGTCTTTTCCGCAGACTACCGCGCGGCAGTTAAGCGCATTTTTACCCAGAAGAATGTCGTTTACAAAGCTTTGCGGCTGCATATCGCGCAGTGATGAAAAATCGAGCGATACCACAGTTTGCGCGCCGCTTTCTTCAAGCCTGCGAAGTTTTTCGTCTTCTGTAAGAAGCGGAGTGCCGCCTTTTGTGCTGACAGACTTTGTATCAAATGTGAAAACACAACAACTAGCGCCCATACTTTTGGCAAGTTCGGCGGCGGTGCTTATAACGCGGCGGTGAGCTATATGTACGCCGTCAAATATGCCGACAGCCGCGGCTGTGGGGGCTGAAAAGTTTATATTTCTGATGTCGTTTATAACGTTCATATCACACACCTAAAACTTAGTAAAAATTGCGTAGGCTCAAAAGCTCGTCTGCCTCTGCGCAGTACCGCGCAAGACCTAAAAAATTATCTTCGCTGTCGCACACCATAAATGTAACGCCGTTTGCAAGAGCGGCATTTTTTATACCTGCTTGTTTGCCGTGCAGTTTTACGCCGTTTTTATACATTGCCGCCGCGCGCTCGCCGAGGGAAAGCTTATCATAGTGGGCTGAAAAAATGCTCTGCACGGGAATTATTATCTGCGAGAGCTTGCTCTCATCTGCAAAGGCTTGAATTTGCTGCAAAGTATAGCACTGCGCTTTTACAAAGCCTGCCGCAGAGAGCCGCTCTAAACTTGTCATACAGCCGCCGCAGCCCAGTTTTTCGCCTATATCGTTTATAAGCGTGCGCACATAAGTGCCTTTGCTTACTTCTGCATACAAAACGCCCTCGCCGGTAGTTTCGTCATACTCGCGCACGGTGATCTTTTCAACGCGGCGCGGTTTCGGGGTGCGCTCCACGGTCTTGCCCTGCCTTGCCAGCTGATACAGCTTTTTGCCGTCTACCTTAACTGCGGAATACATAGGCGGCAGCTGCATTATATCGCCGAGAAAGCCGCTTGCGGTCTCTTTTATTTCATCAAAAGAGGGCAAGTTATCGCAGGCTTTCAGCACCTCTCCCGTGATGTCCTGCGTATCGGTACAAACGCCCATTTTAAAGCCTGCGAGGTAGCTTTTGTTATCAAAGGGGAGCATATCGCAGGCGCGCGTTGCCTTGCCGACAAACACGGGCAGAACGCCTGTTGCCATAGGGTCGAGCGTTCCGCTGTGACCTATTTTTTTGATATGCAGTATGCCGCGAAGTTTGGCAACGACGTCAAAAGATGTCCAGCCCTGCGGCTTGTTTACGGGTATTATACCGCAGAGGTTATCATTTATATTACTCATAATATTAAGACAGATGTTTCTGCGCGACTGCGGTTATCATGCGCTTTACTTTATCAAGAGGCGCGCATATCTCACACCCTGCCGCGCGAATATGACCGCCGCCGCCGAACTCTTTGCATATTGCAGACGCGTCTGCTTTGTCGGTAGTGCGCACCGAGAGTTTATAGCGGTCATCATCTTTATAGCGTATGGTAATGCCTACGTCCGTTCCCTCTACCGTCAGAGGTACTGCCGAAAGGCCCGAAATTTCCGCTTCGTCAGCGCCGGTTTTTTCCAGAAGCTCTTTGGTAACGCACAAAAGCGTGATCCTGCCGTCTGCCGCCTGATCAAGATGCGCCAGCGCTGCCTGCTCGACTTCAATGCGCCTGCGGCTTTTTATATCGAACATAAGGCGGTTTATGCGTGTGTAGTCAACGCCTTTTTCCATAAGCGCCGCTGCCGCGATATGTGCGCGCGGAGTAGTGTTTTCATACTTAAAACAGCCTGTATCGGTGGCTATTGCGGTATAGAGGCACACTGCGGTCTGCTTGTCTATCTCTATTCCCATAAAGCTGAAAAGCTCAAAAAGCACAAGCCCTGTTGCAGATGCGTTGGCATCAACATAAGTTTGCTTTGCATACATTTTGTTTGAAATATGGTGGTCTATGCAAAGATCTACTGTGCCTTGGTGGGTATAGTATTCAAGATTTTTGCCCATGAGCATGGTGTCAGCAATATCTACAGCTATTACCCTGTGCGGCTCGGTATCTTGCCAACTGTCCTCGCTGTAGCCGTCGTACAGAAAAGAATACCTGTCGGGAAAACCGTCACTGCCCAGCACTTTGACCCTTTTGCCCATGCTTTTCAGCACTCTGCAAAGGGCAAAACCGCTGCCCAGAGTATCGCCGTCGGGGCTTTTATGGGTGAGCAGGATATAGTTGTTTACGCTTTCATCTTTGAGAAAAGCAGCAATTTCATCAAACGTCATCATCTTCGCCCTCCTCGCCGCTGTTTTCGGGCAGAACGCTTTTCAAAAGCTTGTTTATATGCGCGGAATGTTCCATTGAATCGTCTGCGATAAATTCAAGCTCGGGGCATTTGCGAAGTTTTAATACATTTGATATTTCGCGCTTTAATATGCCCTTGGCGCTGTTTAAGCCCTTTACAGCCTCTTTCGCGCTTGCGTACCCCTCAAACGACGATATATACGTTTTGCAGTACGAGCCGTCAGAAGATACGTCGCAGCGCACAACGGTGAGCATTTCGGCGTTTTTTATACGGGGATCTTTGAGGTCGCGCATTTTGGCTGATATTATCCTGCGTATGTCGCCCGACATTCTTCCTGCTTTAAAATTAGCCATTATTCTCGATATTCCTCCATTACATAAGCCTCGAATATGTCGCCCTCTTTAATGTCGGTAAACTTTTCAAGAGTTATGCCGCACTCATAGCCTGCCGCAACGTCTTTTACATCGTCTTTGAAACGTTTGAGAGAACTCATCTTGTCGTCGGCTATGATTATGCCGTCGCGCACAACTCTGATAAGGTCATTTCTGCCTATCTTGCCGCTGAGTACATAAGAGCCTGCGACGTTGCCCACGCCTGTGATCTTATATACCTGACGCACTTCAACTCTTGCTGTATCGCTCTCTCTGAACTTGGGCGCGAGCATACCTTTCATGGCGCTTTCTATCTCTTCAATAGCGTCATAAATTACCCTGTAAAGTCTTATGTCAACGCCGTCGTGATCTGCGTTTGCTTTTGCAACGGGGTCGGGTCTTACATTAAAGCCAACTATCAAAGCGTTTGAAGCAGAAGCAAGCATAACATCGCTTTCGGATATTGCTCCCACGCCGCCGTGTATAACTTTTACTCTTACTTCTTCGTTTGAAAGCTTTTCAAGTGACTGTTTTACAGCTTCTACAGAACCTTGAACGTCTGCTTTGACGATTATCGGCAGTTCTTTTATCTCGCCCTCGGATATCTGCGCGAACAGGTTATCGAGAGTTACTTTCTGATACTGGCTGAACTCTTCTTCCTTGGCTTTATGCTTTCTTTGCTCAACAAGTTCTCTTGCAAGTTTTTCATCTGCAACGGCGTTGAAAATATCGCCTGCGGCAGGTGTTTCGGCAAGACCTGTTATCTCAACGGGGCAGGAAGGACCTGCTTTTGTTACCTGCTGACCTTTATCGTTGGTCATTGTTCTTATTCTGCCCACTGCCGTGCCTGCTATTATTATATCGCCCAAATTCAGTGTGCCGTTCTGCACCAGAACCGTTGCGACAGGGCCTTTGCCCTTATCGAGCCTTGCTTCAACTACAGTACCCTTAGCCAGCTTGTTGGGGTTGGCTTTCAGCTCTTTGACTTCTGCAACGAGCAGGATATTTTCAAGCAGTTCGTCAATGCCCTCGCCTGTTTTTGCAGATACGGGAACGGCAATAACGTCGCCGCCCCAGTCTTCAACAACAAGGTCGTATTTGGTAAGTTCCTGCTTTACCTTGTCGGGGTCTGCGCCGACTTTATCCATCTTGTTTATAGCAACTATTATAGAAACGCCTGCCGCTTTTGCGTGGTTTATGGACTCAACGGTCTGCGGCATGATGCCGTCATCGGCGGCTACAACAAGTATCGCGATATCTGTGATATTCGCGCCTCTTGCTCTCATAGAAGTGAACGCTTCGTGACCCGGGGTATCGAGGAATGTTATATCCTTGCCGTTTACTTTTACCTGATAAGCGCCGATATGCTGTGTTATACCGCCTGCCTCGCCGTCTGCCACATTTGCATGGCGTATCCTGTCAAGAATAGACGTTTTGCCGTGGTCAACGTGCCCCATAACTACAACAACGGGGCATCTTTCAACGAGGTCTTCTTCCTTGTCTTCTTCGTCTACTATAAGGCGCTCCTCAATGGTAACGTGTACTTCTCTTTCATACTTAGCGCCCATTTCGTCTGCTACCAGCGCCGCGGTATCGAAGTCTATAACTTCATTTATAGATGCCATAACGCCGAGCATCATAAGCTTTTTGATAACTTCGGTAGCTGTAACTTTCAGTCTTGCGGCAAGGTCTGAAACGACTATTTCATCGGGTATCATTACCTTGAGCTGCTGTTTTCTTGCCTTTTCAAGCTCCAGTCTGCGCAGGCGGTCTTTCTCGCTCTCGCTCTCTTTCTTTGAGTGCTGCTGCTTTTTATACTGCTGCGATTTTTGGGTTATCTTCTGCTTCTTGGTGAAGTTGTCTTTGCTTCCGCCGTGGTTTCTGTTGTCGGCAAGGTTATCGTATCTTTCGTTATACTTATCGAGCTCAATATACGAGCCCCTTGTATCTACGGTCTTGCGCTTGCTGTCCTTTGTACCCTCCGAAACGGTGTAGCCCTTTGCGTTGTCGTCGCTCTTTCCGCCAAAAAGTATTTTCTGACCCGAATTTTTCTTCTTGGCGACTTCCTTTTTGGGTTTCTGCTTGGGTGCGGGCTTATTGTCCGTCTTTTCTGACTTTTCAGCCTTATCTGCTTTATCTGCTTTTTCTTCCGCCTTGGGCTTTTCTTCTGCTTCTTGCTTTTTGTGTGAAGCTTTCTTTTCCGCAGGCTTTTTGGAAGTTGTTTTTGCCGCGAAATATTCTTCAAAACCCGTTACCTGTGTTTTTTGCGTATAATATTCGAGGACGTAATTTATCTCCTCGTCACTCAGCGATGAAGCTGTTTTCTTGCCTGTGTCACCGAACGCGTTTGCAAGAAGCTGAACGACTTCGTTATTGCTGACACATATATCTTTAGCCAGATCGCTTACTTTATATTTTTTGACTGCCTTTGCTGCCATAGGCTAAACTCCTCTCTGAAATGATGATCATAAATGGAACGCGGTGGGGTCTATGGGTATCTCACAAAGCGCCGAAGAAGCTTTTTTGTTAAAGCCTTTATCGCACACTGCCAAGATGCCCGACCGTTTGCCTAAACTGTCTGCTATCTGCTGCATATCCATATCTGCTGCATAAAGCTTTACGCCGTTTTTACAGCAGACATACTTTGCTTCTTTGAGCGACTTTTCCGATAGATCGCTTGCGACATACACGCCGCACGCTTCGCCGCTTGCACAGGCATTTTTGACCATATCCATGCCCATACAAAGCTTGCCTGCCCTGCGGCACATCGAAAACAGACCGCCCATATTTTTTGCGTTGTTATTCGGCACTTTTAAGTTCCGCCTCCATTGTATCGTAGACCGACTGCTCAATCTGGCAGGAAAAGCTTTTTTCAAGTTTGCGCGCTTTTCTTGCCTTTTCCAAACACTCGGCATTTTTGCATATATATGCGCCTCTGCCCGATTTTTTACCTGTAAGATCTATAGATATATCGCCCTCGGGGGATCTTACTATTCTTACAAGCTCTTTCTTCGGCTTCATTTCGCCGCAGCCGAGGCACATACGCATAGGTATTTTTCTTACTTTCATAAAGCGCCCCTTAATCCTCTACAGGTGTTTCGGGTACTATGTCTATCTTATATCCTGTAAGGTGGTGGGCAAGTTTGGCGTTGAGACCCTTATTGCCTATTGCGAGCGACAGCTGGTTGTTTGGCACTACCACGCGGCAGCTCTTTATTTCCTCGTCGAGGATATCAACACGCAGCACCTGCGCAGGTGAAAGGGCGTTTGCTATAAATTCGGCATCGTCTTCCGAATAGGGGATAACGTCTATCTTCTCGCCTTTGAGTTCTTTGATAACAGCCGAAATTCTTGTATGCTTAGGCCCTATGCATGAGCCTACAGCATCGACGTTTTTATCCTTGCTGCAAACCGCCAGCTTTGTGCGCGAGCCTGCTTCTCTTGCTACAGACTTTATTTCAACAATGCCGTCATAAATTTCGGGAACTTCTCTTTCAAACAGCTTGCGCACCATTTCGCGCTTGGTACGGGAAATTTTTATCGCAGGGCGTTTTTCGCTGTCTGAAATGGTTTCAACATATACCTGTATGCTGTCGCCTGCTTTGAGCGTTTCACCGGGTATCTGCTCGTTTCTTCTAAGGTACGCTTCACTGCCGTCTATAGTAACAATGGCATTGAGCGTTGCAGGCTCTACCTTAGTAACAACGGCTGCAACACATTCTTCGCGCTTTGAATCGAACTGCGAGAGCAGTCTTTCTCTTTCAATAGTGCGTATATCCTGCTTTATAGACTGCTTAGCGCTAGAAGTGGTAACTCGGTTGAAAGTTGTGGTATCAAGCAGTGTAACATTCTCGCCGCCGACCTGCGCATTTTCATCAAGAGCTTTTGCTTCTTCAAGACTTATCTCGTTGGCAGGGTCTTCGGGCTCGCCCTCGACAATCTTCTTTACAAGCTTAACATCGAAAGTTTCTTTCTCGGTATCGATCTCAACTCTGATATCCTCGCTGCCGGGGTAATACTTTTTAGCCGCTTTCATAATGTTCTGACCGATGTTGTCGGCAAGGCTTTCAATGGCTATCTGGTTTTTCTCTGCAAGCAGTTTCATGCTTATGAAAAATTCCGCTTCACGTCTTGCCCGTGCGCAATACTCTGCCAGTTCTTCAAGATAGCGCGCGGCAGGCACTTTTATACGCACCTTTTTGTTTATATCCGCAGAGCGTGAAATTTCTTTCGCATCGTCAAGACTTATCTCGTTGCCGCTGTCTTTTACATTTCCGTTTGCAACTATGGTCTTTACAATTCTTATATCGACCTTTTCTTTGTTTTCGTCAGCATCGATCTTCACTGAGATATTGCCGCAGTCGGGGTAGTCTGCCCTTACCTTGGCGGCGATGCTGTTTGCTGCCATTGATGCAAGCTCCGAGGGCTGCATACCGTGCTTTTTGGCAAGAAGTCTGAACCCTTCAAAAAACTCGCTTTTCTGTTGTGCTTTGATCTCGTTTTTCATTTTTCTCAATTCCTCCTTATTCTGTATCGGCAAACAGGTCTTCGTCGTCGTGCAGCCTGACATATGCACAGCTGCTCAGCGGAAGTTCTACATCGCTGCCGTTATCTGTCCGTTTCATATATATGATATTCTTTTCAAAGCCGCTGAGCGCACCTATCAGCTCTTTCTCGCCGCTTTTTTCGTCGGGGCGAATGAGCCGCACCTTTATTTCGTCGCCTATGCAGCACTGAAAATGCTCGGGTCTGCGAAGCTCTCTTGCAAGCCCGGGGCTGCCTACCTCCAGCACATATGACTGCGGTATGGGGTCGCTCTCGTCCAAAAGGTCGCTCAGTGGTCTTGAGACAGCCTCGCAGTCGTCGATGTCCACGCCGCCGTCTTTGTCTATAAAGACACGCAGATACCAAGACGCACCCTCTTTTTCAAAGCGAACGTCCCACAAAAACACGCCCTGCGCATCACACAGCGGCTGAGCCGTTTGCCGCACTTTCTCCGCCACGTTTCCTCCCGTAATTTTACTGCTCAAAAAGATACCTCCTTATGATGTAGCATCGGTCACTTTACAAAAGCAAAAGACCGAAAGTCAAGCTTCCAGTCTTTCATTGAAAGATATTGTCAATAGTATAACACACTTTTTGTAAAAAATCAAGGGGTTTTTGAAAATTTATTTGAAAATTTTCTTTGCGCAAAAGTTTTAGACCCTGTCAAGAAAAGAAAAGTTTTCGGTCAAGCTCTTTTTTACAGTTGCTTCGCAACTGCCAAGGCTTGTCAGGGTCGAGGGGTGAAACCCCCGTCGCCGTCCGCAGACGGCGAAAGCCCCATACGGCAGGCGCTCCGCAAAGGGTGAATTGAAAAACAGTCCTGTGGACTGTTTTTCAACGAGGGCAGCGGTCGTAAACGACCGCGGGAAGAATTTTTCGCTATTAAATTTTGGGGCGAAAAATTCTTCAGGCGTTCCCAAAGGGAACGCTGCGCCCTGCAAGAGAGGGCGTTCCCTTTTATAAGACCTTAGCTCTTTTTCCGCGTTCCATTCTGGAACGCCAAACGAAGTGAAAAAATCCCAACACGTTAAACGCGCAAAAGTGTTAGCTCACTCAAAATGAGGGGATAACCGAAGTACGTGGAGCGTTGCACAGCTCCGCAGGGTGCGCGTAAGCGCAAGCTTTTAAACAACTATTGCGCACGCAAGCGCGCGCAGGAAAATAAGTGATGCGCTACAACTAGGAAAAGCCCTCTCTTGCAGGGCTTTTCCTCTTAAAAAACAATCCACCGGATTGTTTTTTAATTCACCTTTTTCGGAGCGCACGTTGTGTTTTCGGGGACTCTGTCCCCGTACCCCTGCGACCCTTTTGAAAAAAGGGTCGATCGAAAACTTTTCCTTTCTTGACAAGACTTAAAACCTTTGCTTGCTTTGGACTTTGAACGCGCTCCGCAGGTGGCGCGACAGCGCAAATAAACTAATGCGTGCGGACGTGATTATTCACCTGAAAATTATGTTCGTTCTGGGTAAGATATGTAATGCCCTCTATCAGACCGAGAACCGCCGGCACGAACGCCAGCACCGCGGTACAGGTGAGCACGAGGTAAATTATACCCATGGTGGTCTTGCCGAGGTAGAATTTATGCACGCCCAGAGAGCCGAGCAGTATTGCAAGTATGCCGGCAACAGTCTTGTTTTTCAGCGGCCACGAGGGGTCAACGCCTGCATCTAACGGCTGCTGATAGGGCATCTGCACCTGCGGCTGAAATATACTTCCCTGCGGCGCATAGTTTTGCGGCGGTGCATATGTAGGCGGCGGTGCGACTTCAACGGGAGTGCCGCAGTAGGGGCAGACGGTCGCGTTCATTTCAAGCGGCGCGCCGCACTGTGAACAGGTATTTCCTGCCATTTATATCGTTCCTTTCGTTGTTTCAGTTGTTTTTGTTTTTTGCGCCGTTGAGAGCTATCGGCAAAATAATTGCGCAGTACACAAAAAGTATTATAAGGCTTATAAGTGTATACATAATGGGGCTTGCGGTTTTATAAGCGACAAACATATACACAAGCTGAACTATGGTATATACTGCTGTCATGCCGGCAACCGGGGCATAGCCGCCCACGCCGAGCTTTTTGGAAAGTACGCCGCCTGCGCCGTAGACTATTGCGAGCGCGAGCATATTTATTGCTGCGAATATTACAGCCGGCACGCCTGCGTCATAGTCGGTAACTTTCATAACGCCGAGCATGGCGACAAGTATTATAGCGATAAGGAAAAACGCCAAAAACAGTGATATTACCAAAGCGGTAGAAAAACCGCTGTTATTATGTTTTTTCATATTATTCACCGACCTTTGCACCACATTCGTTGCAGAACTTAACGCCCCGGGGCAGCTGCGCGCCGCACTTTTTGCAGACGTTTTGTTCCATTTTTGCGCCGCACTCGTTACAGAATTTAGAGCCGACGGGGTTTGCTTTGCCGCACTGCGGACAGGCTATAGTTTCTTCGGTCATCTTTGTCATAAGCGCGCCGCATTCGTTGCAGAATTTAGAGCCTGCTGGGTTTGCGGCGTGGCATTTGGGGCAGAAAGCGGAATCTTTTTCGGGAACGGAAGCTTGCGCAAGGTTTTGCATACCGCCTGCTATGGCAGCGCCTGCGCCCAGTCCTACTCCTCCTGCGACTATTGCGCCTGCAAGACCGCCGCCCTCGTTACCGGCAGCGCTTTCGTATACATCGAACGAACGCTTTACTGCATAGCGCGAATCGCCCATAATTTCAAACTCTGCTTTATCTTCGAGGATCTCGTTTATCTTATCAAAATCCTGATCGGGGAAGTTTATTGACTTTATAAAGAAGTTTATTACCTTGAAGCCGAAGTTTTCAAACTCCGGTGCGAGT
Source organism: uncultured Clostridia bacterium (assembly GCA_947589355.1). Taxonomy (GTDB): domain Bacteria; phylum Bacillota; class Clostridia; order Oscillospirales; family Ruminococcaceae; genus UBA7477. Next base: position 35,814 of record CANPZC010000003.1, read on the forward strand.
ATCTCTTCGAGCTGTTTTGATATATCGTCGAGCTGCGCGGATATTTCAAGCGCGGAGATCTTATCGTTAATTATTAAATCGGCTATCTCGCTCTTTACCTTGCTTATGAGTATGCCCTTATAGTAGTCCATTACCTTGTCGTACTTTACGACGTCGGCAGGGTTCATAGTACCGACAATGTTGGAGATGAAGTCACGGACGTTCATTATCTTCATGCCCATCTGACCGAAGGCTCTTATCCTCAGTCTTGTATGGTACTTGGGGTCTATAAGCTGTATGGGGTCTGATGTACCCCACAGCAGATCGAGCTTTGTTACGGTGTTGACATAGTATATCTCAGCCGTAAAGGGTGTTTTGCCGCCGAACGGTATATTTACTATTGAATTGAGTATAGGCAGGTTGCCCGTGGAAAGGGTATATGTACCGGGCGCGAAGCTGTCGCATATCCTGCCGCCCTTTACAAACACTGCCGCCTGACCTTCGCCGACGATAAGCTGCGTACCCGTTACGAGTTTATCGGTAGGGTGCTTATAGATTATCCAGTCGCGCGAGGCAAGCCCGTCAAATTTTACTCTGTCTATAACTGCCATAAAAACGCCTCCTTAGTGCCGCACAAAACCGCGGCTATACACATATAGTATAACATATTCGGCTGCGTTTTGCAACATTTTTTCTTACAAAAAGTAAAATAATTTTTGCAGATGTTGCAAGATACAATTTAAGATGATATAATGATCAATGAATAGACCTATATAGCGCAGGTTAAACTATAAATGATATTTTCGGCAAGATATTTTCAGCAAAAGGGAGATACTTATGAAAGAACGCAGACTTTGTTTTCACTTAGAACCGCCTGACGGGTGGCTCAACGATCCCAACGGGCTGTGCTATTTTGCAGGCAGATACCATGTGTTTTTTCAGTATTCGCCGAAAAGCCCCGAGGGTGAAACGCCGCGATGCTGGGGGCATTACTCGAGCGAGGACATGATAGACTGGCGTTATGACGGCATAGCTGTGCGCCCTGCCTGCCGCTACGACCGCGACGGGGCATACTCGGGCAGCGCGATAGAAAAAGACGGCGAGCTTTATTTATACTACACGGGAAACGTTATGCACAAGGGCGATTATGACTACATCACACGCGGCAGGGAGCAAAATGTCATTTGCGTTCACAGCGCGGACGGGCAGGTGTTTGACGGCAAGCGGCTGCTTATGACCAACGCTGATTTTCCCGATGATATGACCTGCCATGTACGTGACCCGAAAGTATGGAAGCAGGGCGGCGCATACAAAATGATACTTGGCGCACGGACTGCCGAGGGCGTGGGCTGCGCTCTGATATACGAGAGCGTTGACGGTTTGAAATGGCGGTATTCTTCGCGGCTTGGAACGCAGGAGTATTTCGGATATATGTGGGAATGTCCCGATCTGTTTGAACTTGGCGGAAAAGAGGTACTGAGCGTTTGTCCACAGGGACTTATTCACTGCGACAGCCGCTTTTGCAACGTTTATCAGTCGGGGTACTTTTTTACCGATGATATGACGCCCTTTGGCTTTACGGAATGGGACACGGGGTTTGATTTTTACGCGCCGCAGACGTTTCTTTCTCCCGACGGTCGGCGGATAATGATAGGCTGGCTGGGAATGACCGACTGCGAATACACGTCATACGCGGAGGGGTTTGAGCGGCAGCACTGTTTGTCGGTGCCATGCGAGCTTACAGTGAAAAACGGAAAAATTTGCCGATTTCCTATAAAAGAACTTGAAAAACTGCGAAAAGAGTGTTATCATATAAATAGTACAGGTGTTTATAATGTGCGCCTGCCGTTTGAGATAAGCGCATACACGCAGGAAAAGTTTTGCATAACGCTGGGCAGCGCGCTGCGGCTGAGCTTTGACGGCGGGATATTTTTGCTGGAGCATTTTGACGTCAGGGCGAGCGGCGGAAGGACGAGCCGCAAGACTTTGATGAAAAACTGTCAAAGTATCAGGGCGCTGTTTGACACTACGGCGGTTGAGATATATTTAAACGGCGGTGAAGCGGTGGTATCTACGAGATTTTTCCCGGAAGAGGAAGAGTTTGCGCTGGCGGTCACGGGGGTAAATGGGAAACTTTTTAAGCTTTAAGAGGCAAGAGGCAGAAGTAGTGAATAGTGAATATTGAATAATGAATAGTGAATAGAAAAGGTGCGGCTTACGCCGCGAATTTTAAATTCTTGTCAAGAAAGGGAAAGTTTTCGATCGACCTCTTTTTTACAGTTGCTTCGCAACTGCCAAGGGTCGTCAGGTCGAGGGGCAACGCCCCCGTCGCCTGCGGTCGCTCGCGAACGCTACCGCAGTACGGCGAAATCCCCATACGGCAGGCGCTCCGCAAATGGGTGCAGCGGTCGTAAACGACCGCGGGGGGAAGAATTTTTCGCATTTTAATTTTGGGGCGAAAAATTCTTCGGGCGTTCCCAAAGGGAACGCTACGCCCATGCAAGAGAGGGCGTTCCCTTGTTGTAGCGCAACGCTCTCTTTCAGCGTTTCATTCTGAAACGCCGAACAAAGTGAAAAATTCATAACAAGAAACGCGCAAATTTTTAATAAAGCTGTTGCGCACGCAAGCGCGCGCAGGCAAAGTGGTCGGGGCTTTTCAAAGGAGAGGCTCTCTCTTGCAGAGCCTCTCCTCTTAGAAAACAGTTCACCGAACTGTTTTCTAATTCACCTCTTGCAGAGCGCACGTTGTGTTTTGTGGGGCTTTGCCCCACGCCCTACAAGCCTTTTGAAAAAGGCTTGATCGAAAACTTTTAATGTCTTGACAAGAATTAAAAGTTTTGCACGTTGTGGCGGTCAACGTGTGCGCTCCTGCGCAGCGCGGAAGCGCGAATATATAAACAACAAAAGGCAGAAAAAATATGGAAGAATTTTTATACACGGTATGCGGCACTGAGGGCATACACGCGCGGCCTGCCGGGCAGCTGGCAAAAAAGGCGGCGCAGTACAAAAGCTGCGTTACAGTTGAAAAAGACGGCAGGGGCGCACAGACTTCGCAGCTTTTTGCCCTTATGGGGCTTGACATAAGGTGCGGCGACAGCATAAAAATAAAGGTAGAGGGCAGCGACGAACACACTGCCGCGGACGGGATAAAGAGGTTTATGACGGAACACAGCATCTAAAGAGGTGAGCTGTATGATAGTATTGAACGGAACAGGGGTATCTTCGGGGATAGCATACGGAAAGATACGGTTTTTCAGGCACTCGAAATGCGCTGTGGAGAAGATAAGCGTTTCGGACACCGACAGGGAGATAAAGCGGTGGAGAGAGGCTGCGAACGATGCATCTGCACAGCTGCTTGAAATGGCGCAGAGGCAGGAGGGCGGCGACGCAGCGGATCTTTTTGAAACGCACAGGCTCATGCTTCGTGACCCCGATTTTGTTGAGGCCATTGAAAAAGAAATAGTTGAAAGCTCTGTGAACGCGGAGGCTGCCGTTGAGGTGGTGGGAAAACGATTTTCTCAGATGTTTTCTTCGATGGAGAACGACTATATGCGAGAGCGCAGCGCGGACGTTGACGATGTGAGCAACAGGCTGATAAATATTCTTTCGGGCAGCTCGGAGCAGGCAAGCGGTGTGCCGACTTCGCCTGTGATAATTGCGGCTGACGACCTAAGCCCGAGCGAGACGGTGCTGCTTGATAGATCTACGATACTAGGTTTTATTCTTATAAACGGCAGCAAGAACAGCCACACTGCGATCCTGGCGCGGAACTTAGGCATACCTGCTATAATAGGCATAGGCGACAAGCTGGCAAGTGAACTTGACGGGCGTTACGCGGTGATGGACGGCAGCGAGGGTATGGCTGTTATAGACCCTGACGAGCGCATGATGAGGGAGCTTGAAAAAAAGCGGCAGAACGAAAACGCACAAAAGCGGCGAATGGATGCTCTGCGAGGCAAGCCCGATGTTACCGAGGACGGAAAGAACATCAAGGTATATGCAAACATAGCATCGCCTGCGGACGTGAAGTATGTGCTGGAAAACGATGCGGCAGGCATAGGGCTTTTCAGGAGCGAATTTTTGTTTTTGGAAAGCGGCTCTTTGCCGACGGAGGAGCAGCAGTTTGAGGCGTATTCTTCCGTACTGAAGAAAATGGAGGGCAGGGAAGTTATAATTCGCACGCTGGATATTGGCGCGGACAAAAACGCCGAGTATCTCGGTCTTGAAAGAGAGCACAACCCCGAACTTGGCATGAGGGGCATAAGGCTGTGCCTTACAAGACCCGACATATTCAAAACGCAGCTGCGCGCGCTGTACAAGGCATCGGTCTTTGGCAAACTGCTGATAATGTTCCCGATGGTGGCAGGTCTTTGGGAGCTTATAGATGCAAAGCGCATATGCCGCGAGGTACGCGAGGAGCTAAGCGAAAAGGGCATTGCGTTTGATGAAAACGTACCGATAGGCATAATGGTGGAAACGCCTGCTGCGGCGCTTATTGCTGACGACCTTGCGAAAGAGGCTGACTTTTTCTCGGTGGGTACTAACGACCTTACGCAGTACACTTTGGCGGCTGACAGGCAGGGAAGCGCGCTGGAGCGGTTTTACGATATTGCTCACCCTGCGGTGATGAAACTTATTGAAGAAACGATAAGAGCGGCGCACGCAAACGGCATTTGGGCAGGCATTTGCGGTGAATCGGCGGCTGACACATCGCTGACGGAGCAGTTTTTGAAAATGGGCGCGGACGAATTTTCGGTATCGCCCAAAACAATACTGCCGCTCAGGGGCGCGGTACGCAGCGGTAAGGCATACTAAAAATAGATAGAAAAACAGGTCTGTTTCTTAGGTGAAGCAGACCTGCTTTATTTTGTGTATGTGGCTCTTAGCTGCTGTTATTCTTCGCCGAGTTTCAGGGCTTTGCTGATGTTTATCTTTGATATCAGCCTGCCGAGCACGGCTATGCCGATAAGCAGCATTATGGCTATTATAGCGTATATCTTGTAATAATCGCTGCGCTGTGAGATGACTTCGAGCTGCGGCACCATTTCCTGCGCGCCGTATATGCTCTCAAACAGAGGTATATACAGTTTGCCTGCATAGTAGCCTACGACGAACGCCATTACTATAGCGACCGCGGAAACCAAAAGCTGCTCGTAGATTATCATGGCGATTATTTCTCTGAACTTCATGCCCATAGCGCGCAGTATGCCGAACTGGAGCGTTCTGCCCTTTATAGAGAGTATCCAGTATATCAGAAAACCTATGATACACATTACCATTATTGTGATAAAGCCAAGAGTGAGCGCGCCGTTGAGACCTTGCAGCATGGGGTCGTTCTTTTCGTTTATTATCTCCTGTCTGGCAGAGGTTACTGTTGCGAGGTCTATATCGCTTTCCTCTATAGACTGATAAAACTCCGCGGTGGAAACATTGTCGTCAAGGTCTGCCCACACTTCATAGGGAGCAGGCTCGGAATTTGCCTGAACGTAGTTATAGTTTAGCACTGCGAAATCTTCGGTCTTATACGGGTTTATAGACGGCCAGAACTCTGCGAAAGCTATGACCACCGCTTCAAACTCGGTGTTTTCATCAAGCGCAATTGTAACGGTATCGCCGAGCTTTACGGTATATTTATCTCTGAAAGAAGATGAAAGTATCACGCCGGAGCTGCAATTGTTAAGACCGTTGAGATAGTTGTTTATATGCACGGGCAGAAGCCTGTCTATAGGCTGCACCACCTTTGCAAATTCGCCGGGCACTACCGCCATTATTGCGCAGTTGCCTGTTGCGTTTGCGGTGAGCGTGGCGTTGGGGTCATTTCTGTTATGAATGGTAGGATTGGGGATAGTTTTTTCTATGCAGCTGCCCGATATGACTGCTTCGTCTGCGGTAAAAACGCGCGCGATGTTTTGCACACCTTTAAGCTCCGAAAAACGCTCGATAACGGGTTCTGTATATGCGGTGCTTTTGACTTCTTCGCCCTCGTCGTTGTAGGTGGTGACTATCTGGGTCTCCCAGTTCTCGGTCATTACGGCATCGCAGCCCATAGAATATGTAACTCGTTCTTCGGCGTTGCGGTTGATAGCTCTTGCGGTGTTTGCAAAGAACACGCCGAGCGACACGGTGAGTATTAAAAATACCATGAGAAAACGCTCTCTGCCGGTAGAAGACCTGCCGATGTTATTGAGCGATACATAAGCGGCAGGCGACCACCTTTTCTTGCCGATGAGGTATATCAGCCTTATTATAAGCGGGTGCAGTCTTACTATAAACAGCGCGCAGCCGAGTATGAAAGCGGTAGATGCCACGAAAAGCATGGGGTTCACAGACTGCGAGGCTTCTACCATGCCGCTGTCAACCAAGTTTTTCTGACTGTAATTATAGTAGTACAGCCAGCCCACCGAGCCGCCGATAAGTATTACATCTAAGAAAAGCTTTTCCCACAGCGGGCGTTTTTTCTTGCGCGCTTTACGCTGCTTGTGCTCTACTATTGAAACTCTTGCGGCAGGGATTATAGGCGCCATGGTGGTTATAAAGAACACCACCGCCGCGAGCAGAGAATACAAAAATGCATCTAAGGTGAGTTTTATAGGCAGGGCTGTTCTGTTTACAAATTCCAGAAAGCCGTTTGAAGCGCCAAGCACGGTACAGAAGCCCAGCGCGAGGATAGGCCCTGTAATTGCGGTGAACACGCCCAAGACAATGGATTCTAAAGCGTATATCCTGAATATCTGGAACGATGATGCGCCGCGGCTTTTGAACACGGCTATTTCGTTCTTTTCCTGCTCTACATTCAGCTGCGATACCATGAAAAGATAGAAAACTATCATGAGCATCACGGGTATCTGTATAAGCCAGAGTATCAGCCTGAGCTGGCGCGCTCTGCCTACATACTCCTGCAATATTTCCATTACGGGGCAGGAGAATTTTATATTTTTATAGGGGTACGATTTTTTCTGCTGCAAAAGCATTTCGTTCATATCTTCAAGATCTGTCATTTCCATGTTCTGATAGTCTATCGAATATCTCATAGAAAAGCTTGAAATAGTGCAGTTGCGGTCGGCTACAGGCCCGCTTAGAAAGGTATCGTGATCCATAAAAACACAGTTGAGATATGTGCTGTCCAGCCCCTCAGACCAGTAGGCATCGTTTGCATCGCCGACGGTGAACATACCGACTATCTCTATCTTCATGGGGTTAGTGCCCTCGACATCGAAAGAGCTTATAACGTCATACACGGTATTTATGGTAAGACCCGAAAGCTTGAGAGCCTGCTCGGTGGCTATAACTTCATAAACGCCGTCGTCGCGCTTGCCGGGGGTATACATTCTGCCGTCAACGATACTTACATGGTCTTCGATATTCGTCATTGAGCCGACCTTTACGGAAGAGCGCGAGTTGCCGTCGGAGGTGACTATAGATGTAACATAATCGTAGTCGTCTATAAGCACCAGTTTTTCATTCAGGGTGGGAAGATCGAGAGCCTCAAAATTATCCTGTGTGAGCTTTATGTATTCGTTTATTTTCTCGGTGGCTTCCTCGACGGAATATTTCAGAGGAACGCTCGCCTCGGTGGCATATATGCCGGGGTAGACGTTTTGCGTAAGCTGAAGCTGCTCCATATCCTTGACGAGCATTCGCTTCAGCGAGGCGTTCATATAAATAGGTATGGTGCTGAGCATTGCCGATGCCATTATGAAGCCTATCAGCAGGCAGAGTACCATCCATTTTGTATTCCGCATTTTGCGGAGCAGCAATGTAAGCATATCTGTCCTTTCTCAGACGCGCTATCTTACGATAACGGTGTCGCCCTCCTCAACACCCGAAACTATTTCAGAAAGAGAGCCTGTCTGCAAGCCGACTTCTACCTCTTGTGCGACTTTCTTGCCGTCTTTTAAAAGGTATACTATACTTTTGTCGTCTATGTTTTTTATAAGATTGTTTGAAATGGCAACAACGTCTTTGCGCTCGTCTATAACAAGAATACAATCGGCAAGACCGCCCACGCAGTCTTCGGGGGGAGTACCCGTAAATTTAACATATACGTGTTCACGGTCAAACTGCATTTCGTCGGGAACATCTTCTTTGTCGGGGTCGTAGACTTCGTATATAACTTCGTCTTCTTCAAAATCTTCTGCTACCACTTCATCGGGAGTCATAAATACTTCGGCATCGTAAAGTTCGCCGTCTATGCGTATGCTCATTTTAGTACCCATTTTATAAAGTTTATAGTTATCTGTTTCGGGCGTAATGGCAACATAAAGGCTTGTGGTATCTATAACGGTGGCAACGGTATCGCCCTGATTTACATAGTTGCCTGCCGAAACGCCCATGCCGAGCGCTGAAACAGTGCCGTCAATAGCGGAATAAAGTTTTGCGCTGTCACGCTGTTTATAAAGTTCGTCAAGCTGCATTTGTATCAGGTCAACTTCCACCTGCGCTCTGTCTGTTTCTGCCTGAGATGCGCCGCCCTCCTGCAATATCTGCTTGTCAAGCTGCGCTGAGCGAAGCCGCAGTTCCGTTTCTTTTATAGAATAGGCAAGGTCGCTGGTATCCAGTTCGCAGATGATATCGCCTTTTTTGACCTTATCTCCTGCGTGGACATATATTTTGGAGATAGTGCCGCTCTGGTCTTTGAAACTCAGGTTATACTGCGTTTGTGAAGCGACTACGCCGGTATTTATATCCTGATCGATAAGGTCGCGCTTTTTGGCTGTTATGGTAGAATAGTTGACGTCTGTCTGCTCTACCGAGGGCGCGGCAAGTATCGTTTCTTCGTCAGGCAGAAAAACACAGCCGCTCAAAGAGCAGCAAACGGCTGCCGATATTGTAAGCGCGGCTATTTTTGCCGACAGCTTTTTCATATGAGTTCCTCCTTATATACATACTTATACATAATAATTTTATCAAATTTATCTGTAAAAGTCTATAGGTCGGAAGAAATTTTCATATGTGAAATGCGACGAAATTGCAGCCGCGTTTATGTGCAATTTACCAAAGAGAGATCATCTCCTCGGCGGTGAGACCTTTATGCAGCGTAAGGTTCAGCGAAAGCGCGATAAGCGATGAAGTGCGCTCTATCAGCGTATCAATGCTTCGGGGAGTGACAAACATACCTTTATATAAAGGGCTGTCTGAGAGCGCCTGAGCGTCCATAACGGTGGGAACGCCTATGGCGACGGTAGGCACGCCCATGGTCTTTGCGGAAAACTCGGCGCGCGCATTTTCTACGCCGCTGCCGGGGGATATGCCTGTATCGCAAAGCTGTATGGTGCTGCCAAGGCTTTCATACTCGCAGCAGGCAAGGGCATCAACGGCGATCAGAATATCGGGGCGGACGACAGAAACTAATGCTTTGGCGGTCTCGGCTGCTTCAAGACCCGTTTGCCCCATAACGCCTGCGGCAAGCACGGATACTTCCGCCATTCCGCCTGTGTCGATATCTTTGGCGAGGCGTTTTAAGTGGCGCGTGGCTATTATTTTGTCCGCGACGGCAGGCCCGAGGCGGTCGGGGGTGATATTGCGGTTGCCAAGCCCCACCACAAGCGCGGAAGAAACGCTGCCGCAAAGTGAAGATATTTCACGGGAGATAACGGCGGCGCGCTCAGCGAAATGTTCGGGAGACGACTGCAAGGAAAATTCCTGCGAAGAAATGGTGATGTAGCAGCCCTGCGGTTTGCCAAGAGCCTGCGCGGCTTTAGTTGTTTCAACGCATATGCGGCTGATGTTAAGACCGCTTTCTTCGCGCTCGTGCTGTGAGATGCCCGAAAGGTGTGGCGTTCGGGCGGCGCTTTCATAGGCTAAGTCGGTGCGTACAGGCATGATTTTTAGCTCCTTTGGTGGTTTTTAGTTGAAATTACACAATTTCGGGCGTTTAATTTATTTGAGATTTTTGCAAAAAACACTTGCAAAATTTTAAAAGATGTGGTATGATAAGACTTGATGCTTGTTTTAGTGTTATTGCATTTCCCTCTCAGTATGCAGATAGCATTGAGAATGAGTGGAAAATTTATGTTTAACGGGAGGTGTAAGGCGTGCCGAATATTAAATCCGCAAAGAAAAGAACTGTTGTCATCGAGAAGAAAACTCTCAGGAACAAGATGATAAAGTCTGACCTCAGAACTGCTGTAAAGAAGGCTGACACTGCTATTGCAGAGAACACCGACAACAAGAACGAGGCTGTAAAGACTGCTATCAAGAAGATAGACATGGCTTGCTCCAAGGGCATACTTCATAAGAATACAGCCGCTAATAAAAAGTCTAAGCTGATGAAGAGGCTTGCACAGAGCAACGGCTGATAAAATACAAAAATATATGCGCTGACGAATGACCCAACGTCGGCGTAATTTTTTTGTATATATAATAGTATACCCAAGATATTGTAGGCAAAGACAGGGACAGGCACAATTGTGTGCAAGATGCACAAAAAGGCGCGGGATTTTAGGCGAAAATTCTACCTGAAAGGCGTTAAAAAATGCTTGAAATATCGGGCAGGAAATGTTAAAATATTATTTGCGTGACTGCTATGCGCGTTTTATGCCTATTTAAGGAAAACGCGTGAAGCTGTATACTATATATATTATGTATGGTATGCGGCAAAGATATGCGATGAAGCGGGAGGTGGCCGACCAGAGAGTCGGGGAATTTCCGCAGAGTATGTCCGATTTTAAACCGGGCGGCCGATATTTACACATCAAGGCTTTTGCGTTTCTTGCGATGGCGGCGCTGCCGCTTTTACGCTAAAGCACGGGCTTTATGTGTGCGCTGTGTAAGCCCCGAAAACAATTCACGGTTTTCGGATATTTTTTCGGCTTACAAGCGAAACACATGGAGTAGTGTAAAAGATCTGACGGGCTTTAAGGCTCGCAAAACATGGTCTTGCCCCCAACAAATTTTCAAAGTTTTCAAGGAGGCGAATTAAAATGGCAGTCAATGAAAAGATCAGGATAAGGATCAAAGGTTACGAACACGCTGTTGTTGATGCGGCGGCAGGCAAGATAGTTGATGCTGTAAAGCGCTCGGGCGCTAAGGTAAGCGGCCCTATACCTCTGCCGACAGACAAAGAGATCGTGACCATACTCCGCGCTGTTCACAAGTACAAGGACAGCAGAGAGCAGTTCGAGCTGAGAACGCACAAGAGACTTATTGACGTACTCAGACCGACAAACGACACAATGACAGCTCTTCAGGGGCTGGAACTTCCTGCGGGCGTTGAGATCGTAATGGAGATCAAGTAATCTCCTAAAGAGATCGCAAAGGTGATCTCTCAACGGTTTTACGGCAGGTCATGTCGGAAAATTCCGACCAATAACCTATTTTAGGAGGAAAAGAAAATGCAAAAAGGGATAATCGGAAAGAAGATCGGTATGACGCAGATCTTCGACGAGGCGGGAAAATTCATTCCCGTAACTGTTATCGAGGCCGGTCCTTGTGTAGTAGTACAGAAGAAGACGGCTGAGAACGACGGATACGATGCCGTGCAGCTTGGTTTCGGCGAGATCCGTTCAAAGAACGTGACAAAGCCTTTGCAGGGTCACTTCAAAAAGGCTGACGTTGCGATGAAGAGAACTCTGAGAGAGTTCAAACTTGACGACACGGCTTCACTGAATGTAGGCGATATAATCAAGGCTGACACATTCGCGGAGGGCGACATAGTTGACGTTAGCGGCACAAGCAAAGGTAAAGGCTTTGCAGGCACTATAAAGCGTCACAACAACCACAGACTGAAAGAAACACACGGTTCGGGCCCTGTTGTAAGACAGGCAGGCTCTATGGGCGCTTGCTCCTCGCCTTCGAGAATTTACAAGGGCAAGGGTATGCCGGGTCACATGGGCGCCGAAAAGGTGACTGTTCAGAATCTGACGGTAGTCAAGGTAGACGCTGAAAACAATCTTATCGCGATAAAAGGCGCGGTACCCGGCCCTAACGGTTCGGTAGTTACCATTGCCGACTGCGTTAAGAAGGCTTAGTGGAAGGAGGAGTTACGATGCCAAACGTTTCAGTTTACGATATGAGCGGCAAGAAGGTCGCTGATACTGAGCTTAGCGAGGCGGTTTTCGGTATTACTCCGAACGTTCCGGCTATGCACGCTATGGTAGTTAATTACCTTGCCAACCAGAGGCAGGGAACACAGTCCACTCTGACACGCACGGAAGTTTCGGGCGGCGGTAAGAAGCCGTGGAGACAGAAAGGTACAGGCCGCGCAAGACAGGGTTCTACAAGAGCTCCGCAGTGGACACACGGAGGCGTTGCTCTCGGCCCTAAGCCGAGAAGCTACAGATACGCTCTCAACAAGAAGCTGAGAAGACTTGCTATGAAGTCTGCGCTCTCTACAAAGGTGATAGACGACAACATCGTTGTTCTGGACGAGCTTAAACTTGACGAGTTCAAGACAAAGACGGTTGTTAATATGCTCGGCGCACTCGGCGTTGACGGCAAGGCTTTGATAGTTATGCCGGAAGCTGATGCAAAGGTAATAAAGAGCGCAAACAACATTCCCGGCGTAAAGACCACGCTGGTAAACACTTTGAACGTATACGACATTCTCAACTACGATAAGTTTATTGTTGTTAAAGATGCCGTTGCGAAGATCGAGGAGGTATACGCGTAATGGCTAAGACAGCTCAGAGCATTGTTATAAGACCTATAATCACTGAGGCTTCGATAGACAACCTGCAAATGCGCAAGTACACCTTCGAGGTAGCTAAGGACGCCAACAAGTCTGAGATAGCTAAGGCTGTTGAAGAGCTTTTCGGTGTTAAGGTAGAAAAGGTCAACACACTTAATGTAAACGGCAAAAAGAGAAGAATGGGCAGATACGAGGGCAAGACCCCCGACTGGAAAAAGGCTATAGTTACTCTTAAAGAGGGCGAAAAGTCTATCGAGTTCTTCGACAACCTTGTATAAGGTCAGCCGCGTAAATATCCGCCAAAGAGCGGATACCCCGATGAGTTTAAGTCGGGCGTATGTATGGGAACGACTCCGCGGGCTGCGAAGCGACGTTCTCGCAAAACTTCAGAAGGAGTGAAATAACACATGGCTATAAAAAGCTACAAGCCTACGACAGCCGGCAGAAGAGGTATGACAGTTACCGATTATAGCTGCCTGTCAAAGGTTAAGCCGGAGAAAAGCCTGCTGGAGCCTTTGAAGAAGACTTCGGGCAGAAACAGCTACGGCAGGATAACCGTTCGTCATCACGGCGGCGGAAACAGAAGAAAGTACCGCGTTATCGACTTCAAGAGAAATAAGACCGGTATGAACGCTACAGTTCAGACCATTGAGTACGATCCTAACAGATCGGCATTTATCGCTCTTGTACAGTACGAGGACGGAGAGAAGAGATACATCATCGCACCGAACGGTCTTGCCGTTGGCGATGTTGTAAGGTCGGGTGCTGACGCCGACATAAAGCCGGGCAACGCTTTGGCACTTGCTAACATTCCCGTTGGTACTTTCATTCACAACATCGAGCTTTATCCCGGCAAGGGCGCACAGCTTGTAAGAAGCGCCGGTAATATGGCTCAGCTCATGGGCAAGGAGGATAATTACGCACTGGTAAGACTTCCTTCGGGCGAGATGAGAAAGATCGCTGTAAACTGCATGGCGTCTATCGGTCAGGTGGGCAACATCGACCACGAGAACGTGAACGTCGGCAAGGCAGGAAAGACCCGTCACATGGGTATAAGACCTACCGTAAGAGGTTCGGTAATGAACCCGAACGACCACCCTCACGGCGGTGGTGAAGGTAAGTCGCCTGTCGGTCGTCCGTCACCTGTTACTCCGTGGGGCAAGCCGACCATGGGCTACAAGACCCGTGCAAAGCACAACCGCTCCGATAAATTTATCGTAAAGCGCCGCAACGGTAAGTAATCTGAAAGGAGGCAGTTGTAATGAGTAGAAGTGTTAAAAAAGGACCTTACGTTCAGGAAGTCCTTTTGAAAAGAGTTAAAGCTATGAACGACGCCGGAGAGAAGAAGGTACTGAAAACATGGAGCCGCGCTTCGACGATATTCCCTGACTTCGTTGGTCACACATTCGCTGTTCACAACGGTCAGAAGCATATACCCGTTTACGTTACCGAGGATATGATCGGTCATAAGCTTGGTGAGTTTGCGCCGACAAGGACTTTCAAAGGTCATGCAGGCTCTAAAGTATCTAACAACGGTAAATAGCGGAAAGGAGGAGTTCTGATGGAAGCAAAGGCAATTTTGAAAAATGCCAGGATCGCTCCCCGCAAGGTCAAGATAGTTCTCGATCTTATAAGAGGAAAAGATCTGGAAATGGCATTGGCAATAGTTAATCACACACCAAAGGCTGCAAGCGAATATCTGGTAAAGCTTCTGAAGTCCGCCGCCGCTAACGCGGAAAACAATCACAACATGGACAAGAACAGACTCTATGTTGCGGAATGTTATGTAAGCCCCGGTATTACCATGAAGAGATTTATCGCAAGAGCAAGAGGCAGCGCAAACAGGATCCTTAAGAGAACTTCGCACATAACGGTAGTTCTTAAAGAGAAGGATTAAGCTAGAAGGAGGTAAACTGAATGGGACAGAAAGTTAATCCGCACGGTCTTCGTGTTGGTATAATCAAGGATTGGGACTCCCGCTGGTTTGCAAATAAAGCTGCTTTTGGCGATACCTTGGTTGAGGACTACAAGATACGCAAGTTTATTATGAACGCTCTCAACACAAGATCTAAAAATCCTGAAAGCAAGACGGTCTATGCAGGTGTTCCCACTATCGAGATAGAGCGTATGGCTGACAACGAAAAGGAAAATGGAAAGATAAGGATCCATATCCACTGCGCTAAGCCCGGTATCGTTATCGGCAGAGGCGGCGCGGAAGTTGAAAAGCTTCGTCTTTCACTCGAAAAAATGACCGGCAAGTCGGTCAACATAAATATTGTAGAGGTAGCTCAGCCCGACCTCAGCGCACAGCTGGTGGCTGAAAAGATAGCTCAGGATCTGGAGGACAGAATTTCCTACAGACGTGCTATGAAGCAGGCTATAAGCCGTTCTATGAAGCTCGGCGCTAAGGGTATCAAGACAAGATGCTCGGGTCGTCTGGGCGGCGCTGAAATAGCAAGAGCAGAAAGCTACCACGAAGGCACTATACCTCTTCAGACGATAAGAGCCGACATTGATTACGGCTTTGCTGAAGCAGCCACGACTTACGGTCGCATTGGCGTTAAGGTATGGATATACAGAGGCGAAGTTCTGAAGGGTGAAGTTGCTCCCTCACAGAGCAAAGCCCCCGCAGAGAAATCTGACAAGAAGCGCGGCGGTGACAGGAAGCCGAGAGGAAAGGCTCCTTTCAACGGCAGAAAGCGCGAGGAAAAACGTGAAGGAGGTAACAAGTAATGCTGCTTCCAAAGAGAGTTAAGTACAGAAGAGTTCACAGAGGCCGTATGACCGGTGTGGCTACAAGAGGAAACAAGGTATCGGACGGCGAGTTCGGGCTTCAGGCTCTTGAGCCGGCATGGATAACCTCGAACCAGATAGAGGCTGCGCGTATCGCGATGACAAGATACATCAAGAGAGGCGGTCAGGTATGGATAAAGGTATTCCCCGACAAGCCCGTTACCAAAAAGCCTCTCGGCACTCGAATGGGTTCAGGTAAAGGCGCTCCCGAATACTGGGTAGCTGTTGTTAAGCCCGGACGCGTAATGTTCGAGATAGCAGGAGTAAGCGAAGAAGCTGCGAGAGAAGCAATACGTCTTGCGATGCACAAGCTTCCTATCAAGTGTAAATTCGTTAAAAGAGAGTCCGAAGAAATGGGTGGTGAGCAATAATGAAGTCAAGCGAGATAAAGGAACTGAGAGATCTTTCCGCGGCAGAGCTCAGCGAGAAGCTCGACGGTCTGAACAAGGAGCTGTTCAATCTTCGTTTTCAGCACGCTGTGAATCAGCTTGACAACCCCCTCAGACTGAAGGCGGTCAAGAAGGATATTGCTCGTGTTAAGACGATCATTCGTGAGAAAGAACTTGCTGAGTGAGGAAAGGAGGATTACCATGAGCGAGAGAAATCTTAGAAAAACAAGAGTGGGCAAGGTAGTTTCTAATAAGATGGATAAGACCATTGTTGTGGCTATCGCTGACAACGTTCAGCACCCCCTCTACAAGAAGATCATCAAAAGAACTGTAAAGCTCAAGGCACATGACGAAAACAACGTCTGCAACATTGGCGACACTGTTGAAGTTATGGAAACACGTCCTCTGTCTAAGGATAAGAGATGGCGTCTGGTCAGAGTTGTTGAACAGGCTAAGTAATTTGTACGCTAACATTTAACGAAAGTTTGAAAGGAGGAACGTACTGTGATACAGATGCAGACATACCTCAAAGTAGCCGACAACACGGGCGCTAAGGAGCTTATGTGCATTAGGGTACTGGGCGGTACACGCAGAAAGTATGCAAACATCGGTGACGTTATCGTGGCGTCGGTAAAGAAAGCCGCGCCGGGCGGTACTGTTAAAAAAGGCGATGTTGTTAAAGCAGTAATTGTTCGTTCAGCCAAGGGTCTACGTCGTGATGACGGAACTTACATTCGTTTTGACGAGAACGCGGCTGTTATAATCAAGGAAGATAAGAACCCGAGAGGAACACGTATTTTCGGGCCGGTAGCGAGAGAGCTTAGAGATAAGGATTACATGAAGATCTTGTCGCTGGCTCCGGAAGTTCTTTGATGGGAGGTGTCGTAGAGTATGAACAAGATTCACGTTAAGACAGGCGACACCGTTATAATCCTGTCCGGCAAGGACAAGGGCAAGACAGGAAAGGTGCTTCAGGTATCTCCCAAGGAACAGAAAGTTATAGTTGAGGGAAGAAACATTGCTACGAAGCACGTTAAACCCAGAAGCGCTCAGGAACAGGGCGGCATAGTTCAGGCTGAAAAGGCTATATACGCCTGCAAGGTACAGGCTGTATGCCCCAAGTGCGGCAAGCCGACCAGAATAGGTCACAACATTCTTAAAGACGGCACGAAAGTAAGAGTCTGCAAGAATAAAGGCTGCGGCGAAGAATTTTAACAGGAGGAGAGAAAAGTAATGTCTACACTTAAAGAATACTACGACAGCACGGTATCTCCTGCTCTTGTTAAAAAGTTCGGATACAAGAACGTAATGCAGATACCGAAGCTGAGCAAGGTCGTTATCAACGTCGGCTGCGGCGCTGACAAGGACAACACTAAGGTCATTGAGGCTATTATGAACGATCTTTCGGCTATCACGGGTCAGAGACCTGTAGTGTGCAGATCGAAAAAGTCGGTCGCAAACTTCAAGCTGAGAGATGGTCAGATAATAGGCGTTAAGGTGACGCTTCGAGGCGAAAGAATGTATGAATTCGTTGACAGGCTCTTTAATGTTGCGTTCCCTCGTGTTCGTGACTTCAGAGGCATAAACGCTAATTCTTTCGACGGAAGAGGAAATTATTCGACCGGTATAAAGGAACAGCTGATATTCCCCGAGATCGAATATGACAAGATCGACAAGGTACGCGGTATGGATATAAACTTTATCACTACGGCTGAGACCGACGAGGAAGCAAAGGAGCTGCTGTCGTTAATGGGCGCTCCGTTTGCCAAGTAAGAAAGAGGAGGAAAAAGAACATGGCTAAGAAGTCTATGATAAACAAACAGCAGGCTGCGCCTAAGTTTTCTACTCGTGCTTACAACAGATGCAAGATCTGTGGTAGACCCCACGCTTATCTGAGAAAGTTCGGCATATGCCGTATCTGCTTCAGAGAGCTTGCTCATCAGGGCAAGATCCCCGGAGTTAAGAAAGCCAGCTGGTAAAGAGTTTTTAAAGGAGGTTAACAGCATATGCAGATAACTGATACTATAGCGGATCTGCTCACTAGGATCCGCAACGCCAGTACAGCAAAGCATCCGACAGTTGACGTTCCTGCTTCCAACATAAAGAAGTCTATTACTCAGATCCTTGTTGACGAAGGCTATGTTAAAGGATTTCAGGTAATTGATGACGGAAAACAGGGCATCATCAGGATAACGCTCAAGTACGACGAAAACAAGACGCCTGTTATTACAGGATTGAGAAGAATTTCAAAGCCCGGACTGAGAATGTATACAAGCTGTGAGAATATGCCGAAGGTCATGAAAGGACTGGGTATTGCCATAGTTTCTACTTCTAAGGGCATAGTTACCGACAAGAAAGCAAGAGAACTGAATGTCGGCGGAGAAATTCTCGCATTTGTCTGGTAAGGAGGAAACGATATATGTCAAGAATCGGACTTAAACCGATAACCGTTCCTGCCGGAGTAAGCGTTGATATTGCCGAGGGCAACGTTGTTACGGTAAAAGGACCTAAGGGTACGCTGACCAAAACGTTCAAGCCCGACATGATAATCAAGCACGAGGGCAGCGAGATAACCGTTGCACGCCCGTCTGAGGACAGAGTTCACAAGTCTTTGCACGGTCTGACAAGAACGCTTATCAACAATATGGTAGTCGGCGTGACCGACGGCTTTTCCAAGACTCTCGTTATAGAGGGCGTTGGTTACAGAGCCGCAAAGCAGGGCAAGAACCTTGTTCTGAACATCGGCTTTTCACATCAGGTGATCTTTTCCGACACCGACGACATAAAGCTGGAAGTTCCCGATGAAAAGAGAATAATCGTTTCGGGAACAGACAAGCAGAAAGTCGGACAGTTCGCCTGCGAGATAAGGGAGAAAAGACCTCCCGAGCCTTACAAGGGAAAAGGTATCCGCTATGAGGGCGAGCATATCATCCGCAAGGAAGGCAAGGCCGGCAAGGGCGCTAAGAAGTAATTAAGGAGTGTAATGATATATGGTGAAAAAAATCGACAGAGCAGCTGCCAGAGCTAAAAGACACGCCAGAGTTCGTGCTAAGATTTCGGGTACAGCTCAGTGTCCGCGCCTTAACGTATTCCGCTCCGCTAAAAATATTTACGCACAGCTTATTGACGACGAAAAGGGCGTTACCCTCGCAAGCGCTTCGAGCCAGAAACTCGAAAACGGCGGCAACAAAGAGGGCGCAAGAGAAGTCGGCAAGCTGATAGCTAAGAACGCGGCGGCGGCAGGCATAACCGAATGTGTTTTCGACAGAGGCGGTTACCTGTATCACGGACGTGTTATGGAATTAGCAGAGGGAGCCCGTGAGGGCGGTCTCAATTTCTGATAAGGAGGGTTACTTTTGGCTTTAATAGACGCTTCAAACATGGAACTTGAAGAAAAGGTAGTTGCTATAAACAGAGTATCCAAGACCGTTAAGGGCGGACGTATCATGAAATTCTCCGCACTGGTAGTCGTTGGCGACGGAAACGGTATTGTTGGCTTCGGCACAGGTAAATCGAGCGAAGTTCCCGATGCTATACGCAAGGGCATCGAGGACGCTAAGAAGAACCTCATCAGGGTATCTCTCAAGGGTACGACTATCCCTCACGAGATCGTTGGCGCTTACGGCGCAGGAAGAGTTCTTATGAAACCTGCTGCACCCGGTACGGGAGTTATCGCAGGCGGTCCTGTTCGTTCGGTCGTTGAAATGGCAGGCATAAAGGACATAAGAACTAAGTCGCTGCGCTCTAACAATCCGTTCAACGTTGTAAGAGCCACGATAAACGGTCTGGCTTCGGTAAGGTCGGCTGACGAGGTCGCCGCCAAGAGAGGCAAGACTACAAAGGAAATCTTAGGCTAAGGAGGAAGTTTGCAATGGCAGACCTTAAAATCACTCTGGTAAAGAGCCTTAACGGCAGAGTTAAGGTGCAGGTCGCGACCGCCGCTTCTCTCGGTCTGAGAAAGATAGGCGATTCGACTGTGCAGCCGGATAACGCACAGACTCAGGGCAAGATCAAAAAGATCTCCCACCTTATTAAAGTAACCGAAGCATAATCGCAAGGAGGTGCTGAATAATGAAATTGCACGAATTATCACCTGCCAAAGGCTCGACTAAGGAAGTTAAGCGCATAGGCAGAGGTCACGGTTCGGGACAGGGCAAGACCGCAGGCAAAGGTCACAAGGGTCAGAATGCCAGAAGCGGCGGCGGTGTAAGACCGGGCTTTGAGGGCGGACAGACTTCGCTTGCAAGAAGAACTCCTAAGCGTGGCTTCAACAACATTTTTGCAACAAATTATGCGACCGTAAACGTTGCATCGCTTGATATGTTCAAGGACGGCACGGTCGTTGATACCGAGCTTTTGAAAGCATCGGGACTTATCAAAAAGGAGCTTGACGGAGTAAAGATACTCGGAAACGGCGAGCTTACCAAAAACCTTACGGTAAAGGCTGCTGCTTTTTCTGCGGCGGCAAAGGAAAAGATCGAGAAAGCAGGCGGGAAGGCTGAGGTGATATAAGTTGTTTAAGACGCTTCGTAATGCATGGAGTATTCCAGACCTGAGAAGAAAGCTTCTTTACACACTTCTTATCATCATCATCTACCGCATAGGCGGCGCGATACCTGTACCGTACATCAACAGAGAGGCGCTTCAGGTCTGGGCTGACACGGCTACCTCTTCGGGTAACTTCTTCAGCTATCTGAACGTTCTTTCGGGCGGTACTTTCTCGCAAGCCACCATACTGGCGCTTTCAATAGGACCGTTCATCAACGCACAGATAATCATTCAGCTGCTGACATACGCTCTGCCGCCGCTTGAAAGAATGGCGAAAGAGGGCATGGAGGGCAGAAAGAGGCTCAACAAGATAACAAAGTATACAGCGCTGTTTATTGCACTGTTCCAGTCGTGGGCTTACTATCTGACCCTTAAAAAGCAGAATGTTCTGGTGTATGCACCCAACACGGGATATGAGAATTTCTCGAAGTCGAAGATGTTCTCGGAGATAATTATCATAGCTTGCTTTACTGCCGGCGCATCGCTGATAATCTGGCTGGGCGACAGGATAAACGAAAAGGGCATAGGAAACGGCATTTCTATGATACTCTTTGCAGGTATAGTTGCAAGAGGCCCGCAGGCAGTTGTAGGTCTTGTATCCTATATGCTGACGGGCGAGGTAAGATACCTTATCATGGTACCGATAATACTCGTATTCTTTATCGCTATGATAGCGTTCATCGTATTTATGAACAACGCCGAGAGACGTATACACATTCAGTATGCGAAGCGCGTTGTGGGAAACAAGATGTACGGCGGTCAGAGCTCGTATATACCGGTAAAAATATGTATGTCGGGCGTTTTGCCGATAATCTTCGCGATGGCGTTCATGTCGATACCACAGACGCTGGAGCTGTTTATCGCAGACCCGGGCCCGGGACAGACAGGCATAAAGTGGTTCTACCACGGACTTTTGCACGTATTCAACATGAATCACCCCGTTTACGCGATACTGTATTTCCTGCTGATAATAGGTTTCAACTATTTCTATGTTGCGATGCAGTACAACCCCGTTGAGATAGCGAACAATCTTCGTCAGAGCAACGGCGCGATACAGGGTATAAGACCGGGCAAACCGACTTCCGATTTCCTGCAAAGGGTAATTTCAAAGATAACGCTCGTGGGAGCTTTCTTCCTCGGACTTATCGCTATAATACCTATATTCTTCGCAAGGATAACCGGTATGCAGCTTGCTATAGGCGGAACTTCCATACTCATAGTTGTAAGCGTTGCGCTTGAGACCGTCAGAACTATGGAATCCCAGATGATGATGCGTCACCACAAGGGCTTCCTTGAATAACAAAGACAAACAAGTCAGTGAAAGGTACGGTGAAAAAAATGAATGTGATCCTTTTAGGCGCTCCCGGAGCAGGTAAGGGCACTCAGGCTGAAGTGATAAGCGCAAGACTGGGCATACCTACCATATCTACGGGCAATATGCTGAGAGCGGCTGTCAAAGAGGGCACCGAATATGGTCTGAAAGCCAAGGCGGCTATGGACAGCGGCGCGCTCGTTTCAGATGATATCGTTATAGGTATACTGAAAGACAGGATAGCTCAGGACGACTGCAAGAAAGGCTTTATTCTTGACGGCTTCCCGAGGACTGTTCCTCAGGCGGAGGCGCTTGACGCGATGGGCGTTAAGATAGACAAGGTAATAGAGCTGGCGGTCGATGAAGAACTCATAAAGAAAAGACTTACCGGCAGACGCGTTTGCCTGAAATGCGGCGCTACCTACCACGTTACAAACAAAGCACCAAAGGTAGAGGGCGTTTGCGATGTTTGCGGCGAACCGCTTGCTATACGCAAGGACGATGAACCTGCAACAGTTATCGACAGGCTGAAGACTTATCACGAAAAGACCGCTCCCCTCAAGGACTACTATGAGGCGCAGGGCAAACTTGCTACCGTAGAGGGCACTAACGACATCGAGGGCACGGCTGACATGATGATAAAGTCTTTAGAGGGCTGATATGATAATCATCAAGACAAGCTCTGAGATAGCAAAGCTCAGAAAAGCAAACAAGCTGACTCACGATGCGCTTGACGCAGCTGAGGAGGCAATAAAAATAGGCATGACGACAAAAGAACTGGACGAAGTTATCAGAAAGTTCTTTGCCGCACATGGTGTTAAGTCGGGATTTTTAGGCTACGGGGGATTCCCTGCGAGCGCGTGTATCTCGGTAAACGAGGAAGTTATACACGGCATACCCGGCGACAGAGTGATACAGGACGGCGATATTGTTTCGGTAGATACCGGAGCATACTACGAGGGCTACTACGGCGACTCGGCGAGGACTTTCGCTGTGGGTAATGTATCACAGGACAGACTAGAGCTTATGAAGTCTACCAAAGAGAGTCTGGAGATAGCGCTCTCTATGGTGAAAGCAGGCGTAAGGCTGGGCGACATAGGTCATGCCATACAAAAATACAACGAGGACAGAGGATATTCCGTCGTAAGAGAGTTTGTGGGACACGGGGTCGGCAAGGATATGCACGAAGAACCCGAAGTTCCAAACTACGGAAAACCGGGTCACGGGGTAAGACTGGCGGCAGGAATGGTCATAGCCATCGAGCCGATGATAGCCATGGGAAAGCCCGATATAAAGGTGCTTTCAAACCAGTGGACGGTGGTAACGAAAGATAAGTCTCCGGCGGCACATTTTGAACATTCTGTGGCTGTGACGACGGACGGCTGCGTTGTTCTTTCGGCGGAGTGAGAAGTATGAACTGTCCGCAAGATGAAAAATTCACCCTTGGCACGGTGGTAAAAGCAACAGCAGGCAGAGATGCGGGAAGACTGTTTGTAATAGTGGGCGCGCAGGGAAAAGATGTTTTGATAGCTGACGGCAAGACGAGAAAACTTTGCAAACCTAAGCGGAAAAACATAAAGCACCTTAGAGCGACAAGTACTGTATTGCAGACAGAAGACCTTACCGACAGAGGGCTGCGAAGGAAGCTAAGCGCCGCGCAGGAGGAAAACACGACTAACCGCCTTTGATCGAAAGGGGATCGAAGTATGTCAAAAGAAGACGTTATAGAGCTGGAGGGCACTGTACTTGAAGCCCTACCCAACGCAATGTTCAAGGTGGAGCTTGCAAACGGTCACCAGATACTGGCGCACGTTTCGGGCAAGCTCAGAATGAACTACATTCGCATCGTTCCCGGTGACAAGGTAAAGGTTGAAATGTCGCCTTACGACCTTTCAAAGGGAAGAATATCATGGAGGACAAAGTAAGTCTTCCGCAAAAACACGAACCGCGGCGGAAAAGTCCGCCACAATTTAAGGAGGTATTTATATGAAAGTAAGACCTTCAGTTAAGCCTATGTGTGAAAAGTGCAAAGTCATAAAGCGCAAGGGCAAAGTAATGGTCATTTGCCAGAACCCCAAGCACAAGCAGCGTCAGGGCTAAACTAAAAATAATGGAGGTGCAGCTAAAACAATGGCACGTATTGCTAGTATCGACCTGCCCAGAGATAAGAGGATAGAGATAGGTCTGACTTATATCTACGGCATCGGTCTTCCGACATCTAAGAAAATACTTGAAGCTACGGGCGTTGATCCCGACACGAGAGTAAAGGATCTTACCGACGAGGACGTGGCTAAGCTTCGTGAGTACATCGATCACAACGTTATGGTAGAGGGCGACCTGAGAAGAGAAGTTGCTCTTAACATCAAAAGACTTGTTGAGATCGGCTGCTACAGAGGCGTTCGTCACCGCAAGGGTCTGCCTGTAAGAGGTCAGAGAACAAAGACCAACGCAAGGACACGCAAGGGCCCCGTTAAGACCATAGCTAACAAGAAGAAGTAAGGAGGGATATGAAGTATGGCTCAGGCTAAGAAAACGACGGTTCGCCGCCGCAGAGAAAGAAAGAACATTGAAAACGGACAGGTTCATATCCAGTCTACTTTCAATAACACTATCGTTACTATAACAGATATGCAGGGCAACGCTATTTCGTGGGCTTCCGCAGGCGAAATGGGATTCAGAGGCTCTAAGAAGTCTACACCGTTCGCAGCGCAGACTGCCGCTGAAACTGCTGCAAGAGCTGCAAAAGAGCACGGACTCAAGACCGTTGAGGTTTATGTAAAAGGCCCGGGAGCAGGCAGAGAAGCTGCTATAAGAGCATTGCAGTCTGAGGATCTGGAAGTACGCCTTATAAAGGACGTTACACCTATTCCTCACAACGGATGCCGCCCGCCCAAGAGAAGAAGAGTATAACTTCTTTTGAGTTTCATACGCACGGACAAAAAGTCCGAAACAGACCGAGTTACCCAAAGTTTGCTCGGTGTCGGATAACAGATCCGATATTATTTAAAAACGGAGGAACATTTTTATGGCAGTAAACAAAGAACCGATCATCAAAACTTGCAGAGCGCTCGGCATAAGCCCGGCAGTTATGGGTGTAAATCCGAGAGTTGCGGACAATTACAAGGAAAAGCTCAAAGAGGATCTTGAGGACAAGAGCAAGAAAAGACCCGATGCAAGAAAGCACAATATTTCCAGCAAGGTAGAGTACAGAGATCCCTCGGAGGGCAAGAGAAAGAAAGTTTCTGAATACGGTATGCAGCTTAAAGAAAAGCAGAAGCTGAAATTCATCTACGGCGTACTGGAGAAGCAGTTCCGTCACTACTTTGAGATCGCTCAGAAAATGGAGGGTCAGGCAGGTACTAATCTGCTCACGTGTCTTGAAACAAGACTTGACAACATCGTCTTCAGAATGGGTCTTTCAATGACGAGAAGAGAAGCCAGACAGCTTGTAGTTCATGGTCACTTTGACGTAAACGGCAAGAGGGTGGATATTCCGTCATACAGAGTTAAGGTCGGCGACGTTATCTCTCTGAGAGACAAGAGCAAGCAGAGCCCGAAATTCAAGGAGATAATCGAGGCTTCCGAGGGAAGACTTGTACCTTCTTGGATAGATATGGACAGAGAAAAGCTTGCAGGTAAGGTACTCAGACTTCCCGTAAAGGAAGATCTCGATTACGAGATAGAAGAGCATCTCATCGTTGAGTTGTACTCCAAATAATAACACCCCGCGTGGGCGCTATCTATGGGCGCTCATGAAGGTTAAGCTGGGCGGGGCGGTAAGAGGCCTTGCCACATTCGTAAAAACTAATCGAGGTTTGGACACGGGAGGGTTATAAATGCTTGAAAAAATTGAAAAGCCGGATATAGAAATAGCTGAACTTAAAAGCAACGGAACTTACGGTAAGTTTATTCTTGAACCGCTTGAGAGAGGCTATGGTACGACTCTTGGAAACAGCTTGAGAAGAGTATTGCTTTCCTCTTTGCCGGGCGTTGCCGTTACATCTGTAAAGATAGACGGCGTACACCACGAGCTTTCCACTATCCCCGGAGTTAAGGAAGATGTCACGGAGATCGTTCTTAACCTGAAAGGTCTGACTGCAAAGCTTTATTGCGACGGGCCTAAGACGATATATATAGAGGCAGAGGGCGAGTGCGAAGTCACCGCGGGCGACATTAAGACCGATTCGGAGGTCGATATACTTGTTCCCGATATGCACATTGCAACGCTCGGCGTTGGCGCGAAGCTCTATATGGAGATCGTTATTGACAGAGGCAGGGGCTATGTTACTTCCGAGAAGAACAAACAGCTGATGGCAGGCAACGCTCCGATAGGAGTTATTGCGCTGGACAGCATATACACCCCTGTACTGAAAGTAAATTACACAGTTGAAAACACCAGAGTAGGTCAGATAACAGACTATGACAAGCTTATTCTGGAAGTATGGACGGACGGTACTATTTCGGCGAAAGAAGCCGTTTCACTGGCGGCAAAACTTCTGACCGAACACCTGAATCTGTTCATCGACCTTTCGGAAGAGGCAAATATGCCTGAGATAATGGCTGAAAAGGACGACAAGGGCAAGGAAAAGATACTTGAAATGACTATTGAAGAACTTGACCTTTCGGTACGTTCGTTCAACTGTCTGAAGAGAGCCGGTATAAACACCGTAAACGACCTTATCGGAAAGTCCGAAGAGGAAATGATGAAGGTCAGAAACCTTGGCAAGAAGTCGTTTGACGAGGTCAAGGAGAAGCTGAGGTCATTAGGCTATGATCTTAGCTCAGAAGAAAATGATTAAAGATAGGAGTTGAATATCTATGCCGGGAACAAGAAAGCTGGGCAGAGCTAGCGATCACAGAAAAGCTATGCTCAGAGCTATGGTAACTTACCTGCTTGAAAAGGGTAAGATAGAAACTACCGTTACCAGAGCTAAGGAAGTAAGCGCGATGACCGATAAGATGATAACGCTCGGTAAGGCAGGCGACTTACATTCTAAGCGTCAGGTTCTGGCTTATGTTACTAAGGAGAGCGTAGCTAAGAAGCTCTTTGATGAAATTGCACCCACTTACGCAGAGCGCAAGGGCGGTTACACTAAGATAATCAGAACAGGGCCTCGCAGAGGCGACGCTGCTGAAATGGCTATCATTCAGCTTGTTTAAGATCTGATAACTTAAAACGGTACGGCTTTGGCTGTGCCGTTTTTTTGCGCGGCGACATAGTTTATTTTGCTTGACGGGACGGGCAATATGTGGTACAATAATTATGTATGGATATTTAAAAATGAACGGAGTTAAATTATGATAACTGTATCTAATGTGAGCCTGCAATTTTCGGGAACGTATCTTTTCAAGGACGTTGACCTGAAATTTTCTGACGGCAATTGCTATGGCGTTATAGGCGCGAACGGCGCGGGGAAAAGCACATTTCTGAAAATACTGTGCGGCAGTTTAGAGCCGACGACGGGCGAAGTTTCGATAACAAAAGGACAGAGAATGTCGGTGCTGAAACAGGATCACTTTGCTTTTGACGAATACGACGTTTTGCAAACGGTAATAATGGGCAACGAGCGTTTATATGAGATAATGCAGGAAAAAGACGCTCTTTACGCGAAAGAGGATTTCTCAGACGAGGACGGAGAAAGAGCCGCGGAACTGGAGGGAGAGTTTGCTGAGCTTAACGGTTGGGAGGCGGAATCGGACGCTTCAAAGCTGATACAGGGGCTCGGGCTTCCCGAAGATATACTATACTCGCAGATGTCGGCGCTTTCGGGCAATGAGAAAGTTAAGGTACTGCTGGCACAGGCGCTGTTCGGCAACCCCGATATAATACTTCTTGATGAGCCGACCAACCACCTCGATATTGATGCGATACGCTGGCTGGAGGACTTTCTGGCGGAGTATTTCGGCACGGTTATAGTTGTTTCTCACGACAGGCATTTTCTGAACAACGTATGCACGCACATTGTTGACATAGACTACACGAAAATAAAGATGTATGTGGGCAACTATGAGTTCTGGTATGAGTCATCGCAGCTGATACAGAGAATGATAAAGCAGCAGAACAAAAAGGCTGAAGAAAAGATAAAAGAGCTGCAGGAGTTTATAGCGAGATTCTCAGCGAACAAATCAAAGTCGCGGCAGGCAACTTCGCGGCGCAAACTGCTTGACAAGATAACAGTTGAGGAGATGCCTGCATCATCGCGAAAGTACCCGTATATTGAGTTCAACATGGACAGAGAGCCCGGCAAGGACATTTTGCAGGTAAACGGCATTTCAAAGACCGTTGACGGGGTAAAACTGCTGAACAACGTTTCTTTCACGCTGGGAAGAACGGACAAGGTATCTTTCATAGGCGAGAGCGAGCAGGCGATAACCATGCTTTTCAAGATACTTGCAGGGCAGGAACAGCCCGACGAGGGCAGCCTGAAATGGGGCAGCACTATAAGTGTTTCGTATTTTCCAAAAGACAATTCGGAATACTTTAACGACTGTGATCTGAATATTGTTGAATGGATAAGGCAATACTCTACGACTGAGGAAACGGAGACGTTTTTGCGCGGCTTTTTAGGCAAGATGCTTTTCACGGGCGACGACATTTACAAGCCTGTGAAAGTTCTTTCGGGCGGTGAGAAAGTGCGGTGTATGTTCTCGCGAATGATGTTGTTTGGCTCTAACTGCATAATGCTTGACAGACCTACTAACCACTTGGATCTGGAGAGCATAACGGCTGTGAACAATGCTCTGCGCGATTTCAAGGGCGTTGTTATACTGGCATCTCACGACCACGAGATAATGCAGACGGTATCGAACAGAATTATAGAGATAACTCAGGACGGCTGCATTGACAGGGCAGGAACTTATGAGGAATTTTTAGAGTTCAGGCGTGAAAGAGGAATGAAGTCGTTTATACAGTAAGCATATCATACAAGGAGTTGGCATAATATGTCGTATGTAAGCGCAGGCGCAAAGAAGATAGCGATACTCGGCTCGACGGGTTCAATAGGCACGCAGGCTGTTGAGATAGCGAAAATGCACGGCTTGAAAGTTACTGCGCTGGCGGCAAATGCTAACGCAGAAAGGCTTGCCGCGCAGGCAAAAGAGCTGGGTGCAGCTCATGTATGCATATATGACGAAGAAAAACTGCCTATGCTTGAGAAAGCTCTGGCAGGAGAGGATATAAAGATACACAGCGGCATGGAGGGGCTTTGCGAAATTGCAAGGCTTGAAGAAACCGACATGGTGCTGAATAGTGTTGTAGGTATGGTGGGGCTGAGACCCACTTTGGAAGCAATAGATGCCGGAAAAGATATTGCTCTTGCAAACAAGGAAACGCTTGTTGCTGGCGGAGAACTTGTAACAAAAGCGGCAAAAGAAAAAGGTGTTAAGATATTCCCCGTTGACAGCGAACATTCGGCTATATTTCAGTGCTTGCAGGGGAATAAGAGAGAGCAGCTGGCAAAAGTGATACTGACAGCCAGCGGAGGGCCGTTTTTCGGAAAGACGAGGGAAGAACTGAAAAATGTTACGGTGGCTCAGGCGCTGGCGCACCCCAACTGGTCTATGGGGAAAAAGATAACCTGCGACAGCGCTACCCTTATGAACAAGGGGTTGGAATTTATTGAGGCTATGCACCTGTTCGGTCTTGAGCCAACGCAGATAGAGATAGTTGTGCAGTGCGAAAGTGTTATACATTCGGCTGTGGAATTCAGCGATCATTCTGTTATAGCGCAGATGGGCGTACCCGACATGAAGATACCTATACAGTACGCGCTTTTGTACCCCGAGAGGGTGAAATGCCCTGTGAAGCCTTTGTCGCTGTGCGATTATGGTGTGCTTCACTTCGATAAGCCTGATATAGATACTTTTGACTGCCTGAAAGCGTGCATTGAGGCTATAACGGCAGGGGGCGACCTGCCTGCGGCTGTGAACGGCGCGAATGAAGAAGCGGTGAGACTGTTTTTAGACGGAAAGATAGGCTTTTTGCAGATAGGCGAGGCGGTACTTTCGGCGGCGAGAGAGATGCAAAGGCATGAAATACATAGTCTTGGCGATGTGCTTGCGGCTGACAAAGCGGCGAGAGAGTTTGTAAAAGAAAGATACAAAGCATAGACATAAGGAGTAAGGTAATTTGAGCATTATTATTGCCATTTTGGTGTTCGGTATCATAATAGCGATACACGAGGCAGGGCATTTTTTTGCTGCTAAGGCGTGCGGCGTTAAGGTGAACGAATTTGCGCTCGGCATGGGGCCTGCGATATTCAAATTCAAAAGGGGCGAGACGACGTATGCGCTGCGTATATTGCCTATAGGCGGTTTTTGCTCTATGGAGGGCGAGGACGACGAGAGCAGCGACGAAAGGGCATTCGGCAACAAACCCGTATGGAAAAGGATAATAATAGTTGTTGCAGGCGCGGTGATGAACCTGATACTTGGTTTTATACTGCTTATATGCATGGTGACTTCGGACGATGCGATAACTTCTACCACGATACACAGCTTTGAAAATGAAAACGCGGTGTCGCATTCTACGGGGCTTGAAGCAGGCGACGAGATAATAAAAATTAACGGCATGAGGATATTCACTGCTACCGATATTTCCTATCAGCTGCAAAACGACAGTGACGGCATTTTTGAAATGGTGGTTGAGCGCGGCGGCGAAAAGGTAACATTGCCGGCGGTGCAGCTTAGCAAGACCGACAACATGATACACATCGACTTTATTGTTGTGGGCGAGAAGATAACGTTTGTATCCACAATGAAAGAGGCAACGGCGCAGTTTGGCACGTACTCGCGGCTGATATGGATAAGCCTTGCCGACCTTATTCGCGGAAAGTACGGCATAAACGACCTATCAGGCCCGGTTGGCATAGTTGACGTTATAGGCGATGTGGTGGAGAGCCAGCGCGACGAGGAGACACACAAGATAGACTGGGACGCGCTTTGGACGCAGATACTGAACATTGCGGCGTTTATAACGATAAATCTTGGTATATTCAATCTGCTGCCGCTGCCTGCGCTTGATGGCGGTAGGCTGGTATTTCTGATTATAGAGGGCATACGCAGAAAGAAGATACCGCCCGAAAAAGAGGGCATGGTACACCTTATAGGGCTCGGGCTGCTTATGCTGCTGATGATAGTTATTACGGTAAAAGATGTTATGCATTTGTTTTAATTGTTGGGGGAGACCCTTTTGAAAAAGGGTCTCCCCCAGACCCCCTCACTAAAACTTTTATATTTTTAGGCGAGGGGTAACTATGCTGATATAAGTTTGTATGATATTTGATATTTTGTCGGTTTATAAAAGTAATTACCCCTCGCCCAAAAACAATATAAGGGCTTTGGAAAGAGATATGGAGAATAACCTTTCTTCAGAAAGATCTTACCAAAAATAAAAGCAAGGGCATTGAACATAGGTAAATTATAGTGTGAATAATATAGATGGATATATTGAAAATAAAGGAGCGGTAAATATGCTGAAATGTGCGGCGGTATTTTCAAATGACATGGTATTGCAGAGGGGGAAGAACATCTCGATTTGGGGAACGTGCGGCGAAAACGATGTTGTCAAGGTATCTATACCCGAGCGGTGCGTTAGCGTTAAGGCTGAAAACAGTGGCGGAAAATGGCGCGCTGTGCTTCCTCCGCAGGAGGCTTGCGAAAACTGCACCGTGAAAGTTGAGAACGGTTCGGAAACTAAGACCTTTTACAACGTTGCGATAGGCGAAGTGTGGATCTGTGGTGGACAGTCGAACATGGAGCTGGAAATACAAAACGCAAAGGGCGGAAAAGATCTTTTGAAAGAGCTTACGCCTAGTTGCAGGGTGCGCTTTTACTACACGCAGAAAAAACCTATGCTGTGCGAGGAGTTTTACCGTGATGAGGAAAACACCTGCTGGCAGACGGCTTCTGAGCAGACATCGCAGGCATGGTCGGCGGTGGGGCTGTATTTCGGGCTGAAACTGGCGAAAGAACTTGGCGTTACCGTGGGGCTTATAGGCTGCAACTGGGGCGGAACTTCGGCAAGCGCATGGATGAGCAGAGAGGCTCTGGCAGAGGACAAGGACACAGCTTTATATCTTGAAGATTATGACAAGGCGGTTGAGGGAAAGACCTTAGAGCAGTGTATAAAAGAGTATGACGAATACAGCGAATATGATGCGAAGTGGTACAGAGATTACTCAAAGCTTTTAGAAGAAGAACCGAATATCGGCTGGGACGAGGCGCAGGAGAGGATAGGCAAAAATCTTTTCCCGGGGCCTATGGGACCTAAGAACCCATACCGCCCGTGCGGACTGTATGAAACTATGCTGATGAGGATATGCCCTTACACCATAAAGGGATTTACATACTATCAGGGGGAGAGCGACGACCACCGCCCCGACACATACTACAAGCTGTTTTCTCGGCTTATAAGGCAGTGGAGAGAAGACTGGCAGGACGATACTTTGCCATTTTTGATGGTGCAGCTGCCGATGTTCAAATACAAGCACGACCCCGACTACAAGCACTGGGCTAAGATACGCGAGGCGCAATACAGGGTATTTCAGACGGTGAAGAATACGGGCATTGCTGTTATACTTGATAAGGGCGAGCTTGACAACATTCACCCGACAGACAAAAAGCCTGTTGGCGAGAGGCTGTGTTTGCAGGCTGAAAAGCTGGTATACGGCATGGAAGCAGATGCCTTTGGGCCGATGTATAGAACGCTTATATACAAAGACGGCGGTGTGGAGCTTTTGTTTGACCATGCGGAAAAGGGCTTTGACATACGCGGCGAGATATGCGGTTTTGAGATAGCAGGTGCGGACAAGAAGTTTTATGAAGCAAAAGCGCAGGTGCAGGGCAGCAGTATATTTGTCAGCAGCGAGGAAGTGAGCGAGCCTAAGTTTGTGAGATATAACTACATAAACTACGGCAGCGTGAGCGTATTTGGCAAAAACGGCATACCGCTTGCGCCTTTCAGAACTTCGCTGCAAGACGAGTGATAAAGGTTTAGAAAATATTCACAAATTGTGCATGAATATTGCTTGAATTTTTGCGAAATTTGTATATACTGAAATAGACAGGACTATTTTGAAAACGGGACGGTGCTTAGATAATGGCAGTAGACAAGGATCTTATGTCAAAGGACGAATACAAGGCGTATATGAAAGGCGTTTACAAAAAGCGCCTTAAGATATTTGCCGTTGTGGCGATAATAATTGCCGTTTTGTACGGTGTGATGACACTGATGAAAAATCTTAACGATAAGCAGCAGAGCGACAAGATGAAAAATCTTCTGGACAGCATAAAGAATGATTCACTTGAGCTTGAGGAAGACTTTCATATTTCGGACGACGATGACAACGATGGCGTTACCAACGGCAAGGAAGAAGAAATGCTTACAGACTATCAGGAGCGCGACACCGACAGGGACGGCATTTGCGACGGCGACGAGGTGACCGCAGGCACTGACCCGACAAAGAACGACACTGACGGCGACGGCATACTGGACGGCTATGAGCTTATTATGGGTCTTGACCCGACAAAGGCTAAGAGCGACGGTACTCAGGAGGACGGTTCGAGGATATTTGACGTTGAGAGAGAGTATAACAATGCGCATTTGCTGGTGAGCGGCTCTGCAAACCTGAGCGACACGGTTTTTGATAATCTCGATCTGGTGGGATTCAAGAACAACATGGGAATACTCACCGATGCGATGAGCTTTTACACCGATTACACATTTACAGAGGCTGAAATATCGTTCACTATGGATAAAGCCGACTTAGATGCAAAGAAAGTAAAGGCGGAAGATCTTTCTATATACAAGTTCAACGCCGACACGCAGGAATTTGAAAAGATAGATTCGCAAACCGACGAGGGCAGCCTGACGGTTTCAGCAAAGATAACGGAATGCGCTACATACATGGTGGGCAACACTAAGATAATAAGCGAACCGCCCACGATGAGGGTGCAGCTGCTTATAGATAACTCGGGCTCGATGTACCCCGAGGAAATGTGCGCAGGCTCGGAGGAGAACGATGTAAACTTCAAGAGGCTGGATCTTTCAAACAATATTATAGATATGGTCTCTGACAGCAGCCTTGTGGGTGTGAGCAAGTTTACCGCTGCATACACAGAGCTTGCCGATTTTACGACCGACCGAAGCAAGCTTAAAAACGTTATAGGCAAGATAAAGACCGACAAGGAAACTTTCAACGGAACGGACTTTCAGAAAGCTTTGCTGGGCGCGATAGGGGAGTTCAAAGAGTCTGACGGAAACTACAGCAACATGATAATTGCGCTGTGCGACGGCTACTCTACCGACAGGTTTGAATTCAACAAAGACAAGATAATAAAAGCCGCGAACGACAGCGACATTATAATTCTGATGATCGGTCTGGGTCAGAGCGTGCAGTCGCAGAGAATGCAGGAAATTGCCGAAGCCACGGGCGGAAGATACTACACCGCTGCCAACGCCGATGCGCTTGACGAGGTATTCAAGGAGATAGAAACGACATTTAACTATGATATAACCAGTTACGGCGAGGAGGGCAAGGCAGGCTATTCGATAGCCAACACGGGCTTTGTGCCTGCAAACAACGGTTTCAGCTTTGCAAACTTCAGGACGACTTCTTCAAACGGCACCTGCTTTGGCATGGCGATGTTCGCAAGAGACTGGTACACGGGCGATCTGGCAATATCACAGGACGAATACAGACCCGAATATTCAAGCACTTTGGTATATACAGCACCTAAGTATGACCTTACCGGCACTGCGGCAGGCGATGCATACACAAAGAGCGGAAACCTGCATGATATAAGCATTACGGCTGTAAACAACAACGAGTTCAGCAAGCCGTCGGAGTATCTCGATTACAACAGCACAGGTAGCATGACACTTGCGGTAAAAGATGACATTCTGAAAAAGGCTAAGGAAATGGGCTTTGGCACTACCGACTATGATATTGAAGATCTCGGACTGCAATGGAAGTATGCGCAGCTGCTTGCTCTGGACGTTACAGGCAACTCGGCGGCGATAGAATCAAACTATGGCAAGGACGAGGCGGAACTTTACAAGGCGCTGCTGAGATATCACATTCTGCGGTGGGACGACGTTGAAAACTGCACCTACAAGCTCTCTGACGGCAGGGAATGCTTTGACAGGATAGAGGCAGACCTGCTGGAGGGCAAGCCGTCGGTGATAATGCTGAACAACAGGCACGCGGTGAACGCGATAGCTATGATTCAGGACGCGGACTGCCCGAGACGGTTCATATTGCAGATATATGACAACAACTACCCCGGCGAGATACGCGAGATAATCATTGAAAAGACGGTGACGGGCACGTTTGATGAAAGCGGAAAGAACACGGGCATTACATATTCTTACATAGCGCTTTACGACAGTGAGAACATATCTTTGACACTTTATGACACGCAGACAAAATAAACTACGAAGCGACAAAAACGCCTTTGCCAAAAGCGGCAGAGGCGTTAAAATTTTATGTTGAAAACGGCTTTAAATTTGTTGCGAACGAAAGGTGCAGTTCATATATTATTTACTTATTGTTAATAATATATTAAATGTATTTTAACCGTGAGTTTACACTTTTTCTGCTCGATTTTCGCTTGCGGTGTGTGGCTTGTAACTGCAAGGGATATGTGGAAAATCATGTTAAATGCCGCTTTCAAACGCGAAAGTGTTGAAAACTTGGTTGAAAACTAGTGAAAATGCGGTCGCGATTGTTGAAAACTCGGTTGAAATCTTGTAAAAGTGCCTGTTTTGCGGCGGTTTTTCAAACTGTTGAAAATAACATTCAAAAACTTTGCGATTTGAAATGTTGTAAAAATGTATAAAAAACTTATGTTTCACGCCAAAAATTTTATGAACAAACTGTGAACAAATATTACATTTTGGAACACCTTCAAAACAGGGGCGAAAACAGGGGGTCTTAAGGGCTTGTATTTTGTTTTGGAAAGCCTGCGGAAATTGTCGCACGATGTCGCCTTTTTGCAGGGTACTAAAGAAATATTTTCCGAAAAATCGGCAATGAAAATGTTACAGTACAAAAAACATCTCTTTTATACATTTTTTGATTCGGCAATACATTATCTTGTGGTCAAAAATTTAATAGCACGCTCTATGCTGTCCTTGGAATTGCCCCAGTCGGCATCTTTGCCTGTGTTGCGGTAGTCGTACATATCGCAGTAGTGAGCAACGTCCTCGCACAGGGAGTGCAGGTAGTTTCTGACAAGCGTTTCGCACTCTTTTTCAAACTGCTTGGCGGTGGGTTTATCGAGCTTTTCGGCGCTGAGAGAGCAAAGCAGCTGGTAGTGCGGCAGGCAGATATACTCCTGCTGCGAGAAAAGCGTTCGGAATGACTGGTCTTTTGAATACATCTCAAAAAGCGTTACCATGAAACGCTCCATGCCCCAGTCTATTTTCGAGCATACGAAGCAGGATTCGTTTACCTGCGATATTTTGCGCTGTTTGGCGTTTTTTGCAGCGAACAGAGGTTTATGCTCAAAGGCATCGAACTCCAGCTTTTTAAGGTGCGTTGACAGCATAAGCGCTAAAGATAAGCGGTTCTTACACTTTTTCATCTGCTCAAAATGGGTATGGCAAAAGCCCTGCGCGTTGGTTTCTATCCGCACATCGGGTTCCATCATAGCCGCGCCCATTATGTATTCAACACAGCGCTGCTCTAAAGTATCGCGCATGGAGCAGATGGGGCAGCCGCATTTTGGCTCAAAAACCTCGTTTATCGGTATTGTAAGTATGCTCTCTCGCATATGTATCTTTCCTTTCAGAATATTTTGTGTTGCAATTTGCCGTTAAAACAAGTATAATGTAATATGACAAAAAAGTCAAGGAGGGCGCACGTTTTGAAATACGAAAAAGACGGACGGGACATTATTTTATATCAGCAGGACTTTGATCTGGACGAAACGCTTGACTGCGGACAGGCTTTCCGCTGGCAGAAGGATAATACGCAGAAAAATGTGACATACACGGGGGCGTATCTTAACGTGCCGCTGAACATTTCGCAGGAGAGCGAGGGCGTTTTTCGGCTTAAAGATACCGATGAAGATACATTTAAAAGCGTTTGGTATGGATATTTTGATCTGGAGACTAACTACGGCGAGATAAAAGAGCGGCTTTCAAAAGACCGCACAATGGCAAAGGCGTGCGAATACGCAGGCGGCATAAGGCTTTTGCGGCAGGACGGCTGGGAGGCGCTTTGCTCTTTTATTATATCGCAAAACAACAATATTCCGCGCATTAAGGGCATAATAGGCAGGCTGTGCGAGCATTTCAAAGGGTTTCCGCCGTATGAGAAACTAGCAGACCTCAGCCTCGATGACCTTGCGTTTTTAAGGGCAGGCTTTCGCGCAAAGTACATAATAGATGCGGCAAAGAAGCTGCGCGGCGGTGAGGTGGATCTTGAAAGAATAAAAACCGCGCCGATAGATCGTGCGCAGCAAGAGCTTATGAAGATATGCGGCGTAGGGCCTAAGGTGGCGCAGTGCGCGCTGCTTTACGGTATGCACAGAGTGGAGGCTTTTCCTGTTGATGTATGGATAAAGAGGGTGCTTCAGATGTGGTATCCTGACGGTTTACCAAAATGCTGCCGCGGCATTGAGGGTATAGCGCAGCAGTATCTGTTTCACTACATACGCACGGGCGTGCAAAGCGAGAAATAAAACAGAAAAAATTCGCCGTTTGCACTTGTAATTCGACGGCATATGTGCTATAATTAAAAGTGTATATTTTTTAATTTGGAGCAAACTGAATATTTATGGCGAACGATAATATTAAAAATACGCGCGCTGAAAAAGGCATGAGCGGCGACAGGCAGCTTATTGTAGGCAGGAACGCTGTTACGGAGGCTCTTAAATCGGGGGCGGCGATAGACAAGCTGTATGTTAACCCCACAGCCGGCGGCTCGGTAAATAACATAATAAGGCTTGCGAAAGAGCGCGGCATTCCGGTAAAGGACACGCAGGAAAACAAGCTTTCGTTTATGTGCGGTGGGGCTGCGCATCAGGGCGTTATAGCTTCGGCGGCGTGCGCTGAGTATGTCACGGTCGAGGACATACTTGAAAAGGCAAAGCAAAAGGGCGAAGACCCGTTTATAATAATCTGCGACGAGATAGAAGACCCGCATAATCTGGGCGCAATAATACGCACGGCTGAGGCGGCAGGCGCGCACGGTGTTATAATACCGAAAAGGCGCAGCGCATCGCTGGATACTACGGTCTACAAGACCTCGGCAGGGGCGGCAAGCTGGCTGCCGGTGGCAAGGGTGGCAAATCTGCCGTCGGCTATTGACAAGCTGAAACAGTGCGGAGTTTGGATATACGGCACGGACGGCGGCGGCGAGGACTACACCAAAGCAGACCTTAAAGGCGCGATAGGCTTGGTAATAGGCTCGGAGGGCTTTGGAATGGGCAGGCTGGTGAAAGAAAAGTGCGACTGCATTGTAAGTCTGCCGATGAAAGGAAAGATAAATTCGCTCAATGCTTCTGTGGCGGCAGGTATATTTATGTATGAGATCGCGCGGCAGAGAGCAGTGAAACAGTAAATTACAGGAAGGGAAGGATACCCGATATGTCAGATAAATTTTCGCTTGACGATATTCTTGAAGAATATTCTGCGAAAAAGGCAAACGGCGGTGTTAGTGTTAATAAGACCGAAAGCAGCAGCGCTGAGCTTGAAAGCATACTGAGCGGCGCGGCAAAGGCGGCTGAAAAGCATGAAACGCCTGCGGCAGAGCCGGAAGATAAGAAAGAAGTTGTTTCGGCGATAATTACGCCCGAAAGCGTTGTGGAAGCTGCCGAGGACGGGGGCGCGGAGGAAGCGACCGCCGAAGTCAGCCTTGACGACGTTAAGTTTGATAACTCGAAGAAAAACACCGACAAGAAAAAGAACCGCATAAACACTTCCGTCATAGAAAAAATGGTGATGGAGAAAAAGAGCGGCGAGGGATATACCCCGACAGGCGCGATACCGCCTGTGAACAGGGCGAGCGTTAAGGACATTGACATGGACTTGGAAGGTAAGATAATACCCAAAACAGAGCAGCTGGAGATAAGCGACGACCTTACCGACGAGCAGAAAATGGAGATACTTGAAAAACGCCGCGAAGAAAAGGTGCAGAATTTTGTGCTGGACAACGACCGCAACGACGAGGAGCAAAAGTCACGCGCGGCGGCAAACGACAACAGAGAGGCATTGCCTATTGATGAATTTACGTCGTTTGAGCAGTCTCAGGAAGTGCTGGCGGACATAATGCAGCTTAAAAGCAACATTGTGGTAAGGCTGTGCGTGCTGGTGTTCACATCGCTTTTTTCGGTATATCTGACGGTGGCGAATGACCTCGGTCTTCCGATAGTTTCCATGTTCAGCCGCAACTACAGCCCCGAGGCTTTTGTGTTCACGCTGACGATACTGGGAATTATTTCGGCATTCGTATCGTACACGGTGATATTCAGCGGACTGAAAAAGCTGTTCTCTCTGAAAGCGGACTGCGACAGCATTGCTGCGATAGGTATGGTGGTAACGATAATTACGGGCATTGTAAATCTTTTTGCGCCCGATTCTATACAGACGGGTAACTACCACATTTACACGGCGGCTGCAATTCTGGGTATGCTTTTCAACACGCTGGGCAAGCTTTCAATGGTGAACCGCGCGGACAGGAATCTTCGCTTTGCGGCAGGGGAATTTGAAAAACACGCATTCGCAAAGGTGGAGGACGAGGACGTTGCTTACAAGTTCACAAAGGGAACGCTCGACGATTTCCCTGAGCTTGTGACTACGAAAGAGACCGAATTTGTTGACGATTTTCTTAGAAATTCGTATTCTTCCGATATTTCCGATGAATACAGCAAAAAGGCAGCCCCGATAATGGCTATCGCAGGAGTTGCTGCGGCGCTTATAAGCCTGCTCCTCAACCGTTCTGACGCAGGTATGGCTGAAAAGATAGTTACGGCGCTGAGCGCTATGTGCGGACTTGTAACGCTTTGTTCATCGTTCGCGCTGATGCTTATTGTAAATCTGCCGCTGGCAAGGGCTTCAAAGAAGTTTTTGCAGTCTTCGGCGGTGCTGCTGGGTTATTCGGGCGTTGAGGAGTATTCGGACACCAACTCGGTGCTTATAGATGCGGAGCAGCTTTTCCCCGACGGAATGGTAGACTTGGTAAACCTGAAAGCTATGTCTTCCACTCTTATAGAGGACTGCATACTTTACGCTGCGAGCCTTTCTTGTCAGGCAGGGGGCATTATGAAACCGACGTTCTACAAAATGCTTCGCGGTAAGACTGAAATGCTGTACCCTGTAGAAAGCTACATCTATGAAGACGGCTTGGGGCTCTCGGGCTGGATAGAACACAAGAGGATACTTTTCGGCAACAGGGAGCTTATGCAGAATCACTCGATAGAGGGCCTGCCCACGCTTGCGAAAGAATCTGAATATTCAAAGGGCAACATACCTATATATCTTTCGATATCGGGCGTGGTAGCGGCGATATTCTTCATTCGCGTAAGCCCGAACCTTACGGTGAGCAAGTGGCTGCAAGAGCTTACAGACAAGAATGTTACGGTAGTTATAAGAACGGTGGATTCGTTTATATCTACAAAATTTTTGTCGGAGCTGTTTGACGTTGATACGAACAGGCTGAAACTTCTGCCGTTCCGCTTCCACAGCGAATACGCGAAAGAGACCGCATATGTGCCGAGAATTTCTTCTCCGCTTATATGCAGCGGTCACTTCCATTCTATTGCCATGCTGATATGCGGTGTGAAGAACATTCAGGCAATGGCGGTAATGGGAACTATGCTTCAGCTGGCTTCCTCGGCGCTGGGTGCGCTGATAGCGCTTATTATGGTCATAATAGGTTCGCTCGGTCAGCTTTCGGCATCAATAGTGCTGGCTTACAACCTGATATGGCTGGCGGTAACGCTTTTATTGCAGCAGATGAAGAGGGTATAACGAACAAAGCTTATAGTTCTTGTCAAGAAGGGAAAAGTTTTCGATTGACCCTTTTTCAAAAGGGTCATAGGGTCGAGGGGCAACGCCCCCGTCGCCCTCCGCAGAGGGCGAAATCCCCAGACGGCAGGCGCTCTGCAAGAGGTGAATTTCTAAACAGTCCGGTGGACTGTTTAGAAAGAGGGGAGGCTCTGCAAGAGAGAGCCTCCCCTAGTTGTAGTGCAACGCTCTCTTTCCGCGTTCCATTATGGAACGCCGTACATTGTGAAAAATTCATAACAAATAAAATGCGCGAAAGAAATAGCACACTCAAAATGAGAAGAAAACCGAACTACAGTGGAGAGTTGCACAGCTCCGCAGGGTGCGCGTAAGCGCAAATTATAAATACAATATATGCTGAAAAAACTGCGGCGTTTTGATGCGCCGCAGTAGTTGTATTATTTGTACTATAGATATTCTCGCATTTCTTACACAATATTCACACGAAGATTTCAGAAAGCTATCACGAGACTATCAAATTTTCGGAATATAATGGTATCAGTCGGTTGGTGTGCTTGGTATTCTGAAAAGACGTTTTGCATTCTCGGCGGTAATATCAAGCACCGACTGCGCATCAACGCCCTTGACTTCGGCGACCTTTTGCGCAACACGGTATATCATAGCACTTTCACTGCGCTGACCGCGGTAGCCCTCGGGCGCCATGTAGGGGCAGTCGGTCTCAAGCAGAAGTCTGTCCATCGGCACTGCCTCAAGCGCGCGCGAAGCCTTTTTGTTGTTCTTGAAAGTGAGCGCGCCTGTAAAGCCTATATACATACCCAGAGAGATCACCTCGCACGCCGTTTCATACGAGCCCGAAAAACAGTGCAGCACGCCTGTGGGGCGGTATTTGCGCAAAAGCTTCATGGTGTCTTCGGTGGCATCGCGGCTGTGTATGATAACGGGCAGGCAGTGTTTGGCGGCAAATTCAAGCTGTGATGTAAAAAGAGAAAGCTGCTTTTCCCGATCGTTATCGTCATAGTGGTAGTCAAGACCTATCTCACCGACGGCGACTATCTTTTCACTGCGAGGGAGCATTTCTTCAAGCCGCTGAATGTAGTCTTCGGGCATATCGTAAATATGCTCGGGGTGTATGCCTATGGCTGTATAATAGTGAGGATATTTTGCGCTGTACTCAATGCCGTACTCGCAGGAGGGCAGATCGGTGGCGCAGTGTATTATGCCGCTGACACAGGAGGAGAACATATCGGACAGAAGCGTGTCGCGGTCGCAGTCAAAAGAATAACCGTCGTAATGGCTGTGAGAATCGAATATGTTATTGTATAAAGTCTGTTGTATCATCGGTAGACCTCCTTTGATACGATTATAACACAAATATAAGTTTATGTCAATAAAAAAGAGGTGAAAAAATGGCTAAGCCGCTGGGCGTTTTCAAGCGCTATGAAAAGAAATATATGCTCACTAAAGAGCAATTTGACATGGTGCAGAAAGCTTTGGAGGGTCATATGCTGCTGGATAGCTACGGACTGAGCACGATATGCAGCATATACTTCGATACCGAAAACAACGACTTGGTGCGGCGGTCGGTCGACAAGCCTGTATTCAAAGAAAAACTGCGGCTTAGGTGCTACGGCAAAAGCGTTACAGATAGCGACAACGTTTTTATAGAGCTTAAAAGAAAGTATGACGGAGTGGTATACAAGCGCAGGGTGGCAGTGCCGTACTCTCAGGCGAGGGAGTATCTGCTGTGCGGCGGTGAATTGCCGTCTGACAGCCAGATAGGCGAGGAGATAAAGTGGTTTGTAAGCTTTTACAGACCCGTGCCTGCGGCTTTGGTGTGCTACGACAGGCTGGCGTATTACGGCATTGAAGACGGTGAATTTCGCGTGACGTTTGACCTTAACGTTCGCTGCCGTGGTGATCGGCTTACGCTGCAAGACGGCGACGACGGCATATGCATAACGCCCGAGGGAAACGCCATAATGGAGGTAAAGACCATTACCGCAATGCCCGTGTGGCTGTGCGATCTTTTGAGCGAGCACGGCATATACCCGACATCTTTTTCAAAGTACGGAACATTTTATAAAATGCAGGCGGAAAAACAGACCGCTGACATAAAGTAAACCATAGGGGGCAAAAATATGTTTCAGAGTATTTTCAACAATTCAACGGCGGTGCTGACATCTATAAGCGACAAGCAGATGCTTATATGCACGGCTGTATCGCTGCTGCTGGGCGTTGTTATAGCGGTGGTAACAAAAGTGACGAATGGGCATTCATCTAAGAGCATACTTACAACGCTTATACTTATACCCGTTATTGTGCAGCTTATTATAATGATGGTAAACGGCAATCTCGGTGTGGGCGTATCGGTAATGGGTGCGTTCAGTTTGGTGCGTTTCCGCTCGGTGCCGGGCAACGGAAAAGAGATAGTTTCAATTTTCAGCGCGATGGCAATAGGTCTGGCGACAGGCACGGGGTACATAGGTGTTGCAGTTGCAGCCACGGCGGTTATAAGCATAGTTTTGCTGATACTTGGGTTTATACGCTTCGGAGAGGACGACAAGGGGGCAAGACAGCTGAAGATAATCATTCCCGAAGATTTAGATTTTACCGAGATATTTGACGATATTTTTGAAAAGTATGTAAAGCAGCCCGAGCTTGAAAAGGTGAAGACCACCAACATGGGAAGTATGTTTGAGCTTACATACAACATAATATTAA
Source organism: uncultured Clostridia bacterium (assembly GCA_947589355.1). Taxonomy (GTDB): domain Bacteria; phylum Bacillota; class Clostridia; order Oscillospirales; family Ruminococcaceae; genus UBA7477. The sequence continues at coordinate 79,157 of CANPZC010000003.1, forward strand.
AGGACGCAAAAAATGAAAAGAAGCTTATTGATGAGATACGCTGCCGCAACGGCAACCTGACCGTTACCCTCAGCCACAGAGAGCACACGGGCATGGAACTATAGGCAGCTTTGGAGGCGTTTGTTTTGACAAAAATAAAAAATATATCTAAACTGAAAAAGGCTGTTGCGCTTATAGCTGCAATAATGCTGACCCTGACGGCGGCAGGCTGCGCGGACAAGGGAAGTTCTTCGGGCGATAAGAATAGTTCGGAGAGTGGGCAGGTAAATTCTTCGCAGGGTGATGTTCATGAAGTTACCGGCGAAGTGCAGCCTGTGGTATCTGACAAGGTAAAAGACAAAGATCTGGACGACAGCTACGGCAGCCCGACGGCGAAGATAACCTTTGGCGACAGTGTGCAGACAGACGGCAGCGGCGTGACTGAGAGCGGCGGTGTTGTTACCGTTACGCAGGAGGGCACGTATATATTCAGCGGCAAGAGCGATAACGCGCAGATAGTGATAGCGGCTGACGAAAAAGCCGATGTAAAAATTGTGCTTGACGGAGCGGAGATAAAAAGCACGAGCGGCAGCGCTGTATACGCGCAGACGGCTGACAAGGTTATTGTTACGCTTGCGCCCGAAAGCTCAAACAGCCTTACAGACGGTGGAAATTCGGAGGCGTGCATTTACGCTGAGTGCGACCTTACAATAAACGGCGGAGGAAGTCTTTCGGTAACGGGGGCAGTAAATGACGGCATTGTTACTAAAGACGACTTGGCGCTGGTAGACGGCGTTGTTTCGGTAAATGCGGTATCTACAGGCATAAAGGGCAAAGACAGCGTTACTTTATACGGCGGAAAATACAGTGTTTCCTGCGGCGGTGACGGACTGAAATCTACCACTGCGGACGACAGCGAAAAAGGCTGGGTAGCAGTGAGCGGCGGCGAGATAGCTATAGAGAGCGGCAGTGACGGCATACAGGCTGAAACATCGCTGACATTCTCGGGCGGAAAGGCTGACATAAAGACAGACAGCGCGCTTTCAGATACGGGCGAGACGGCAGGCAAGGGGCTTAAAGCTGTGACAGGCATGAGCATAAGCGGAGGAGAGATAAGTGTTTCTTCTGTAGAGCACTGCCTGCACTGTGACGGAGCGCTGACTGTTGACGGCGGCAAAATAACGGCAGATGCGCAGCAGGGCGACGGCATTTCGGCTGACGGAGATGTTGTTATAAACGGCGGCGATATAACTGTTACGCGCGGCGATGAGGGTATTGAAAGCAAGGCGGCTCTTACAATAAACGGCGGCAATATTGACATAACCGCCAGTGATGACGGTATGAACACGGGCGGCAGCGACATAGCGGCAGATGTTTCTCACGATGTATCAATAAGCGGCGGCAATGTGCGCATAAACGCTGAGGGCGATGGTATAGACTCAAACGGAGATATAAATATTTCGGGCGGCGTGGTAACTGTATTTGGCCCCACGAGCAGCGGCGACGGGCCTTTGGACTGCGGTGACATGGGCGGCAAGATAGTAATTAGCGGCGGCACGGTCATGGCGGCAGGCTCGGTAGGTATGATGCAGCTGCCCGATGAAACGGCTTCTCAGAACAGCATATACACCACTATGCTCAACGCCGCGCAGGGTGACACCATTACTCTTGCAGACGATGAGGGAAATGTTATAGTAACTTTCACGGCTGAAAAGCAGCTTGCAGGCATTACGATCTCATCGCCCGACATAAAGAGCGGCACGACTTATCATCTTTACAAGGGCGGCAAGATAGAGAGCGATGAAAACGGCGAGGCGTTCAGAATTGACACCGAGGGCGCACAGGAGATAGCTTCGGGCGAGGCAGCACAGGTGAATACTTCGTTCGGGGGAAGTGTTCAGGGCGGCTTCGGCGGAGGAAAGTTTGGCGGCGGACAGATGCCGAATGATGGACAAATGCCAAATGGCGGACAAAGACCCGACGGCGGAAGAGGCGGTATGGCAGGCATGGGTAACATGGGCGGTACGCCTCCCGAAATGCCCGACGGCGAAAGACCTGTATTTTAAAACAAAATATAAAAAATGTTGACATTGCAATTGACAAACGGTCAAATGTGTGGTACTATATAAATATAAATAAATAATAAATAGCAGTGGCGAGTCAAACCCGAGTCGCCTCAAAGCCCTCGGCGTGAGGTGCGAAGCAGTTTTTGCAGAGCAGATTTTCGTCAAGACTAGGCAACCGACCGCAGGCATACTTTGTGTATGTCAAGGGAGGGTAACGACGTATTGGCGGAAATGTGCCTGCAAAAACCGACTTGGGCTTGGCGAACCGCTGCTGAAATAGTGGGGAGCTTGCTTGACAGGCTGAGAGGGAAGTGGTGCTTCCGACCCCTTATCTGATTTGGGTAATGCCAACGTAGAGAGTATAATGCGGAGGAGTACCTGTGTGCTTTTCCGCATTTTTTGGTAGGGTGATGTTATGGTAAAGATAAACGGCGAACTTACAGAAGCTGCCGGCAAAACGGTGGAAGAATATCTTTCTTCGGCAGGGTATGACAAAAAACGCGTTGCTGTGGAGCTTAACGGCGACATACTGCCAAAGTGCGCTTATGCAGATACCGTGCTTAAAGACGGCGACAGCGCGGAGGTGGTAAGCTTTGTCGGGGGCGGTTGACAGGCAGGCTCTTCACCGCGTTTTGGCAGAGCGTTACGGCGAGGAAACGGCTGCGAGGCTTGAAAATTCAACCGTGGCGGTGTGCGGACTTGGCGGACTTGGGTCAAATATCGCAATAGACTTGGCGCGCGGCGGTGTGGGTAAGCTTATACTTATAGATTTTGACAGGGTGGATATTTCAAACCTGCACAGGCAGCAGTATAAAGCGGCGCAGGTGGGTATGCTGAAGACCGAGGCAATGGCTGAAAACATACGCGAGATAATGCCGTATACTCAAATAGTTACATATAACGTAAAACTTACCGAAGAAAACATTTGCAAGTATGTCGCAGATGCAGACGTTGTATGCGAGGCGTTTGACGAAGCCGATAGCAAAGCTGTGCTTATAAATACGGTTTGTGAAAAGCTGCCCGAAAAGTACATAATATCTTCTTCGGGAATGGCAGGATTTGGCGACGGCAATGACATAAAAACGCGCAGGATAACAGATAAATTCTTTCTTTGCGGTGACGGCAAAAGCGATGTGGAGAGCGAAAAAACGCTGGTTTCTGCAAGGGTATCGCTTTGTGCGGCGCATGAGGCTCTGGCAGCTTTAAAATTGCTGGCAGGGAAAATATAACGACAACTTTTTTGAAAAGAGGCTATACATATGAACAACGATGACAAGCTTATACTGGGCGGTCATGAATTTGAATCGAGATTTATTTTAGGTTCGGGAAAGTATTCGCTCAGGCTGATCGAAGCTGCGGTGCAGCACGCAGGGGCGCAGATAATAACCCTTGCGGTGCGGCGCGCGAACACAAAAGAGCAGGAGAGCATACTGGATCACATACCGCAGGGGGTAACGCTTTTGCCGAATACCTCGGGCGCGAGAACGGCGCAGGAAGCGGTGCGCATAGCAAGGCTGGCAAGAGAGCTGGGCTGCGGCGATTTTGTAAAGATAGAGATAATGAAAGATTCAAAATATCTTTTGCCCGACAATGCTGAAACTGTGAAAGCTACCGAAATTTTGGCAAAAGAGGGCTTTGTGGTTATGCCGTATATGTACCCCGATCTGTACACGGCGAGAGATCTGGTGAACGCAGGCGCGGCTGCCGTAATGCCGCTTGCTTCGCCGATAGGTTCAAACAAGGGTCTGGCAACGAAAGACTTCATACAGATACTTATAGATGAAATTGACCTGCCGATAATTGTAGACGCAGGCATAGGCAGACCCTCGCAGGCGTGCGAAGCTATGGAAATGGGCGCGGCGGCTGTTATGGCAAATACCGCGCTGGCAACGGCAGGGGATCTGCCGACTATGGCAAATGCTTTCAGACAGGCGATAGAGGCAGGCAGGAGCGCTTACCTTGCAGGTCTTGGCAGAGTTATAACGCGCGGCGCGAGCGCCTCAGACCCGCTGACGGGATTTTTGCGCGACTAGGGGGCGGCATAGATGGACAACAGTTTTTTTGTAGACTCCGCGCACCTTTCTAAAGAGGCGTTAGAGAAAAAGCACAGGCTTGAAAACGACCCGTCTTTCAGAAAGAACCACATGGAGTATCTGGAGGGCATGGAGGTGCTGAAGTCGGACATCTGCGAAAAGGTTATGGCGCAGATGAAGTCTTACGACTATGCAAAATACACGGCAAAGGACGTAAAGGCGGCGCTGGAGCATGAAACTTGCACTATAGAAGATTTTAAAGCATTGCTTTCGCCTGCGGCAGAACCTTTTTTAGAGCAGATGGCGCAGAGGGCGCGGCTTGAAACGAGCAAGCATTTTGGCAACACGGTGTATATCTTCACGCCGCTGTATATAGCCAATTATTGCGAGAATTACTGCGTTTACTGCGGCTTTAACTGCTATAATGACATCAACCGCATGAAGCTCAATGAGCAGCAGATAGAGCATGAAATGAAAGTCATCGCTGACAGCGGCATGGAAGAAATTCTGATACTTACGGGCGAGAGCCGCGCAAAAAGCGATGTTAAATACATAGGCGAGGCGTGCAAGCTGGCGCGCAAGTATTTCAGAATGGTGGGGCTTGAAATTTACCCCGTGAACACCGATGAATACAAATATCTGCACGAGTGCGGCGCGGATTATGTTACGGTATTTCAGGAAACCTACGACAGCGACAGGTACGAGCAGCTTCATCTTTTCGGGCATAAGAGGGTGTGGCCGTACCGCTTTGATGCACAGGAAAGGGCGATACTTGGCGGAATGAGAGGGGTTGCGTTCTCGGCGCTGCTCGGTCTTGCGGATTTCAGAAAAGATGCGCTGGCTACCGCTATGCACGTATACTACCTGCAAAGAAAATATCCGCACGTGGAAATGTCGCTTTCCTGCCCGAGGCTGAGACCTATAAAAAACAACGATACTATAAATCCTCTTGAAGTGCATGAAAAGCAGCTTTGCCAGATAATTTGCGCATACAGAATATTCTTGCCTTATGTAGGGATAACCGTTTCATCGCGTGAGAGCGCGCGGTTCAGAAACGGCATTGTGAAGATAGCCGCAACGAAGATATCCGCAGGAGTATCGACCGGTATTGGCGACCACGAGAGCAAGTATACAGGCAAAGAGGCCGATGCGCCCGAGGGCGACGAGCAGTTTGAGATAGACGATGGCAGGAGCCTTGGTACTATGTACAAAGATATAGAGGGCGAGGGGCTTCAGCCGGTGCTGAATGATTATTTGTATGTCTGAAATAATTTGCGTTACGAACAGAGCGCTGTGCAGAGATGATTTTTTCAGACGTCTGGAAGAGATAGCGCAAAGCTGCGTTAAAGGTGTTATTCTTCGTGAAAAAGACCTGACGGAAGAAGAATATATACTCTTAGCGAAAGAGGCAAAAAAGGCGTGCGGTGAAAAGCTGATAATTCATACACACGAAGAAGCTGCAAGACGGCTGGGTATTAAAAAGATACATATGCCGATGAATGTGCTTGAAAATATGCGTATTGATAAGACGTATTTTGACGAGATAGGGGCTTCATGCCACAGCGTGAAAGAGGCTGAAAAAGCGCAGGAACTTGGCTGCACATACATAACGGCAGGGCATATTTTTGCTACCGACTGTAAAAGAGGTCTGCCGCCGAGGGGAACAGGCTTTCTGAAAGAAGTGTGCGAGGCGGTTCACATTCCCGTTTACGCGATAGGCGGTATTGGCAAAGAGAATATGCAGCTTGTTAAAGAAGCAGGGGCAAAAGGCGCGTGCGTTATGAGCGGCGGCATGGTTTGCGAAAATGCAAAGAAGTATTTTGAAGACTTGGGGCGATAGTATGGAAATAAAGACAAGGCGTGCGACAGAGCGTGATTTAGAGCGGATAAACGCGCTTTTGTATCAGGTGGCAATGGTACACCACATAGGCAGGCCCGACCTTTTCAAGGCAGGCGAAAAGAAGTACACCGACGAGCAGCTTATTGAGATACTGCACGACGAGGACAGACCTATTTTTGCAGCGGTGGACGAAAACGACGTTATGCAGGGGTATGCGTTTTGTGTTATGCAAAAAAGCGGCGGCGGTGTGCTGACCGATATAAAAACGCTGTATATTGACGACATTTGCGTTGACGAAGCGCAGAGGGGCAAGCACATTGGCACGAAAGTTTATGAAGCCGCGATTGAGTACGCAAAAGCTCAGGGCTGCCACAATGTTACGCTGAACGTGTGGGAGTGCAACCCGACTGCGATGGCGTTTTATAAGTCGCTGGGCATGAAGCCTTATAAAACCGGCATGGAGGTAATACTTTGAGCGGCATGGACGTTACTTTGTATGTGTGTACCGACAGCGGACTGATGTCATGCGAGACGGTTGAACAGTCGGTGGAAGAAAGCATAAAAGGCGGCGCGACTGTTATTCAGCTGCGTGAAAAAAACGCGACTGGCAGAGAGCTTTTCGAGCTTGCCAAAAGCGTAAAGGAAATTACCGACCGCTATGGCGTGCCGCTTATTATAAACGACAGAGCGGATATTGCACTTGCGGCGGACTGCTCGGGCGTGCACGTTGGGCAGAAAGATATGCCGTGCGCTGCTCTTAGAAAAATAATGGGCGATAAGCTCATAGGTGTTTCTGCCGCGACTGTTGAAGAAGCTGTGAAAGCGCAGGCAGATGGAGCTGACTACATAGGCGTGGGGGCTGTTTGCCAAACGGGTACGAAGACAGACACGCGAGCGGTGAGCATTGAAACGCTGAAAGAAATAAGGGAGGCGGTGCGCATACCCATGGTGATAATCGGCGGCGTTAATGAAAACACGCTGAGCCGTTTCAAAGGGCTTGGCATTGACGGTATAGCTGTAATATCGGCGGTTATTGCGAAGAAAAATATTGCGCAGGCTGCCGCTGATATAAAGAAAATGTGGCTGGAGTAGATATGCTGGATATGATAAAAACGGCGCTGACTATTGCAGGCTCTGACCCGAGCGGCGGTGCAGGCATTCAGGCGGATATAAAAACAATGCAGGCTCTCGGGGTGTACGGCATGAGCGTTATAACCTCGCTGACGGCGCAGAATACTATGGGCGTTACGGGTATACATGATGTGCCGCGAGATTTTCTGGAAGCGCAGATCAACGCGGTTTTTGAGGATATTTTCCCGAACGCTGTGAAAGTTGGTATGGTATCTTCGGCAGAGCTTGCGGAAATTATCGCTGACAGGCTGAAATACTATGGCGCGAAAAATATAGTGGTAGACCCCGTTATGGTATCTACCAGCGGAAGCACGCTGGTCAAAGATAGCTGTATAAAGCAAATGGAAGAAAAGCTTTTCCCGCTTGCTAAACTCATTACCCCCAACATACCCGAGGCTGAAAGGCTGTGGGGAAAACATATTGCAAGCCGCGAGGATATGCAAAACTGCGCTATAGGGCTTGCCCAAAAGTACGGCTGCGCGGTGCTGCTGAAAGGCGGTCACTTTGAAGACGGCGCGGACGATATTCTGGTATGCCAAAAATGCGAAAAAGTGATATGGCTTACGGGCGAGAGGATAGACAACCCCAACACGCACGGCACGGGCTGCACGCTTTCCAGCGCTGTGGCGGCATACTTGGCGAGGGGAGAAGATCTTGAAAACGCCACAAATATGGCAAAAAATTATCTTACAGGCGCGATAAAAGCAGGGCTCGATCTGGGCAAAGGGCGAGGGCCTTTAGATCATGCATACGCGCTGAGAAAACATATACAATAAAGGAGAGGTGCGAAAAATGTCAGAATACACGACACAAATGGACGCTGCGAAGAAAGGTATAATCACCAAAGAGATGAAAGCGGTGGCGAAGAAAGAATACCGCAGCGAGGAGGAAATTCGCGAGCTTGTGGCGAAAGGACAGGTGGCTATATGTGCGAACAAGAACCACAAATGCTTAGACCCAAACGGCGTGGGCTCAATGCTTTCAACGAAGATAAATGTCAACCTCGGGGTATCGCGCGACTGCAAAGACTACGACATTGAAATGAAGAAAGTTATGCAGGCGGTAGAGCTGGGCGCGCACGCGATAATGGATCTTTCCTCGCACGGGAACACACAGCCTTTCAGACAAAAGCTGACGAGCGAATGCCCTGCGATGATAGGCACTGTGCCGGTCTACGACAGCGTTATACACTACCAGAGAGACTTATCGGAGCTTACCGCGAAAGACCTTATTGACGTTGTAAGGCTGCACGCGCAGGACGGCGTTGACTTTGTTACGCTGCACTGCGGAATAACGCGCAAGACCATAGAGCAGATAAAAAAGCACAAGCGCAAGATGAACATAGTATCGCGCGGCGGCTCGCTTATATTCGCGTGGATGTGCATGACGGGACAGGAGAACCCGTTCTATGAGTATTTTGACGAGATACTTGACATATGCCGCGAGTATGATGTGACTATTTCACTTGGCGATGCCTGCCGCCCCGGCTGCCTTGCCGATGCAAGCGACGTTTGCCAGATAGAGGAGCTTGTGCGGCTGGGCGAGCTTACCAAACGCGCATGGGCTAAAGACGTTCAGGTGATGATAGAGGGGCCCGGTCATATGCCGCTGGATCAGATAGCGGCGAACATGAAGATACAGCAGACTATCTGCATGGGCGCGCCGTTTTATGTTCTCGGACCTTTAGTTACTGACATAGCCCCCGGCTACGACCACATAACATCTGCTATAGGCGGCGCAATTGCAGCCAGCGCAGGAGCGGCTTTTCTGTGTTATGTAACGCCTGCGGAACATCTTGCTCTGCCGAATGTTGACGATGTAAAGCAGGGTATAATAGCTTCTAAAATAGCAGCCCACGCGGCTGACATAGCAAAGGGTATCCCTCACGCGAGAGATATTGACGATGCTATGGCAGATGCGCGCAGGACGTTTGATTGGGAAAAGCAATGGGAATGTTCCATTGACCCCGAGACCGCAAAAAAAATACGCGCTGACAGAAGCCCCGAGATAGAGGAAAGCTGTTCGATGTGCGGCAAATTCTGCGCTGTGCGGAGCATGAACAAGGCTCTGAATGGCGAGTATATAGATATTTTATAAGGGAGGTGTACATATGGTCTATTTTGGTGAAAGACTTAAACAGTTAAGGATCGAGGCAGGCTATTCTCAGCTTGATCTTGCTCAGGTTCTGGGGCTTTCGCGTTCTGCGATATGCTATTATGAAAAATCCAGAAGAAATCCGTCTACGGAGATAATCGTAAAGATCTCGGAATTTTTCAATATTCCCGTTGATTCTCTGCTTGAGCTTGACGACAAGAGAATGATGCTCGATGTTTCGGGTCTTACGGGCGAGGAGATAAAGTCTTTGCAGCGTACCGTTGACAAGTACAGGAAAAATCACGAAAAAGAGAAAAAGGCAGGCAAGACGCGCTAAGGCGGCTTATATGCAAACTGAAAAAGACCCGCTCGGGAAAATACCGGACGGGTCTTATGTTTTATTGTGGTGTTTTAGCTTATCAGCCAGCTGAGAATGTAGAAGTCGTCTGCGTCGCCCTCGGGAACTGTGAGAGTTACAGTGTGGGTCTCGGTCTTATCTCCTTGGTATATAGACTCTATCTCGGTGTAGTTGCCCCAGCCGCCGGGGAAGTCGCCGTCAATTGTGGCAACTTCTTCGCCGTCAACGGTAACGGTCGCTTTGCCTGTCAGACCGTTTGTAGTTTTGTAGTACGCAATACCTATGCTCTGCGCGGTTATCTCCCACGTGCAGCTGCCGCCGTTGTAGGTAGCGTAGTCATTGACATAAGGCCACTGTTTTGCCGACTGCTCTGTGAAAGTGCCCTCGTCAACGCATTTTACTGCATCGCTCGTTCTCTTTCTGTCTATTCTGTCGGCGTTTACATACTTGTCGCCGGTAAGGCTCTCGGTGGCAGGATCAAACGGCACGGCTTCAGTGCCTATGGTGTCCATGTTATCCATAGTGTAGGTAACTAAGCCCTCTATCATCTGCGCCATCATAGCATGGCCCGCATTGTTGGGGTGAACGGTATCGTCTGAGATGTCTGTCCACGCAAACGCGCCTTTCTCTATCTCGGGCATAACGGCATCGTGGTAAGAGATGAACGGTATGTTATAATGCTGTGCGACCGCGAGGTGTTGATCCTGCGGAGAAGCGCCGTTGTCGCAGGTGGGCTCGAGGATTATTACGGCAGGATCACTGTCAAGCGAGAGAGCCATTCTTACAAGGCTGTCCATAGTTTCCTTGTAAAATTCGGTGTTCTCATCGTTAATGTACTCGATTATGATTATCTGCGGAAGCTGAACGCCGTCAAGCGTGGGCAGGCAGTCAACTTCGGCAACGTCGCCTTTGAAGCGGTGTACCGCAAGATAAGAGTCGGTAGCGCCGATGCTCTGCTGCTGGACTTGAACGTTTATGCTGATGTTGTCATACCACCATTTCTTAAACAGTTCGCCATAAGAATTGCTGCCCTTTGAAGCGCCTGTGCCTGCTGAAATGGAGTCGCCGAAATAGCAGATGTTAGTTGTATTGTGAATGTCGTCCTGCGCTCTTTTTATAACTGCCGCAAGACGGCTGAGGTCGCCGTTGAAAAGATACGCTCTTTCGAGCATTTCTTCTGTAGCGCCCTGTGTAACATCTATAGGCGTTACTTCCTCTGCTTGAGAATCGTCTGCCGCCGAGCTTTCGGGAGCGGTCGTTGTTTCTGCTGCCGATGAATTATCTGCGGGCGCTGATGAAGATGAGCTGTCATCACTGCCGCAGGAGGTCATGAACGCGGTGCAGGTACATACAGCCAAAACGCAGGCGAGAAGTCTTTTTAAAAGCTTATTGCCATGTTTCATAGTATACACTTTCCTTTCATTTTTAAGAGTAAAAATATACTGCTCAATATAAATATATCACGGCTTTTTGAAAAAATCAAGGGCTTTCACAAACATTTTATAAGGTAAACGATTACTTTTCTTGACAAGTATAAAAAGAGCGGTTACAATAATATTAACAACAAAAAAGCAGGTGATATTTTATGGAAAAAATGAATTTCATAGCGGCCGATGACAAAGAGCTTTCCTACATGGGGCGAATAGACTTTGCAGATGCAAAAGCGCCTGTGTTTTACTTTGCAGGCTCATCGGTGACGGTGCGTTTTAAGGGTACATATATTAAAGCTAAAATACGCAACCGCCGCATATACAACACGCAGGAAGTTGGCGCGGTGGTAGACGGCAAGCAGCAAAAGTACACATTCTGCGAGGACGGCGCATGGCAGGGTGAGTACACGCTTACGCTGGCGCAGGGGCTTGAAAACGCCCGGCATGAGGTTATATTCTTCAAAAGACAAGATGCATCGCATTATTTTGCATTTCTGGGATTTGAAACGGACGGCGAAGTGCTTCCTGCAAAACCAAAGCCGCAAAGGCGCATGGAATGTTATGGCGATTCGGTATCGGCAGGGGCGGTGGTAGAGGCTGTTGCAAACGTTGGCGCGCTTGATCCCGAAAACAATGACGGCATTTACGACAACGCTTGGTATTCGTATTCTATGATAACGGCGAGGAATTTAGGCGCACAGCTGCACAACGTTGCGCAGGGCGGAATAGCGATATTTGACGACACGGGGTACTTTCACGCGCCAAACTGCGTTGGCATGGAGAGCGTTTATGACAAGCTGTGCTACATACCCGAGGGCGGCTGCACGCAGTGGGATTTTTCAAGATACACGCCGCAGGTGGTGCTGTTTGCGGTGGGGCAGAACGACCAGCACAACGAGGGCAGACCCGACAGCGATATAACTCAGCCCGAATACAGAAAAAAGTGGAAAGAGGGCTACAAGGGCATAATAAATTCTCTGCGTGAGCATTACCCGAACGCCATATTTATACTGCTGCTGACGGTGCTTTGTCATGATGAGCAGTGGGACAAGGCGGTAGAAGAAATTAAGAACGAACTTGGCGGAGAGCAAAGCGGCGTATATCATTTTATGTTTAAAAGAACCGGCAAGGCAACGCCGGGTCATCCGCGCATACCGGAGCAGTATGAAATGTCTGAGGAACTGACGGCGTTCATAAGTTCTCTGGGCGAAAGTATTTGGGAAAAATAGGCGGCACACTGAAAACGTTACCACAAAAGTAAAACGTTTTCACGGCGTTTTTGTTATGCAAAATCGCCAATATAGGGCGTAAATAGTATTGCAAACTGCCGATTGACGAAACGAATAAAATTGTGATATAATTATATTAAGCGGCATAGTGTTTTTTGTCGCGTATGGATATGTTTATGATATTTAAGATCACTATTTTTAAGGAGGAAATCACAATGAGAAAAGCAAAAAGACTTCTTGCGCTTTCAATAGCTATGATCTCGGCTCTTTCTTTCGCATCTTGCGGCGATGACGACAGTTCCAGCGCTATAGCAGGCAAAGACCTTGATTCCGAGCAGGTAGAGGCTATAAACAGCGCGGTAGATGATGTTGACTGGGGCAACACCGAGCTTGCCAACACCGAGGTAAAGTGGCTGGCACACTATGACATAAACCCTGTTGACGGCAAGGTAGAAGACCCCGGCATCAGACTTTTCAAAGAAAAGTACAACGGAAAAATAACCTGGGTACAGACCGACTGGAACAGCAGATACACAAAGCTTGCATCGCTGGTATCTTCAAACGATTCACCCGATATGTTCCCGGCTTCCGATATGGATGCTTTCCCGGTAGGCGCTGTTCAGGGAATGTTCCAGCCCATTGACACCTACATAGATGTAAATTCTGAATACTGGAAAGACATAAAGCCCACGCTTGACACATTCTCGCTGGGTGACAATCACTATGTTGCGGTCATAGAGAACTCTCCTAACCTTATCTGCCTTTACAACAAGACTGTAATTGAAGATAACGGTTTTGAAGACCCTGCCGAGCTTTATGACAAGGGCGAATGGACTTGGGATAAAATGCAGGAGATGGCAGTAGACTTCACCAATGCGGACGAAGAGAAGTATGCTTTTGACGGCTTCTGGTGGTGGGATGCCATCGAGCAGAGCACCGGTATTCCTCTGATAGGAATGGAAGACGGTAAAGTTGTAAGCCACCTTGAAGATGCAAGCGTTGCAGAGGCTGAGACATTGATCTACGACCTCACCAAGGCAGGCGTAGGATTCCCGAGACACCTTAACGACTGGAAGACCAGAGGCTCTAACGACGAGGGTACTGAGGGTCTTGGACAGGGACTTACACTGTTTATACCGGTTGGTCCTTATGAGATAGAAGATACTTTGGCAAACACCGCTTGCTGCGGCGATGTAGCTGCGGGCGAAGTTATGTTCGTTCCGATGCCTTCAAAGGACGGCTCTGAGCCTTATATGCCTGCAAGAGTTGAGGGTTATTGCCTCTGCTCGGGCGCTAAGAACCCCGAGGGCTTTGCGGCATTCATGCTCTGCAAGAGAGTTGCCAACACCAACGGTGAAGTTAAAGCTATAGGCATGGCGACACTTACCGAGGAGTACGGTTGGACTCAGGAAATGGTAGATATGCGTGAAGAGTGTTACAGACTTGCAAACGAGAAGCCTGTATTCGAGTTCTACAAGGCAGTTTCGGACGAAATGACCACCGCATTCAACACCATAGTTACCGCGACTTCGACCACGAACGGCGATGCTCAGACTTGGGCAGAAGTAGTTTCTGCAAACAAGAACGGCGTAAACTACTATGTTGAAGAGGTAAACGGCAAGATAGACAATGCCACCGCGAAGTAATTCAATAAAAGCAAAATAAAACGGCGCTGTCGGCAGAGATGTCGGCGGCGCTTATTTTTTAAAAACACTTGACTTGTGGGGAAATATATCGTAAAATAAATAGTAGCATATCTGGAAAGGTGAATGAATATGGAAAACACGGAAAAATCAATGGACACAATTGTGAACCTGTGCAAAAACAGAGGTTTTATATTTCCCGGAAGCGAGATATACGGCGGACTTGCCAACACATGGGACTACGGCCCTTTAGGCGCAAGGCTGAAAAACAACGTCAAAGATGCGTGGAGAAAAAGATTTATACAGGAGCGCAAAAACAGCTACGAGGTGGACGCCGACATACTTATGAATCCGAGAGTGTGGGAGGCGAGCGGTCACGTGGCAAGTTTTTCAGACCCGCTGCTTGACTGCAAGGAATGCAAAATGCGCCACCGCGCGGATAATCTTATAGACGACTTTGACCCGAATGCACACGCTGACGGCATGACAAAGCAGGAGATGTTTGAGTACATAAAGGCGCACTCTATACCCTGCCCACACTGCGGAAAGCACAACTTTACAGAGATACGCGAATTTAATCTGATGTTCCAGACTTTCAGGGGCGTTACCAACGATGCTAAGAGCGTTATATATCTGCGCCCCGAAAACGCGCAGGGCGAGTATGTGAACTTTCTTAACGTGCAGAGAACTATGAGGGCAAAGCTGCCGTTCTCGATAGGTCAGATAGGCAAGGCTTTCAGAAATGAGATAACCCCCGGCAACTTTACTTTCAGAACGATAGAGTTTGAGCAGATGGAGTTTCAGACGTTCTGCAAAGAGGGAACGGACTCAGAGCTTTACGACTATTTCAAAGAGTTTGGAAAGAAGTTTTTTGAAGACTTAGGTCTGCCTGCTCAGCATTTGCGCTACCACGACCACGAAAAGCTGGCGCATTATGCAAAGGCTGCCTGCGATATTGAGTTTTTGTTCCCGTTCGGTTGGGGAGAGATAAACGGCACGCACAACCGCACAAATTTTGACCTTACGCGCCACCAGGAATACAGCGGCACGAAGCAGGAATATTTAGACCCCGTGACTAATGAGAAGTTTATTCCGTATATAATAGAATCTACCTACGGACTTGACAGAACGGTGCTTGCGCTGCTTTGCGAGGCTTACGATGAAGAAGTTATAGATGCGGAAAAGAACGATGTGAGAACGGTGCTGAGGCTTAATCCTGCCGTTGCGCCCTACAAGGCTGCTGTTCTGCCGCTGACGAAGAAGCTCATTGAGCCTGCGACGGAGCTTTACGAGAAGCTTTCAAAGAAGTTTATGGTAGACTATGACGAGGCAGGAACTATCGGAAAGAGATACCGCCGCGAAGACGAGATAGGCACGCCGTTTTGCATAACATATGATTTTGATACCCTTGAAGACGGCTGCGTTACCGTGCGCGACAGAGACACCATGGAGCAGCAGCGCGTGAAGATAGAAGAGCTTGAAAGCTATATCGCGCAGAGGATAGAGTTTTAATAAGATAAATCGGAAATTATTTGAGCGCGTTCAACGTTTTTATAGTATGCAAAGATTATAAGTCTTGTCAAGAAAGGAAAAGTTTTCGATTGACCCTTTTTCAAAAGGGTCACGGGGTGTGGGGCGGCGCCCCACAAAACACAACGTGCGCTCCGCAAAGAGTGAATTGAAAAACAATCCTGTGGATTGTTTTTCAAGAGGGAACGCCCTGCAAGAGAGGGCGTTCCCTAGTTGTAGCGCATAGCAATTTTTCCTGCGCGCGCTTGCGTGCGCAATAGCATTGTTAAAAGTTTGCACTTATACGCCAGCTAAAACTTCACATACAGCGCGGCGTTCCATAATGGAACGCGGAAAGTGAGCGATAACTTTTCAAAGGAGAGGCTCTCTCTTGCAGAGCCTCTCCTCTTTCTAAACAGTCCACAGGACTGTTTAGAAAGTCACCTCTTGCAGAGCGCCTGCCGTATGGGAATTTCGCCGTCTGCGGACGGCGACGAGGGGCTCGCCCCTCGACCTGACGACCCTTTTGAAAAAGGGTCGATCGAAAACTTTCCCTTTCTTGACAAGAATTTAAACTTTTGTGTAAAGGTCAAAATAAAAATGTCCGTTCATAAAGAGCGGACATTTTGTTTTACATAAAGTTTGCGGCTTAGTCGTCGCCCTCGCCTCTGATAAGAGCGCGGTTAGCTATTGTAGCAAGTATTGCGCCGATAGCAGGGCCTACGATGAATACCCACAGCTGCTTTACTGAATCCCAGTCGGTAGCGCCGGCGGAGAAGATAGCAGGTGCAAGGCTTCTTGCAGGGTTTACGGAAGTACCGGTAAGGTTGATGCCAAGGATATGAACAAAGGTAAGTGCAACACCTATGAACACGCCCGCGGACTTCATCTTTCTGTCGGTAACTGCGAAGATAACGAGGATAAATACAAAGGTGAGTATTATCTCGGTAAGCAGCGCGCCCAGCCAGTTGAGATTGCCAAAACCGTTAGCGCCCATGTTTACGTCGCCCAGATCCATATCGGCGGTCTTGACGAGTATTGCGATAACGCCCGAACCTACGAACGCGCCTATGCACTGGAAGATGATGTAGTTGAGAAATTCAGCCATCGACATCTGTCCGTCAAGGAACATTGAGAGCGATACGGCAGGGTTTACATGGCAGCCCGATACCTTTCCGATAGTGTATGCCATTGTTACGATGGATAGACCGAATGCGAGAGCTGTTGCTACAAGGTTTCCGTTAGAAAACACGGCAGTACCGCAGCCGAAAAGCACGAGCACACAGGTGCCTATTGCCTCGCAAACGCCTTTTTTCAGAGTTGAATTCATGGCTTGTCAGCCTCCTTAATATATTTTCATACTAAAATTATACTTCATAAAACGGGTTTTGTCTATAAAAACTTTGGAAAAGCAGTTTATTTTGGCTGTTTTCACAAATTATCAAACTTAAATTTAGTAATTATGCAAACGGTTTAAAAGTATGCCGAAAAAACATTCGCGCGCTCTTGACTTTTCGGGAGGAAAGAGGTATAATAATAGAGTATTTTATTGTAATTATTTACGACAAAAATTTTTTAATTCGGAGGAATCAATTATGGGCAGAGTTTATAATTTCAGCGCAGGTCCTGCGGTGCTTCCCGAAGAAGTTCTGAAAGAAGCAGCAGAGGAAATGCTCGACTATCAGGGAACGGGTATGTCGGTAATGGAGATGAGCCACCGTTCAAAGGCGTTTGACAAGATAATCAAGGATGCCGAGGCGGATATCAGAGAGCTTATGAACATTCCCGACAACTACAAGGTGCTTTTCTTGCAGGGCGGCGCATCACAGCAGTTTGCCGCTATACCTATGAACCTGATGAAGAACGGCAAGGCGGCTTACATAATCACAGGTCAGTGGGCTAAGAAAGCTTATCAGGAGGCTCAGAAGTACGGCGAGGCTGTTGCGGTAGCTTCTTCGGCTGACAAGACTTTCTCTTACATACCCGACTGCTCGGATCTTGACATTCCCGAGGACGCCGATTATGTTTACATCTGCGAAAACAACACTATCTACGGCACAAAGTTCTGGCAGCTGCCGAACACCAAGGGCAAAGACCTTGTAGCGGACGTATCTTCCTGCTTCCTGTCCGAGCCTGTTGACGTTACCAAGTACGGCGTAATATACGGCGGCGTACAGAAGAACGTTGGCCCTGCCGGCGTTGTTATCGCTATAATCAGAGAAGACCTTATCAGAGACGATATTCCTGCTACGGTGCCCACCATGCTCAAGTGGAAGACTCAGGCTGACAACGATTCTCTTTACAATACACCTCCTTGCTATGGCATATACATCTGCGGCAAGGTATTCAAGTGGATAAAAAAAATGGGCGGTCTGGAAGCTATGAAGGCTCACAACGAGAAGAAGGCTAAGATACTTTACGACTTCCTCGACCAGAGCAAGCTGTTCAAGGGTACTGTTGAAAAGAAAGACAGAAGCCTTATGAACGTTCCGTTCGTTACCGGCGATGAGGAGCTTGACAAGAAGTTTGTTGCAGAGGCTAAGGCAGCAGGTTTTGAGAACCTTAAAGGTCACAGGACTGTTGGCGGCATGAGAGCTTCGATATACAACGCTATGCCTATCGAGGGCGTTGAGAAGCTTGTTGAATTCATGAAGAAGTTTGAGGCAGAAAATTCATGAGTTTTCAGCTAAGCGAAGAAACTAAAGAACGAATAAAAAGGCGAAACGGTATCAGAGGGAAGATAGCCGCCGTGTGCGGCATTCTCGCTGTACTGGGTATTATAATAGTCCGTGTTATTTCCTGATGCCATGCAGTGCAGCATCAGACATGAAAGAGGTCATATAAATGTACAATATTCTTACTCTTAACAAAATAGCCGCTTGCGGCACAGATATTTTCGACAGGGCTGCTTACGCTGTAGGTGATTCTATAGAGAACCCTACCGCTATAATGGTGCGCTCTGCAAAAATGCATGAAATGGAGTTTGGCAGCGAACTGCTCGCTATTGCAAGAGCAGGCGCAGGCGTAAACAACATACCCGTTGACAGATGCGCGCAGGAGGGCATTGTTGTATTCAACACCCCCGGCGCTAACTCAAACGCAGTTAAAGAACTCGCGATATGCGCTCTGCTGCTTTCTTCAAGAAA
Source organism: uncultured Clostridia bacterium (assembly GCA_947589355.1). Classification (GTDB taxonomy): domain Bacteria; phylum Bacillota; class Clostridia; order Oscillospirales; family Ruminococcaceae; genus UBA7477. The sequence goes on from CANPZC010000003.1 coordinate 97,615, forward strand.
GATAACAGAGGCCGCCGCGTGGGCTGCTTCACTCAAAGGCACGCCTGATGCTCCCAAGACTGTTGAGGGCGGCAAGGCTAAGTATGCAGGCCCCGAGATAATGGGCAAAACGCTCGGCGTTATAGGTCTGGGCGCAATAGGCGGAAAGATAGCTAACGCAGCTATCTCTCTCGGTATGGACGTTATAGGCTACGACCCGTATCTTTCTGTAAATGCGGCTCTTAATCTGAAACCGCAGGTAAAGGTAGTTGCCGATATAAATGACATCTACAAAAACAGCGATTACATCACGCTGCACGTTCCTTACACTCCCGAGGGCAAGAACATGATAGATGAAGCGCAGATAGCTATGATGAAAGACGGCGTGCGCATAATAAACCTTGCAAGAGGCGAACTGGTGAACAGTGAAGCGGTAGTAAAGGCTATTGCAGACGGCAAGGTAGCTAAGTATGTTACAGACTTTGCTGACGATGTTGTTCTCGGAGTTGACGGAGTTATCGTTCTGCCGCACCTGGGTGCTTCTACGCCCGAATCGGAGGACAACTGCGCTGTTATGGCGGCTCACGAGCTTATAGACTACATCGAAAAGGGCACTATAAAGAATTCTGTAAACTTCCCGAATGCAGAGCTTGCAAAGACGGGCGATCACCTTGTATGCGTGCTGCACAAGAACATTCCGGCGCTGCTCACGCAGATAACAGGAACTGTTGCAGAAAAGGGCGCAAACATAGAGAACATGGTGAACAAGTCAAAGAAAGACTGGTCGTACACCATGCTTGACGTTGCCGGCAGCGTTGACGTTGAGGCTATAAAGGCTATCGACGGAGTTGTGGGCGTAAGAGTTTTATAATGGAAACAATGCTTTTATATGCAGGACTGCCGTTTGTTTTTACAGCGGCAGTCTGTGCTTTTTTAGGCGCGTTTTTAAGGCGGCGCGCAAAGAAAAAGCCACCTAAAGAGGGCGGCAAGCTGCGGCAGTGGGCAAGGCGCAACAGGCTTTCGCTTTGCTTTGGCGGACTGTTTTTGTTCTCCATGCTCGCGGCGGCGGTCATCATGGTGATATGCGTAAAGCTGGGGGTGTCGGTCAAGGTGTACTACGCGGTGTGCGGCGCGATAATAGGGGCGGCTGCCGGAGTGGTGCTGACCACTATCAGAGGCTAGAGATTTAGAGGCAAGAAGCAAGATGTTGTTAAGGCAGCCATTGAGAGCTGCCTTTTATTTTGCATAATAATGTTGCTGCTTTCGCAGCACCCTGCTGGAGCTGTTCACCTGTCCACAGTACATAAAAGCATTAAACCCTGTCAAAAAACCAAAAGTTTTCGATTGACCCTTTTTCAAAAGGGTCATCAGGGTCGAGGGGTGAAACCCCCGTCGCCCTCCGCAGAGGGCGAAAGCCCTTACATCGTGCGCTCTGCAAGGGGTGAATGCTAAAACAGTCCTGTGGACTGTTTTAGCAGAGGGGAGGCTCTGCAAGAGAGAGCCTCCCCTTTGATAAGACCTTAGCTCTTTTACCTGCGCGCGCTTGCGTGCGCAATAGTTTTGTGAAAAGCCCCCACATCTTGCTTCTTACTTCTAACACCCACTCGCCACCCTACTATATATAAAGAAATCAATGGCAGGATATACTGCCAACTATGCCGAACGAAAGGATTGCGTAAAATTTATTTGTATATTTATGAAAAGGCAATCGAGCGCGACGGCAAAAAGTGGGGAAAGGTCTGCAAAGCGCGCTATGATGCGGCAAAGGCGAAACACGCAAAAGAAGAAATTTCTGCAAAAGCTGCAAAAGCTACAGATAAAGATAAAGAAAAAGATAAAGAGAAAGAAAAAGAATATGATTATGTTTATGATAAAGAAAAAGAAAAAGAGCGCAGTGCGCCCAACAACAGAACGTCTAAAGAAAAGCTGCTGGCGGAATATTCTTCCAGTTGCAGGAGAGGGCGAGGCTTTGAAAGGAGAGGGGCAAGGAGCGTGCAAGCGCGAATATTAAAAGCACGAAAGGTGAAGTATCAACTTCTTGCTTCTAACACCGACCCACTAGTCACCATACAATATATAAAGAAATTGGCGGAAGAATATTCTTCCAGAGGCATGAAAGGGAAGTGGGTTTAGTCGGGCAAGGCGGATAGTGGGGCGTTGAATGAAAAAACACGTCACACCGCAAGGTGTGCGCCGCCGACCGTTTTGGGCACTTGCCAGACTGTTCACAGTCGGTCAATGTGTGCGCTCCGCAGGCTGAGCGTAAGCGTGAATAAAAAACAAGCAAAAGGTGAAATTACAACTTCTTGTTTCTAGTTTTCTTGCTTCTAACACCGACCCACTAGTCACCATACAATATATAAAGAAATTGGCGGAAGAATATTCTTCCAGAGGCATGAAAGGGAAGTGGGTTTAGTCGGGCAAGGCGGATAGTGGGGCGTTGAACAGCTCCGCAGGCTGGCGCGACAGCGCAAAAAATATACACAATAAAAAACGGCTTCACATAAAAACAGTGAAACCGTTTCTTGCTTTTACAGCAAATTTTCATGTTCGTATCTGCCCGTTGCCGTTTATCAGCCACTTTATCGTGGTCAGCTCTTTCAGACCCATAGGCCCGCGGGTGTGCAGCTTTTGCGTTGATATGCCTATCTCTGCGCCCAGCCCCATTTGTTCGCCGTCTGTAAACCTTGTGGAGCAGTTTACATACACGCAGGCGGCATCTATTCTGCGCTGAAATTCTTCAGCGGCATACAAGCTCTCGGTAATTATACACTCGCTGTGACCCGTTGAATACTTCTGTATATGCTCTATCGCCTGCGCAAAGTCGTCCACGACCCTTACGGCAAGAATATAATCGTCAAACTCGGTGGCATAGTCGTCCTCGGTAACGTCAACAACATCGCTGCCGAGGATCATTTTTGTCATTCTGTCGCCGCGAATTTCGACACCGTGTTTATCGAGCCGCTTTTTGAGCATAAGCAGAAATCTCTCTGCCACAGCCCTATGCACAAGGCAAGTTTCTATTGCGTTGCATACTGACGGGCGCTGAGTTTTGGCGTTGTCGGTAACTTCTACAGCCATATCAAGGTCTGCGCTTTCATCGATATAGATATGGCAGTTGCCTTTACCGGTCTCTATAACAGGCACGGTGGCGTTTTGCACCACGGTATTTATCAGCCCTGCGCCGCCGCGCGGTATCAGCACATCTATATATCCGTTGGCTTTCATCATCATGGTGGCGACCTCACGCGCGGTATTTTCAACAAGCTGAATTATATTCGGGTCAAAGCCTGCGCGCTCAACTGCCATGCGCATAAGGTCAACGAGACATTTATTTGAATAGTAAGCCTCTTTGCCGCCCCTTAATATGACAGCATTACCGCTTTTCAGGCACAAAGCCGCTGCATCTACAGTAACGTTAGGGCGCGCTTCATATATCATGCCTATAGTACCCAGCGGCACGCGCGTTTTTACTATTCTTATGCCGTTGGGGCGCGTTCCGCCGCCGTCTACCATGCCAACGGGGTCGTCAAGTTTGGTAAGATTCTCGCAGGCACAGGCTATTGCTTCAATACGGCTCTCATTCAGAGCGAGCCTGTCGAGCATTGCCTGCGACATACCGCGTTCTTTGGCGTTTTTTATATCTATCTGGTTTTGAGAGATTATTTTTTCGCTGCTTCTTCGCAGTATATGAGCTATCTCATTTAAGGCATCATTTTTCTGTGATGTCATAGCCGCGGCGAGTTCTGCCCTCGCTTTTTTGGCGTTTACGCCGAGTACTTCTATATAATTCAGAGCGTTCACAACTTTCCCTCCCTTATTTTTCTTTGGCTTTGAACAGTGTGCCTACCGGCTTGCGCTCAAACACATCGTACAGCACATCGGGGTCTCTGCCGTTGACTATCAGCATATCTATTCCGTTTTCTACAGCGATCTGAGCGGCATCTATTTTGGTCTTCATACCGCCTTTGCCCAGTGCCGTACCTGCGCCGCCTGCAAGTTCTCTCACGCGATCGTTGATATCATACACAGCCGAGATAAGCTTTGCATCGGGGTTCTTTCTCGGGTCGTCGTCGTAAAGACCGTCGATGTCGGACATTATAACGAGCATATCCGCCTCTGCAAGCACTGCCACGGTAGCGGCAAGAGAATCATTCTCGCCCACTTCAAGCTCCAGTTCGTCTATAGCCACGGTATCATTTTCGTTGACTATGGGAATGACGTTGAATTTCAGCAGTTCTTTCAGAGCGTTCTGCACGTTCTTTTTTCTGTCTTCCAGCAATATATACTTTGTCAGCAGCATTTGAGCGACGTTGAGGTTGTAGTCTGAAAACATCTTGTCGTAAAAATACATAAGTTCGCACTGACCTACAGCAGCGCACGCCTGCTTCAGCGGTGTATCTTTCGGCTTTTCAATAAGCCCAAGCTTTGCCATGCCCAAGCCTATCGCACCGCTTGAAACAAGTATTATCTCCCAGCCGCCGTTATGCATATCGGCAAGGTTTTTAACAATGCGCTCTATGCGGCGAATGTTCAGCCTGCCTGTTTTATGGGTGAGGGTAGAAGTACCCAGTTTTACTACCACTCTTTTCTTTACATCATTCTCGCTTTGCATATCAAAACTCCCTTTGAGGTTAGATTATTATCCATGCGTCGATCTCCTCTTTTGAGGGCATCTCGAACATATTTTTGAATTTTTCTTTGAGCTTGCTGTCGATATAGTATTCTTTATCCTGATGCACCAAAGCCGAGGCGTTTCGCTTTTCTATAAACTTCTCCCAGTCCTCGTCGCAGATGTCTATATAGTGTATCTCACACTGTATGCCGTGTGAATTAAAAAATGCTCTGACTTTATCGCGGTTGTCTTTAGTCCAGAAGCCCCAGTCAAGCACGACATTCACGCCTGCTTTAACTATCTGCACGGCTTTTTCGCACAAGAATTTATACAGCCTGTGCACGTATATTTCGTGCTTTTCGCCTGCATACTGACCAAACACAGCAAGCATTATCTCATCAACAGACAAGATCACCGCGCTGCGCTCTTCGCAGAGGCGTCTGGCATATGTGGTCTTACCGCTGCACAGCTTGCCGCATATGCAGATAACTTTTTCACTATACAATACATTCACCCTTTACTTTACGACATTGTTTCGAGGTTCACCTGCAAGCCAGCAGCGCAGATTCTCAGCAACTTCTTTCAAAAGCCTTACCCTTGTCTGGTATGGCGCCCAAGCGATATGCGGCGTTATGGTGCAGTTTTTTGCATATCTCAGAGGGCAATCTTCCGTCATAGGTTCATTTGTCAGAACGTCCAAACACGCGTGGGCTATCTTATCGCCATTCAGGGCATCTGCCAAAGCCTGCTCGTCTACAAGCCCGCCCCTTGCGGTGTTTATAAGTACCGCGGTAGGTTTCATCATCGAGAGCGCCTCGCTGTTTATCATTTTTTCGTTGCCTTTTGTAAGTGGGCAATGGAGCGACACCACGTCGGCTTCCTGCAAAAGCTGCGGCAGGGTGCAAACTCTTGTGCCGTCTGTCACCTTTTGCGGCGAGCGCGTATAGGTTATAACATTCATGCCGAAAGCCTTTGCGATCTCGGCAACTTTTCTGCCTATCTCGCCATAGCCTATAATGCCCATGGTAAGCCCTGCAAGCTCTGTGATAGGTATATAAAAGTATGAAAACAGCTTATAATTCACCCAGTCGCCGTTTGCAACAGTTTCGGCGTACTTGGCAGTCTTATTGAAGTAATTCAGCAGAAACGCAAACGTATGCTGCGCCACCGAATTTGTTGAATAGCTCGGCACATTGCACACCGCCGCGCCGTGCTTTTTAGCTGCCTGAATGTCAACATTGTTATAGCCCGTTGCAAAAAGACCTACATACTTCAGATTTTTACACCTATCAAAAACATCTTCGGTGATAAGGCATTTGTTGCATATGACCGCATCTGCATCGCCTATTCTGTCGGCGGCTTCATCGTTCGGGGTATAGCCGTAGATTTTGCTGTCGCACAGGGCGGTCACTTCATCTAAAGAAACATCGCCTTTAGTTACCGTTTCACTGTCAAGAATAACAAGCTTTTTCATATGTTTTACTCGTCGTCGTCCTCGTCAAACGCGTGATCGACAATGCCTTTCCCGAAATTTTTGTCTATATACTCCTGCTTTACAAAAAGCTTTTCCGATTGCATCCGCTGTTCTCTTTCCATTCGGCGTATTCTTGCTTCCTGCTTGCGCTTTTCTGCCAGCTCTTTGTCCTCTTTAGAGCTTTTATACGCCAGCACGCCAGCTATGATAAGCATTACAACTTCTGCAAAACCTACCGCGAAAATAACCAACTCGTCCGTCCAGAACTGCGTCATCAGCGTGAGGTCAATGGCTATCATAAGCACAAGGTAATGCTTTTTGCCGCGCCTGTTGAAAAGCACCGCGTACAAAAGCGTTGCCAGCGCGCAGAAAACAAGGTGCGCCACAAACGGCAGCGGCGCGTACACATTCTGCATACCGCTTTTGCCTGCAAACAAAGTTATATCAAACAATTTATATTACCGCCTTTCGGTCATAGCATGGTTATCACTACATAGTTATATTTATTATATACCATATGCAAGAATTTTTCAAGAGCCGCAGGGCATTTTTTACACAAATAAGCGTATAGGTCTACCAGTCAACCACCTTGTTGACTATCTCTCGCTGCTCGGTGGCGGTCTTTCGCAGATATATGCGCGTTGTTTCTATGCTCTCATGCCCCATAAGGTCGGCGAGAAACGCTATATCGTTGCACCGCTCCAGAAAGCTTTTGGCAAATCTGTGCCTGAAAGAGTGCGGATAGACTACCGCGGTATCTATGCCGTAGCGGCCGGCAAGGCGCTTTAGCTGCCCCGAAATGCCGCGCGTGGTAATTCGTTCTCCGTATTTGTTGAGAAAAACAAAGCCGCTTTTTATGCCGCTTTCCGCAAGCCATTCAAGCGCCTCTTTTTGCAGGGTCGAGGGAAAATATATACGTCTCAGCTTGCCGCCTTTGGAATAGAGATCGAGATAGCCGAGCCGTATGTGTTCCGCTTTTATTTGGATAAGTTCGCTTACCCGCGCGCCCGTTGCGGCAAGAAAGCGTATGACGAAATACCAGAACATCTCGCCGTCCTCTTTCAGGCGGCTTTTGAAGTATTCGTAGTCAGCCTCGCTTATTACGTTTTCAAGAAACGTTTTGTTCTGGATCTTCACAACGGGCTGTTTCCACTTCTCCTTGCCTATGCTCTCCAAATAACAGTTGATCGCCCTCAGCCGCAGATTTACGGTTTTGGGTTTGTAGTTTTCGATCAGCCACGTTTTGTAGGAACGCAGGTTCTTTAGTGTTACAGTGCCATAGTTTTCGTGAAACTGCCTTACCGCGAACATATATGAGTCTACAGTGTTTTTTGACAGTTCCTGTTCTTTTAAATGTCTTTCAAAATTTTCAAACATAGCGAAAGACCTCCTTTCACTATAATTATACAATATTCGCGGTTTTTTAACAAGAAAAAAGAGCATGCCACCTCGGTATGCTCTATGTTGTATGCGCCGTTTACTCTATACCCAGCACCTTGTATTCTTGTGCCTCGACTGCCTTTTTCAGCGTTTCGTTGTCTACATCTTTTGTAAGCAAAACTTTGGCTTCGCCCTTTTCGTGGCTTGCCTCAGCCTTTGAAACGCCGTCGATAGCTTCCAGAGCATTCTGAACGTGCATTTCGCAGTGGTGGCACATCATGCCTTCAATTTTTATAGTCTTTTCCATGGTATCTACCTCCTCTCTTGTTACTTGTATATCTGTTTTGGCATTGCCGCTTTTGCGTACCTTGCATTTGCGTATGTTGAACAGGTTCAGCCTTAAAGCGTTCGTTACTACACAAAAGCTTGATAAACTCATCGCGGCGGCGGCAAACATCGGGTTTAACTGCCAGCCAAGCAGCGATATGAACACCCCTGCCGCAAGCGGTATGCCGAGCGTATTATATATAAATGCCCAGAACAGATTTTCATGAATGTTGCGCAGTGTTGCGCGGCTGAGCCTGATAGCGGCAGGAACATCTGCAAGGCGGCTGTTCATAAGCACTATGTCCGCCGCGTCTATGGCAACGTCTGTTCCTGCGCCTATTGCTATGCCTACATCGGCGGCGGTAAGGGCAGGGGCATCGTTTATGCCGTCGCCGACCATTACCACCTTGCCTTGCTCTTTCAGGCGGCTTACGGCTCGTTCTTTGCCCTGCGGCATAACGCCTGCTATTACCTCGTCAACGCCTGCCTGACTGCCTATAGCCCTTGCGGTGCGCTCGTTGTCGCCGGTAAGCATAACAACGCGCACGCCCATATCTTGCAGTTCTTTCACAGCCTGCGGACTGTCTTCTTTTATGACGTCTGCAACGGCTATAACGCCGCACAGTTTATTACCCTTTGCAAAGAACAGCGGCGTTTTGCCATTTTCCGAAAGCTGCTCCGAACGCTCTTTTATATCGCTCGGTATCTCGGCGGCTGTTCTTATAAATTCATAGCTTCCGCCCGAAAGCTGTGCGCCGTCTGCAAAAGCTGTAAGACCGTTGCCTGCCAGCGCTTTGAAATCCTGCGTATCTGTAAATGATATACTATTCTTTTCTGCATACTGAGTTACAGCGCGCGCGAGAGGATGCTCGCTCTTTTTTTCAAGAGAATATGCAAGTGAAACAAGCTCTCTTTCCGAAAAGCCGTCTGCGGTAACAATATCGGTCACCTGCGGCTGACCCAGCGTTATAGTGCCTGTTTTATCGAGAACGGCGATAGTTGATCTGCCTAAGTTTTCAAGAGCCGAAGCAGTTTTGAAAAGTATACCGTTTTTTGCGCCAACGCCGCTGCCGACCATTATCGCAACGGGGGTAGCAAGACCTAAAGCGCAGGGGCAGCTTATCACCAGCACCGAAATGCCCCTTGCAATAGCAAAACCGAAAGGCTTACCCAAAAGAAGCCATATAACAGTGGTAATAAAAGCAATGGTTATCACCGTGGGAACGAACACGCCCGACACTTTGTCTGCCACGCGCGCTATGGGGGCTTTTGTGGCGGCGGCATCGCTGACCGTTTTTATTATCTGCGAAAGAGTGGTGTCCTCTCCGACCCTTGTTGCGCGGCATTTTATATAGCCCGACTGATTTATAGTTCCTGCCGAAACGGGCGAGCCGACTGCCTTGTCAACCGGTATGCTCTCACCTGTCAGTGCGGATTCATCAACCGCGCTGCCGCCCTCGGTAACTACGCCGTCAACGGGTATGCTCTCGCCTGGGCGCACGGTGAAAATATCGCCTTTTGTTACCTGCTCTATGGGTACTGTAGTTTCAACGCCGTCTTTAATAATATTCGCAGTTTTTGGCGAAAGCTTCATAAGGCTTTTGAGGGCATCTGTGGTCTTGCCCTTTGAACGCGCTTCTAGCATTTTACCCAGCGTTATAAGCGCAAGTATCATAGCCGCCGATTCAAAATAAAACTCGTGCATAAGGCTCATTACCTTGTCGCTGTCGCCGTTTAACTGCGCATCGGTCATTACAAAAAGTGCGGCGGTGCTGTATATGAAAGCCGCGGCAGAACCCAGCGACACAAGCGCGTCCATATTCGGCGAACGGTGCCACAGGCTCTTAAATCCGCTTATGAAGAACTTCTGGTTTATCACCATAATTATAGCGGTAAGCAAAAGCTGCGCCAGCCCCACCGCGATGTGGTTGCCCTCAAAAAAGCTTGGCAGCCGCCAGCCCCACATGGTGTGCCCCATTGAGATATACATAAGCACGACAAGGAATATCAGCGATGCCAGAAATCTTTTCAGAAGAAGCGGTGTATCGCGGTCTTTGAGCTGTTCTTCATCGTCGGTATGCGAGGATTTTTCAGCGCCCTTTACGCTTGCTCCGTACCCTGCCGCTGTTACTGCCGCTATAACTTCATCGGGCGCTGCCTTGCCCTGAACCGCCATAGAATTTGTAAGCAGGCTGACGGAGCAGTTTTCTACCCCCTGCACCTTTGAAACAGCCTTTTCAACTCTGCTGACGCAGGCGGCGCAGGTCATGCCTGTAACTATATATTGCTTTGTGTTTTCCATGACTGCACCTCTATTTCATCAGCCGCTGCATAACGTCGGCAAGCTCGTCTATAACGTCTTCCTTGCCCTCTTTAAGGTCGCGGACGACACAGCTTTTTATGTGCCGCGCGATAAGATCGCGGTTGAAAGCGTTGACAGCGGCGTTTACGGCAGCGCACTGTGTGAGTATGTCGGCGCAGTAGGCATCTTTTTCTACCATGCCTTTTATGCCGCGGATCTGCCCCTCGATGCGGCTCAAGCGGTTGAGAAGCTTTTTCTTTTCTTCAATACTGCGCTCGGTGGTCTTGTGACATTCACAGCAGCATTTTTTGTTGTTATCTATATTTTCCATGATATATGCGCCTCCCTTGTATACCCCCATGGGGTATTTACAGATATATTATAACACCATTTATTTTGTTTGTCAAGATATTATTTGACGTATTGAAAAAATTATGATAAAACAGCAGGTGAGATACTATATAAAAGGGAATTATCTATGATTTCTGAAAAGATAAAAGAGCAACAAAAATAAAAAGATCCGGCTGCTCAACTAAAACAGTCGGATATATTTTTGCGAAAATCAGTATGGTGCGTATTCTTCCATAATTTTCAGCGCGGTCTTTATGCCGTCGACTGCCGATGAAGTTATGCCGCCTGCATAGCCTGCGCCCTCTCCGCAGGGGTAGAGGTTTTCAATGCCTACCGCCTTTGCGCTGTCGTTCCGCAAGATCCTGACAGGCGAGGAAGTACGCGTTTCGGGGGCGGTCAGAATGGCGGTCTCGTCTTTAAAACATTTCATTCGCTTAGAGAAAACGCCCAGACCTTTTTTAAGCATATCTGTAACGCGGTTTGGAAGTATTGAAGATATATCACATGGCACAACGCCGCGCGCATATGTAGGCAAAATTTCGCTTTTTAAGTCAGGCGTACCCGACAAAAATCCGCCTACGGTGCAGGCAGGCGCAGTGTAAGCAGCAAAGTTTCCTGCCGCCGCATATGCCGTTTGCTCTATCTTTCGTGCAAATTCCATTCCGCCGAGAGGGGAATTACCAAAGTCGCTTTGGTTTACGGGCACGACCAGCGCGCTGTTGGCGTTCACGCCGTTTCTTGCATACTCGCTCATGCCGTTTACCACAACGCCGCCGCGCTCGCTTGCGGCAGGCACTACCACGCCGCCGGGGCACATACAAAATGTATAGCACGCCTGACCGTCTTTTTGTGTGTAAGACATCTGATATTCGCCGACGGGCAGCAGGGGGTCATCGGCGTATCTGCCGTAAAGGCTCTCGTTCACAGCCCTTTGTGTATGCTCGATACGCACGCCCACCGCGAAAGGTTTAGATTGTATCACAGCGCCGCTGTTTTGAAGCATTTGCACTGTATCTCTCGCGCTGTGACCTATTGCAGCCACCACGCAGCCGCTTTGCATATCGCCTGTTTCAGCGCCCGAGAACGAGACCTTAGTTACTCTGCCGCCCGAAAGCGAAATGCCGTCAAGCCGGGTATCGAACATTATCTCGCCGCCGCATTCTATTATTCGCTTTCGCAGATCTTTCACCACATCTCGCAGCTTGTCGGTGCCTATATGCGGCTTTGCCTTGGTGAGCAGTTCTTTCGGTGCGCCCAGCAGAGTGAGCCGCTCCAGAACATATCTGCAAAGGGGGTCTTTGATGCGCGTGGTAAGTTTACCGTCAGAAAAAGTGCCTGCGCCGCCCTCGCCGAACTGCGCGTTCGTCTGCTCGTCAAGCTCGCCGCCGCGCCAAAAATTTGATACCTTTTCAACGCGCCTGCCCACCTCGCTGCCGCGCTCCAGCACAAGCGGTTTATAGCCGTTTTCTGCTAAGGTCAAAGCGCAGAACATTCCTGCCGGGCCGAAGCCTGCTATAACTATTCTGCCGCCCAAAGGCTTTGAGCCCTTGCGAACATCTATTTCACCATACGGCGCATAGGTAAGGCGCTTTTCATCGGCTGTGCGCTGCTCGGCATTTTTATCTTTTAAAGAAACGCAAACGCTGTAGACAAAATGAATGCCCTTTTTATCGCGGCGGCGCGCATCTACAGAAGTTTTATAAATATCTGCAAAGGCAATATCGCGGCTGTTTATGCCTGCCGTTTTCAGAGCTTTGGCAATTATTTCATCGCTCGTTTGTGTAAGCGTGCCTTTTATCTGCGGTATAATTATCGGCATTAAAACACTTCCCATAAAAACGCTCCCCGTGAAAAGGGAGCGTATATTTTTATCTGCCCGGTCTTGGGGTATTAGCTGCGGCGGCTGTGGTAGTGGTGGTCTTCTTTTCGGCGACAGTGAACATTATCTCATATCTGCCGCAGCACCACACGGTATTTACCTGCGGCGCATATATCTTCACGCTGCGTGAGTAAGAGCCGTTTTCCAGTACCGAAGACTGCATATCGAACTCGGCGATGATGTCATCTGCCGTAAGGGTCTCCATAACGCTCTGCGGGCCGTATATCTTAACGTTTGAAACAGCCTTTGTGGTAAGCTGTATATCCTGACTTGCAGGGGCGTTGATTATTTTGATATTGCTTTCGGGAATGGTAAATTCCTTGCACACAAAGCCCGACGGGTCGAACGTTACCGTAACGGTATTTATGCCCGATGCGCTCGTTACGCCGCTGTCAAGACTTACATCAAAAGTAAAGGTCTTTTCAAGGTCGATGTCACTAAGGTTTATATACCCCAGATGCAGGTCGTCCTGATCTAAGATGCTGTCGTTGGCGGTCATAACGTCTATGGTGTCGTTCGAGAGCGTATATTTCAGTATAGAAGTATCAAAATTGTCGGGCGCGCCCTGATAATCAAAGGTAAATTTCAAAGTCTTTAAAAAGTATACCGGAAACTTTACCGAAATGGGGTCGTTGCTTATCTCGAAAGACTTGTCGTCAATAAGCGTACCGTCGTCGGAATAGAGATACACCTTGCCGTCCGAGGTATCGTAAGATTCGGTGAGCGTTTTTTTCTGATCTACAGCGAAAATTGCATACGCTATCTTATCTACAAGTTTCTGCTCGCCCTTTACCTGAATAGTCTCGGGGGTGATGATAGGGTCGCCGAGCGAATAGCCTTCTTCGGGGCTTATGGCGTTGGCTCTTACCCGAAGCGGTATGTCGGCGGTCTTTATATAGTCCAGCTTTACTTTTACGGTAGAGGGCGTTATTTCCGTTACGTTCATAGAATCTGCCGAAGATGTTACCTTTACCGGCAGGCTGTATGTTCCTGCTTCGCTTATGCCGCTTATATCTACAGTGGCGTGCAGGTCTTTTGCGGTGAATGAGCCTATATCATATCTCATGCCGCTTATGCTTACCTCTACCTTTGTTTCCTCGTTGAAATCTATAAGTTCAAGCCCCTGCGACTCGGCGGAAGTGCCCTCGATAGCAACATTTACGGGTACTTCGTCAATGGTCATATAAACGGTAGGGAACAGCGTTATTGAAAGCGCGAACCATATTATAATGGCAAGCGCGACCGCCAACACCCTTAGCGCAAAATCTTTTTTGAGGACTTTTAAGAACCTTAATTTTCTTTTTTCCATTTTGCCCTCACTTTCTCCTTGAGCGTGGTCTTCTGAGAGGCATTCTTCTCGGGCATCAGCCTGTCGGTGAGCAGCTTTTTAAGGCTGTCTCTTGTGTAACCTCTTGTAAGCTCGCCGTCTTCAGCGACAGATATAGTGCCTGTTTCTTCTGAAACAACTATAACTATCGCATCGGAGTTTTCGCTCATTCCTATTGCGGCTCTGTGGCGCGAACCGAGCTGTTTGTTTATAAGTTCTTCCTTTTGCGGCTTTGGCAGAAAGCAGCCTGCCGCAAGTATCATTCCGTCACGCATTATCACCGCGCCGTCGTGAAGCGGAGTGTTCGGGAAGAATATGTTGCCGAAAACCGCCTCGCTGGGTGTGCAGTTGAGTATTGTGCCGGTATCTATCTGCTCGCCGAGCCTTGTCTGCCGCTCGCACACTATAAGCGCGCCTGTTGCGGTTGCAGAAAGGCTTGCGGCTGCATCGCATATTGAGTTTATGGCTTTCGCCCACGCGTTTTCTATATCCTGCGGATCGCTCGGGCTGAACACGTTGAAGTCTATTATCTTCGCTCTGCCTATCTTTTCAAGTATGCGCCTCAGCTCCGGCTGGAACATTATGATTATCGCAAGTATTCCCCACTGGAAACACTTCGTCAGTATGAAAGTCATTATCGTCAGATCGAAAAAGTCTGCGATAAGGTAGGCGACTATCATTATACATATGCCCTTTACCAGCTGCTGAGCCCTTGTTTCGCGCACGAGCTGCATGAATTTGAAAAGCAGATACGAGAGCAGTATCATATCGACAATATCCGGCAAAGATATTGACTCGCAAACGCTTATAAATGCATTAAAAAGGTCTCTCATATCGCTTCACTTCCTTTCATACGGCTCTTAAAAAGATATGACCGTATTTATTTTATCATATATTTTAAAAAATCACAAGCCCTTTTTATAAATTTCCTTAAAAATTTGCTGATTTTTTTACTGCGGCTGCCAGAAGCGCGACTTGTTTTTCGCTATTGAACACCGAGGGAGAGAATCTTACCACGCCTTGATCGAGCGTTTTTAAGAAGTGATGAGTTACAGCGGCGCACTGATAGCCGCCCCTTAAAGCAAAGCCGTTATCACTTAAAAACTGCGCCAGATCGCTTGAATGAACATCACCTACATTAAAAGCCACTATCGGCGCATAAGCCCCATCGCCGCGGTATATTTTTATGCCTTTAACATTTTTTATATAGCTTATGAAGATATCACAAAGCTTTTGCTCTTTTGCGTGGATATTTGCAAGCCCCTTTGAATTTACAAACTCAATGCCCTTGCCCAGCCCCACTATGCCGGGAACATTCACCGTGCCGCTTTCCAGCATTTCGGGCATTATATCGGGCTGGGCGGTCTCTAATGATGTAGTACCCGTGCCGCCCTCTGTAAGCGGTAAAATGGGGTATACGCCGTTAGTTACAAGCAGCCCCGTGCCTGACGGACCGTAAAGACCCTTATGCCCTGCGGTGCAAATAATGTCAGCGGAAGTATTTACCGAGAGGGGCAAAACGCCTGCCGCCTGGGCAGCATCGCAGATAAGGCACACGCCCTTTTCTTTGCAAAGCTGCGCTATGCGCCCTATCGGCAGTATTTTGCCTGTTACGTTTGAAACGGCGGTGCATATAACGGCTTTTGTATCTTTGCCTATAAGCTTTGAAAAGTTTTCAACTGTCTCGCAGTCGTCCTCGCTGACGCGTGCTATTGAGCATTTAACGCCCTTTTCGCCAAGCGCATACACGGGACGGGATACGCTGTTATGCTCCATTGACGAAATAACAACGTGAGAATTTGGCGGCACTACGCCTTTTATTGCGGTATTAAGCGCGTGGGTGCAGTTGAGTGTGAACACGGTGTTTTCGCTTTTTGCGCCGAACATTTTCGCGGCTTGCTCTCGGACATTATAGACTGCCTGCGCGCTTTGCATTGCCATGGTATGACCGCCTCTGCCGGGGTTGCCGCCCAGCTTTGCCACCGCGTTTGCCATTGCCTGAGCGACGGATAAGGGCTTTGGGTATGTGGTAGCGGAATTGTCAAAATATATCAATTTATTGCCTCCTTTCTTTTTAAGTTACAGCTCTTTTGCTGCCTTTATCAATATGCCTGCCTGCGAGAGGAGAGAAGCTGCTCCCTCGCGGCTGCCTATAACTTTTATGCTGTAGCCGCAGCCTTTTGAAAGGTCTTTCGGCGTTCTTATGACCTCGCAGCCGTAGCCGTTTTGCCTAAGTATGCTTTGCGCTTTTGCGGCATAGGTTATAGAGGACATAGCAAATACAGTTTTTTCAAGGTTTCCTGTCATTAAAGCTGACCTCCCGTGTGTTTATAAAAAAACAGGCAATCAGGTCTTGCCTGTAATATATTATGAAAAGCATCGGCATATTGCCATAGTATGCAAACATATAAATTGTACAGGTCTTAAAAGCGTGTACAAGAAAGGAGAAAGGCTATGCTTGAATATTTTGTGGAAGAAATAAAGGACGAACAGGAGACGTCTTTGGGGCTGCCCGAGGAGATAGCGCAAAGACGTCTGGAAGAGGACGGCAAAAACGTACTTGGAGAGAAGAAAAAGAAAAGCGCGGCAGGCATATTTATAAATCAGTTTCGCGACATTATGGTGATGATACTTTTAGGCGCGACGGTCGTTTCTGTATTTATGGGCGAATTTTACGATGCGGCTACGATACTTCTTGTTGTGCTGCTCGATGCGGCTTTGGGATTCATTCAGGAATACCGAACCGAGAGAACGCTGGAGACTTTAGAGAAAATGACCTCGCCGACTGCGAAAGTATACCGCGACGGCAAGCTGAAAGTGCTGCCTGCAAGCGAGCTTGTGCGCGGCGATGTTGTGGAACTGGAAAGCGGTGACAGAGTTCCTGCGGACTGCTACATAATATCATCGCAGAGCCTTATGTGCGATGAAGCGATACTTACGGGCGAAACGCAGGCGTGTGCAAAACGCTGCCGCAGCGGCGAAACGACCTACAGTGCGCTGAATCTGCCGTACATGGCATACATGGGTACGAACGTTGTTAAAGGCAAGGCAAGGTGCGAAGTTGCTGTTACGGGGCTTGCAACGCAGATAGGGCAGGTATCGGATATGCTTTCCGACATCGAGGAGGAGCAGACGCCTTTGCAGAAGCGCCTTGGTGAGCTTGGCAAGCGGCTTGCTATAATATGCCTTGCGGTGTGCGTGGTGGTATTTCTGGCAGGCGTAATACGCGGCGAACCTGTGTTTTCAATGCTTATGACGGGAATAACGGTGGCAATTGCTGCCATACCCGAGGGGCTGCCTGCCACTGTTACTATAGCTCTGGCGTTGGCGGTGCGCAGTATGCTTAAAAAGAACGCTTTTGTACACAAGCTTCATTCGGTAGAAACGCTGGGGTGCGCATCTGTTATATGCACCGACAAGACGGGAACTATTACAGAAAACAAAATGACGGTAACGCGAATATCTACCGCAGACTGCGATTTTAACGTTACCGGCAGCGGCACGCAGTGTGACGGGCAGATACTTTCTGACGGTGTGGCAGATCCGCCTGTTTCGGCACTTCGCGAGCTGCTTATATGCGCGGTAGTGTGCAGTGATGCGACTATCACTCGCACGGTAACGAAAAAAGGCTCTCACGACTGGCAGACATACGGAGACCCTACCGAAACTGCCCTGCTTATAGCCGCCGCGAAAGGCTCTGTTACCGCTGACAGGCTGGGGGCAGAGCGGCTGGCTGAAGTGCCGTTTGAGAGCGAGAGCAGGAAGATGTCGGTCAGCGTAAAAATAGGCGGCAAGGTGATAACATACACCAAAGGAGCGGCTGATGTAATTCTTGATATGTGCGGATATGTATACCGAGAAGATGAGATAGCCCCACTTGACGGCGGCACTAAAAGAGCTTTGATGGGTCGGTGCGACGGCATGGCTGCAAAGGCTCTGAGGGTTTTGGCGTTTTGCGAAGAAACCGACGGTAAAACGGTATTTTTAGGCTTTGCGGGAATGATAGATCCTCCTAAAAAAGAGGCTAAAAACGCTGTGAAGCTGTGCTCAAAAGCGCACATAAAAACGGTGATGATAACCGGCGACCACGCGCTGACGGCGGTTGAGATAGCAAAGCAGGCAGGGATATTCCACAGCGGTGATATTGCTCTGACGGGTGCAGAACTTGCGGCGATGACAGACGATGCGCTTGCGGAAATTATAGAAAAAGTGACGGTTTTCGCGCGAGTAAGCCCTGCCGACAAGCTGCGAATAGTTCGGGCGTTCAAGGCAAAGGGGCACGTTGTTGCTATGACGGGTGACGGAGTGAACGACGCGCCTGCTGTAAAAGAAGCGGATATTGGCGTATCTATGGGTATAACGGGCACCGATGTTACGCGCTCGGCGGCTGACGTGGTTTTGCTTGACGACAATTTTGCGACCCTTGTGGGAGCGGTAGAGCAGGGGCGCACGATATATGCGAACATACGCAAATTTGTGAGGTATCTGATATCGTGCAACATAGGCGAAGTGGTTACGATGCTTTTCGGCATACTTATGGGGCTGCCGGTGGTGCTTTTGCCAACGCAGATATTGCTTGTAAACTTAGTGACTGACAGCCTGCCTGCGGTGGCGCTGGGGCTCGAGCCGACGGAAGAAAGCGTTATGAAGAAAAAGCCGCGCAGGCGTGACGAGAGCTTTTTCTCGGGAGGACTTATGTCGCGCATTATTTTTCGCGGACTGCTTATAGGGCTTAGCACGCTGGCATGCTTTGTAACGGTACTGCGGCTGACGGGCAGCGAACAGGCGGCGAGAACTGGCGCGCTTTTCACGCTGGTGGCTTCGCAGCTGCTGCACGTTTTTGAATGTAAGAGCGAGGAAAAAACGCTTTTCAATGTGCCGCTGTTCGACAATATATTCATGCTGGCGGCGGTGGCGCTATCACTTATTGTGATACTGGCGGCTGTGTATCTGCCGTTTTTGCAGGGGGTTTTCTCTACCGTGGCGCTCAGCCCTTTGTGCATTGCAATAGCGGCGGCGTACTCGTTTGCTGTACCGCTGCTGTCGGCTGTGGTATCTTCTAAAACAAAAATATAAACAAAATTTTATCCTTGAATGTGAATAAATTGTAAACAATGCCGAAAGCCGTTGCAATCTATGTGGAAATGTTATATAATTAAGTCGTGCAGTTTAATTTTAATTAGGCATTTTTAATAAAGCAAGTAATTAACGGCTGCATAATCCACAAGACGGGAGATCATCAAGTTGAAAAATTACACAAGGTCAAATATCAAGAACATAGCTCTGGCAGGTCACGCAGGCTCGGGCAAAACATCACTGGCTGAGGCACTGCTTTACAGGTGCGGCGCGACCGACAGGCTGGGCAAGGTTGCTGACGGCAACACCGTTTCGGATTATACCGCAGACGAGATAAAGAGAAAATGCTCGGTTTACACATCGCTTATGTGTTTTGAGACAGCAGGAGCAAAACTGGGTCTTGAAGAATACAAGATAAATATGCTTGACACCCCGGGACTTTTCGATTATGCAAGCGGCATGACAGAGGGCATTGCTGCCAGCGACTGCACGATAATAACAGTTTCGGGCAGATCGGGCGTTAAGGTAGGCACGCACAAGGCTTATGAATGTGCCGAGGCTCTTGGCAAGCCGAAGATGTTTGTTGTTACAAAGCTTGACGACGACAACGCAAACTTCAACAACGTGCTCACGCAGCTGAAATCCGAGTTCGGACCAACTGTTTGCCCTGTTGTAGTGCCCGTTATTGCTGACAGAAAGATAGTTTCGTATGTAAATCTTATAGAAATGAAAGCGTACAAGTACGACGGCAAGGGAACAGCCGTTGAAACGGATATGCCTACCGCCGAGATAGCCGCTAATATGGAATACCGTATTGACGGTCTTGTTGCGGCGGTTACAGAAGCGGTGGCAGAGACTGACGAGGAGCTTCTGGAGAAGTTCATACTTGGTGAGCCGTTCACGCAGAAAGAGCTTATAGACGGCATACACAAGGGTATGAAGTCGGGCGTTATAACGCCTGTTACCTGCGTTTCTGCGGCGACTATGGAGGGCGTTGATATGCTTCTTAAAGAGCTTACGCTGCTTGTGCCGAATCAGAGCGATGAAGATACTATAGAGGCTATCGCAAACGATGATATTGCAGAGATAAAGTGCAACGCATCTCAGCCGCTGTGCGCGTTTGTTTTCAAGACCGTTGCAGACCCGTTTGTGGGCAAGATGTCGTTCATAAAGGTACACAGCGGAAAGATGACCGCAGGCATGGACGTTGTGAACGCGACCACGGGCAATACCGAAAAGGTCGGCAAGCTGATGACGCTTGTTGGCAAAAAGCAGATAGATGTGAGCGAGGCGGCATCGGGCGATATTGTTGTTGCGGCGAAGATGAATGTAAACACCAACGACACTATCTGCGCGCCCGAAAAGGTGATTGCTCTTGAAAAGGTAGAGTTCCCGAAACCTTGCTACAACATGGCAGTTAAGGCTAAAAAGCAGGGTGACGAAGCTAAGATAGCCTCCGCTATGGCGAGACTTTTAGAAGAAGACATGACTATAACATACACGCTTGACAACGCCACGAATGAGATGATACTCAGCACGCTGGGAGGATTGCACCTTGACAGCATTGCAGGCAGGCTGAAAGATACATTCGGCGTTGAGGTGGTAACTGCCGTGCCGAAGATATCCTACCGCGAGACGATACGCAAGAAAGTTAAGGTACAGGGCAGGCACAAAAAGCAGTCGGGCGGTCACGGTCAGTACGGCGACGTATGGATAGAATTTGAGCCGTGCGTATCTGATGAGCTTGTTTTTGAAGAAAGAGTATTCGGCGGCGCAGTACCTAAAAACTACTTCCCTGCCGTTGAAAAGGGCTTGCAGGAATGTGTAAAGAAAGGTCTGCTGGCAGGATTCCCCGTGGTGGGTCTGAAAGCTATTTTGGTTGACGGCTCTTACCACCCTGTGGACTCCTCGGAAATGGCGTTCAAGATAGCTGCATCTCTTGCTTTCAAAGAGGGCATACCGCAGGCAGACCCCGTTCTGTTAGAGCCTATAGGGGCGCTGAATGTTTGCGTGCCCGATGAGAACACGGGCGACATGATGGGCGAACTTAACAAGCGCCGCGGCAGAGTGCTTGGCATGAACCCTGCGGAGAAGAAAGGTCTTACAGAGATAGTTGCAGAAGTGCCTATGAGCGAGATGACAGATTTTGTTCTGCTATTGAGACAAATGACACAGGGCAGGGGATACTTCACGTTTGAGAAACTGCGCTATGAGCAGCTGCCCTCGCACCTTGTTGCAGGCGTAATAGCAAAATACGCTGCCGAAAACAACGCGTAATAACGCAGTAAAATAGCCTCTTACGGTTTATTGCCGCAAGAGGCTTGTTTTGTATTGTATCATATGATTTGTTATTTTGTATGGTTTTTTCCGTAAAGGATCATCAGACCCTCAAGCAAAAGGTCGTCGTTTATTATGATATTTCTGCGGCAGAACGGCACAATGGTAGATGCAAGTCCGCCCGTTGCTATTACGGTTATCGGCTGCCCCATTTCCTGCTCTATCCTGTCGGCGATGCCGTCAAGGCTGGCGGCTGTGGAATAGAAAATACCGCTTGTCATGCACTCAACGGTGTTGCCGCCTATCAGCTTTTTGGGGGCTTCAAGGCTTATCTTCGGCAGCTGCGATGTGCTGTTTGTGAGCGAGTTAAGCGAAACGTTCACGCCCGGCATTATCATTCCGCCTATGTAGGTGTTGCTTTCGTTGATAACAGCCGCGGTAGTTGCAGTTCCCAGATCAAATATCACCATGGGCGCTTTGTACTTTGCAATAGCTGCCACCGCGCCTACAACAAGGTCACTGCCCAGCTGCTTTGGGTTCTCCATTTGTATGACAAGACCCGTTTTTATCCCGGGGCCTACCACGAGCATATTTTTGCCGGTAAGCTTTGCGACCGCTTGCTTTATAGCCAGCGTGGCAGAGGGCACTACCGATGATATCATGCCGCCCTCGATATCTTTGGGATCAATGCCGTATAGCTCTAAAACGTTCTTGAAAGAAATTGCATATTCAAGCACCGTTGCGCTGTGGCTGGTGGAAAGCCGCTCGGTGAAAAGCACCTTGTTTTCTTTGCTGTCGCAGCAGCCTATAACGATGTTGGTGTTGCCTACGTCTATTGCAAGTATCACGGCAATTCCCCCCTTACTTTTTGATCTTTACAAAACCTGCTTTTATAAGCGCGAAACCTACCGCGCCTGAGATTATCGTTGCGGCTATCATCTCAACTATGGCGTTCACGCCGACAAACGACACCACAAACGGCAGAAAGCTTTTGCCGTCCATTGTTTCTTTCATATAGTCGGTATTGCCGAAAAGCAAAACCAGCGCGCTCATGAAAAACGCCGTGTTCAGAAATGCCGTCAAAAAGCCCGTTATGCAGCAGGCGGCATATTTGTTGCCTATTTTCGATAGCAGCATAAACAGCAGCCCTACCAGAAAGCCATCAAGCAGGCGAGGCACGAACCTCTGAACGAACGCTAAGAACGGATTGATATTGAAAAGTATCTCTCCCATAGCGCTTGGCACGCCTATGCCCACGCATTGCAGAAAGCTCATCAGACCGAAAACGCCGCCTATAACAGCGCCGCCAAAGGGGCCTACGGCTATCGCAGCAATGGCGATAGGTATAACGTTGAGTGTGATCACGAGCGGGCCTATGGGTATAGAGCCGATCGGCGTGAATGAGAAAAGCATAACGATCGCCGTCAGCAGACCCAGCAAGGTCAGCGACTTGATGCTGAGCACCGAAGTCTTTTGGTTTTTGTTTGACATATCAAGTTCCTCCTTGTTATCATTCTTCGCACGGCAGCCCCGAATAAAGCTGCCTGAAGATACAATACGATTGTATGATAACACATAACCGCCGAAAAGTCAAGGGCAGGCAAAAATTTTTCAAAAGACTTTTATTTTTTAGATAAGTATGATATAATAGAAACGATAGTCGGGGCTTGGAAGAAAGAGATGTTTGAAAATTTGCGATAAAGAAGTGAGAGGTTAGAGGTTAGAATAGGTCTTATGACGTTTGCGTGGGCTTTTCATTTCTGCGGTTTAGATAGAAGCAAGAGGCAAGATGTTGTGACTTCAGCTTTTGCGCGTACAGATAGTGCCTATATTATTTGCGCTTACGCGCAGCGCAGGAGCGCACACATTGACCGCCACAAGTGCAAAGGTTTCAAGTCTTGTCAAGAAAATAAAAGTTTTCGGTCAAGCTCTTTTTTACAGTTGCTTCGCAACTGCCAAGGCTTGCAGGGGTTCGGGGACAGAGTCCCCGTAAACACAGCGTGCGCTCCGCAAAGGGTGAATTTCAAAATAGTCCGGTGGACTATTTTGAAAGAGGGAACGCCCTGCAAGAGAGGGCGTTCCCTTTGAGAAGATATATCAAACTTTCCGCGTTCTCTCAGAGAACGCCGCGCCGTGTGTAAAATTTATTTGCGCTTACGCGCTGCGCAGGAGCGGTGAACAGCTCCGCAGGCTGCCGCGGAAGCGGCGAAACAAAATTAACAGGAGATAATTATGTGCCTGATATGCGAACGAATTGAAATGATCAAAAAAGGCGAGAACCCTTATTTCGTGAAAGAACTTAAAACGGGATATGTGGTGATAGGCGATTATCAGCATTTTTACGGCTACACGCTGTTTCTTTACAAGCACCACGGTGAAAAGACCGAGCTGTTTCATCTTGACCCTTTAGAAAGGGCTGAGTTTCTTGAAGAAATGACGATAGTTGCCGATGCTGTGTCAAGGGCTTTTGGTGCGGAGAAGATAAACTACGAGCTGCTCGGCATGGGCGATGCTCATCTTCACTGGCATTTGTTCCCGAGGGTAAGCGGCGACCTCGAAAACTACGGGAATAACGGCAGAGGGCCTGTCTGGTGGTATCCTATGGAGAAAATGTATTCCGATGACAGCAGACCAAGCGAGCAGCAGCTTGCGGATATGAAACGAAAACTGCTTGATGAATTGGAGAAATTACTGTGAATTCTGATCGCTGAAAAGGTGTGTCAGGCAAGAGGTCAATTACAGCGGTTAATACATATTTGAGGTGTAAACATGGCGTCAAGCAAGGAATACTTAGAGTTTATTTTAGAACAGCTGTCTGATTTGGAAGACATTACTTATCGGGCTATGATGGGAGAATTTATTATTTATTATCGCGGCAAAGTAGCAGGCGGCATTTATGATGACAGATTGCTTGTTAAACCTGTAAGCTCGGCAATTGCTTATATGCCCACGGTTCGGTATGAATTGCCCTACGAGGGAGCAAAAGAGATGCTGTTGGTAGAAGAAGTTGACAACAAGGAATTTCTGGCAGGTCTTTTTAATGCTATGTATGATGAGCTGCCAACTCAAAAGCCTAAGAGGAAGAAATAAGAGCATAGACTTTTCATATCTGCGGTTCAGATAGAAGCAAGATTTATTTTTGCTGCTGTCGCAGCTAACCTGCGGAGCAGAATTAGTGAATAGTGAATATTGAATAACGAATAGTTAATAGTTAAGGTGCGGCTTGCGCCGCGGATCTTAAAAGTTTTATGTACCAACACAGATAGTGCGTGTATTAGATATTTTTTCACCCACCCTCACACCGCCAAAACGAGAAACAGCTGGCAGAATATTCTTCCAGCGGCTTTAGGGGGTTAGTGATGATTTTTTGGGGAGTTTGGTGTATTGTGCTGAGAAGCTTAGATTTTACATTATATATCGAGGAAAATGAATGAATGACATTACATACGAATGGACGGACGGCAAAAACGAAGATTTCAAAAAATTTTATCTGCTGACGGAGGAATACTACAGCAAAATAGTCGGCGGAAAGAAAAACCGTCTGGGATTTGTGCCGTACAACCTTTCGGATAGCATAGGCGACGTGATAATAGCGTATGACAGCGGAAAAGCCGTGGCGTGCGCGGGGCTGAAAGGGTACTCGCGCAGCGATGTGGAAATAAAGCGCGTATGGGTACAGCCCGAATACAGGGGAAATGGCATTGCGACAAAGCTGATGGTGGCTGTTGAGGAAAAGGCGCGCCGCATGGGCTTTGAACGCGCCGTTTTGCAGACAAGGGAAATAATGACCGACGCGGTCGCGCTGTATGAAAAGCTTGGCTACAGCAGGATAGAGAATTATCCGCCGTATGACAAACTTGACGGCGCGGTGTGTTTTGCGAAAAGGTTGGCAGAGGGGAAGTAAAGGGTGAGGCTTTCCGTGCGCAATAGCATTGTTAAAGCTTGCGCTTACGCGCGGCGCAGGAGCGCACACGTTGAACGCTACAAACAGTTGTTCAAAGCACGCTGTCTACATTTTATGTATATATTAACCGTTAAATATCCCCCTACCACATTCCGCCCCAGGGGAAGCTGGAAGAATATTCTGCCAGCGGCAAACGACTGAGAATTAGAAGCAAGAGGCAAGATGTGGGGGCTTTTACATAGCTATTGCGCACGCAAGCGCGCGCAGGAAAGAGAGATATGGCTTCTTAAAGGGGAGGCTCTCTCTTGCAGAGCCTCCCCTCTTAGAAAACAGTTCACCGAACTGTTTTCTAATTCACCTCTTGCAGAGCGCACGTTGTAGGGGATTTCGCCGTCTGCGGACGGCGACGGGGGTTTCACCCCTCGACCCTGACGACCCTTTTGAAAAAGGGTCGATCGAAAACTTTCCCGTTCTTGACAAGACTTAAAACTTTTGCGTGCTGTGGGGCGGTGGTGCGCTCCTGCGCCGCGCGTAAGCGCAAATAAAAACTGCGAAAACGACAATTAACACGAGGGTAGGAAAAACCGTTTCTAACCTCTAACATCTTATATCTGAAAGCTGGTGCTGATCATGACAAACATTCTAAAAGGCAAGACCGTGCTGCTTGGCGTTACGGGCAGCATAGCGGCGTACAAAAGCGCAAATCTGGCGCGTATGCTGGTAAAGCAGGGGTGCGCGGTGCACGTTCTGATGACCAAAAACGCCGCGAACTTCATAAACCCCATAACCTTTGAAACGCTGACGGGCAACAAGTGCCTCATTGACACCTTTGACCGCAATTTTCAGTACAGCGTGGAGCACGTTGCCCTTGCAAAGCAGGCGGACTTGGTGATGATAGCCCCTGCCTCTGCTAACGTTATAGGCAAGATAGCAAGCGGCATTGCGGACGATATGCTTACCACCACCATTATGGCTTGCACCTGCGTGCGAATGATATCGCCGGCGATGAACCACAATATGTATCACGACCCTATTGTGCAGGACAACATCGAAAAGCTGAAAAAGTTCGGTTACAAGATAGTTGAGCCCGACCGCGGTATGCTTGCGAACGGTGACATAGGCGACGGCAGAATGCCCGACGAGGGCGAACTGTTGGAGCGTATACTGTATGAGATAGCTTTTGAAAAAGACCTTGCAGGCAAGAAAGTGCTTGTAACGGCAGGCGCGACGAGAGAGGCGATAGACCCTGTGCGGTTTATTTCTAACCATTCTTCGGGGAAAATGGGCTTTGCCCTCGCGAAAGCTGCGGCGATGAGGGGCGCGCAGGTGACAGTTATTGCGGCGCACACCGATATTCAGCCGCCGATGTTTGTGCAGGTGGTGAACGTAACTTCGGCGGAGGATATGTTTGAAGCTGTAAAAGAGCGTTATGAGGACTTTGACATTATCATAAAGGCGGCGGCGGTGGCAGACTATACCCCCGTAACGGTCGCGGACAGCAAAATAAAGAAGTCGGACAGCGATATGAAGATAGATCTCAAACGCACGACCGACATACTGAAATATCTCGGTGAACACAACAAGGACGGCAAGCTGTTTTTGTGCGGATTTTCAATGGAGACCGACGATCTTATCGAAAACTCAAAGAAAAAACTGGAGAGCAAAAACTGCGACATGATTTGCTGTAACAGCCTGAAAACCGAGGGTGCAGGCTTCGGGACGGACACAAATGTGCTGACGGTCATAACGAAAGACGGCACAGCGCAGCTTGAGAAGATGTCAAAAGAGCAGGCGGCGCACAGGATACTGGATATTATAAAAGAAAAAATCAAATAAAAGGAGACATATTTATGGCGGACAATGTTGTTATACTGGCAGGCGGTCAGGGGAAAAGAATGAAGACCACCAAACCCAAAGCTCTTCTGGAAGTGCTGGGCGACGCAATGCTGGAATGGGTGATATCGGCGTGCGAGGAGGCTCAACTTTCGCGCATTTGCATTGTAAAGGGGTATGAGGCTAATCAGATAGACGACTACCTCGGCGGCAGATACACGACGGTCATGCAGAGCGAGAGGCTCGGCACGGGTCACGCGGTAATGCAGGCTAAAGATTTTCTTGAAGAAAACCTTGACGGCTACACGCTTATCCTCAACGGTGACGCGCCGTTCATTGACTGCGGCACTATAAAAGGCGCGCTGGAGCTTCACAAGAGCAGCAAAGCTTCTGTTACGGTGGTGACTTCGGTGCTTGAAGATGCCACAGGCTACGGCAGGATAATTCGCGGTGAAAACGGCGTTTCAGCGATAGTTGAGCATAAAGACTGCACCGAGGAGCAGCGCAAAATTCGCGAGATAAACTCGGGCTGTTACTGGTTTGATACCAAAGAGCTTTTGTCTGTTTTAGATGAGATAAAGCCCGATAACGCGCAGGGCGAGTATTATCTGACAGACTGCCTTTCGCTGCTGCTGGCAAAGGGCAAGACCGCGCAGGCGTATATTTCGGAAAACCCGTATGTATCTCTCGGGGCGAACGACCGCGCACAGCTTTTGGAGCTGAACACCCTTGCACGCAACAATATTATAAAGAAGCACCTTGAAAACGGCGTTGAGTTTTCATGTACTGACGGAGTTATAATAGGCAGGAATGTAAAGATAGGCTGTGGCACGCACATAAAGAGCGGCACGCAGCTTTTCGGCAATACCACGATAGGCAGCGGCTGCGTTATAGGCTGCAATACTATTCTTAAAAATGTAGTGGTGGGCGACTGTGTTGCTCTTAACAATGTTCAGGCGGTCGACTCGCAGGTGGAAGACTATTCTACCGTTGGGCCTTGGGTACAGCTGAGACCCGGCACACACATCAAAAAGCACGTAAAGATAGGCGATTTTGTTGAGATAAAAAATTCAGTGATAGGCGACAGAGCTTCAATGGCGCACCTTTCTTATGTGGGCGACAGCGACGTTGGCGAGAATGTGAACATGGGCGGCGGCTGCATTACCTGTAATTTTGACGGCGAAAACAAGTACCGCACGATAATCGGCGACAACGCTTTCATAGGCTGCAATACAAATCTTGTAGCGCCCGTAAAGGTGGGCGACGGCGCATACACGGCGGCAGGTTCTACTATTACTAAGGACGTTCCCGACGGCGCGCTGGCTATAGAACGCTCGCAGACGGCTGTAAAAGAGGGCTATGCTGACAAAAAACTTGCCAAGAGAAACGAAAAGTTTGCAAAGATGGCCAGGGAGCAGCAGGACGAAAATGGTGAAAAGAAGTCGTAAAAACGTATGTGTTGTGCAAGTTGCACATAAAAAAGCAGAAAAAAATATGCAAAAATTTTTCAAATAGTTTGTCTGTAGCTATGGAAATTTGAGGCGTAATCTGTTATAATAGATGTAAGTCCGTATGCCGACCGTTTTTGGTGCGGTCGCGCGGAATTTAAAAATATTTGGAGGTAGATACCAATGGCAAAGAAATATTGTTACCTTTTCACTGAGGGTAATGCCAACATGAGAGAATTGCTCGGCGGTAAAGGCGCTAACCTTGCAGAAATGACAGGTTTGGGTCTTCCCGTTCCTCAGGGCTTCACGATCTCTACAGAGGCTTGTACTCAGTATTATGAGGACGGCAGAGAGATCAACCCGGAGATAATGGCTGAGATCAATGAGTACATCGTAAAGATGGAAGAGATCACAGGAAAGAAATTCGGCGATAAGGAAAATCCGCTGCTCGTTTCGGTTCGTTCGGGTGCGCGCGCTTCCATGCCGGGCATGATGGACACCATACTTAACCTCGGCCTTAACGAGGACGTTGTTAATGTTATCGCAGAAAAATCCAACAACCCCAGATGGGCTTGGGACTGCTACAGAAGATTTATTCAGATGTATTCCGACGTTGTTATGGAAGTCGGCAAGAAATACTTTGAAGAGCTTATTGACGAGATGAAAGCTAAGAAGGGCGTTACTCAGGACGTTGAGCTTACCGCTGACGACCTGAAAGAGCTGGCAAGCCAGTTCAAGGCTGAATATAAGAGCAAGATCGGCGTTGATTTCCCGACAGACCCTAAGGAACAGCTTATGGGCGCTATCAAGGCGGTATTCCGTTCATGGGATAACCCGAGAGCCAACGTTTACAGAAGAGACAACGACATACCTTATTCATGGGGTACTGCCGTAAACGTACAGTCTATGGCGTTCGGTAACATGGGCGATGACTGCGGCACCGGCGTTGCGTTCACTCGTGACCCTGCTACAGGCGAAAAGAAGCTGATGGGCGAATTTCTTACCAATGCACAGGGCGAAGACGTTGTTGCCGGTGTTCGTACTCCTATGCCTATAGCGCAGATGGCTGAGAAGTTCCCGCAGGCTTTCGCTGATTTCCAGAAAGTATGCGCTACTCTGGAAGATCACTACAGAGATATGCAGGATATGGAGTTCACCGTTGAGCATGGCAAACTTTATATGCTTCAGACAAGAAACGGCAAGAGAACAGCTAAGGCTGCTCTGAAGATAGCCTGCGACCTCGTTGACGAGGGCATGAGGACTGAAGAAGAAGCAGTTGCTATGATAGATCCGAGAAACCTTGACACTCTGCTGCACCCGCAGTTCGATGCTGCTGCTCTTAAAGCTGCAACACCTATGGGCAAGGGTCTTGGCGCTTCACCGGGCGCTGCCTGCGGTAAGATAGTATTCACCGCTGACGATGCAGAAGCTTGGGCTGCAAAGGGCGAAAAGGTCGTTCTGGTTCGTCTTGAAACTTCTCCCGAAGATATCACGGGTATGAAGTCTGCACAGGGCATACTTACCGTAAGAGGCGGTATGACTTCTCACGCTGCCGTTGTTGCGCGTGGTATGGGTACCTGCTGCGTATCGGGCTGCTCCGAGATAAAGATGGACGAAGCTAACAAGAAGTTTGAGCTTGCAGGAAAGACTTTCCACGAGGGCGACTACATTTCTATAGACGGCTCTACCGGTAACATCTACGACGGCATAATCCCGACCGTTGACGCTACCATAGCAGGCGAGTTCGGAAGAATAATGGCTTGGGCCGACAAGTATAGAAAACTTAAAGTAAGAACAAACGCTGATACTCCCTCTGATGCTAAGAAAGCAAGAGAGCTGGGCGCTGAGGGTATAGGTCTTTGCCGTACAGAGCATATGTTCTTTGATCCCGACAGGATCGCAGCATTCAGAGAGATGATCTGCTCCGATACCGTTGAGGAAAGAGAAGCTGCCCTGGCTAAGATAGAGCCTATGCAGCAGAGCGACTTTGAGGCTCTTTATGAGGCTCTCGAGGGCTGCCCTGTTACTATCAGATTCCTCGATCCGCCTCTGCACGAATTCGTTCCTACAGAAGAAGCTGACATAGAGGCACTCGCTAAGGCTCAGGGCAAGAGCGTTGAGACCATCAAGAACATCATCGCTTCTCTGCATGAGTTCAACCCGATGATGGGTCACCGCGGCTGCCGTCTGGCTGTAACATACCCCGAAATAGCTAAGATGCAGACAAAGGCTGTTATCAAGGCTGCTATCAACGTTAAGAAAGCTCACCCCGACTGGAAAGTTGAGCCTGAGATAATGATACCGCTGGTAGGCGACGTTAAGGAGCTCAAGTACGTAAAGAAGACCGTTGTTGAGACCGCTGATGCAGTTATTGCTGAGGCAGGCTCTGACCTCAAGTATGAGGTAGGTACTATGATAGAGATACCGAGAGCTGCTCTTACCGCTGACGAGATAGCTAAGGAAGCTGACTTCTTCTGCTTCGGTACTAACGACCTTACTCAGATGACATTCGGCTTCTCAAGAGACGATGCAGGCAAGTTCCTCGGAGCTTACTATGATGCTAAGATCTATGAGAACGATCCGTTCGCTAAGCTCGATCAGACAGGTGTTGGTAAGCTGATGAAGATGGCTATCGACCTCGGCAAGCCGGTAAATCCGAAGCTCCACTGCGGTATCTGCGGCGAGCACGGCGGCGACCCGACTTCTGTTGAGTTCTGCCACAAGATAGGTCTTGACTATGTATCTTGCTCACCTTTCCGTGTGCCTATAGCAAGACTTGCTGCTGCTCAGGCTGCAATAGCTGACAAGAAGTAATTGATCTATAAGGGAAACATTAGATTATTAACTAGCCCGGAAGACGTTAGTCTTTCGGGCTTTATTTTACTGCAATTTGTTGTATGAGAAAGTGCTGAAACAGCGATTTTTCGTGATTTTCAAGATATTTTGTCGAATTTTGTTATATTTTAAGTACTTGAATATTTTTTCGGCGTATTATAAAATAATTACAGGAACTAAAGTCTT